>JARFQY010000336.1 GCA_029287535.1 Filomicrobium sp.
GCTGCTGGAGAGCGCGCTGTATCGTCCCCGGACCGGCTACTACGATGATCTTGCCGAAATGGCGGCAGCGCTGTTCGAGTCACTGATCATGAACCACCCTTTCGTGGATGGAAACAAACGGGTTGCGTTCTTTGCGACCGATGTCTTTCTGCGTCTCAATGGCTACCGACTGAAGGTCAACGCCAAGAGGGCACACCGATTTTTGATCGGACTACTGGAAGACGACTGCTGCACCTACGCCAACCTGTTGCCCTGGATTCGCAGGCATGTGGTAGAGCTGTAAGGGCCCGGGCGGCTAGTGTTTGAATAAGAGAGAGATTTGACCTGCAACCAGGAAAAAGGATTTCTCGAGAGTCGCCAACAGCTCCAATCTAACGAGGGTTTCGGGCAAACACCGTATTGGATATTGGTGACAGCAAGAGAGACAGATATTGAGCGCGCAGAGGAATTTCTGAGCCGGGGCTCTCATTCGTCCGGACGGGTGGACAATACCTACATGCCAAACGAAACGCCCTGAAACAGCTTTTTCGAACTGCGAGTAGCTTTTACGACTTTTTCGAAGCGTGCGCGACCCCGGCCCTGGGGGGTGGGGGGCGGGTACGAGTGCAGGGAAACGGAACAACCGTCAGTCTTAAATAGCAAAATCTGCTGCCCGAATTGCTACCCAAAAGAAAAAGGGGTTGCCGACTATATCCGTAACCCCCTAATTTAAATGGCGCGCCCGGAGAGATTACTCGTCGCAACGCTTCTCGCCCGTCAGGCGGGCAGCTCGCTCACTACCGTTCGCTGCGCGTTGTCTCGGCCGACTTCGTCGGCCTCGGTTCAAACTCCCGACCTTCTGGTTCATAGGAGTAACAGGCAATAACGCGACTCAATTAATTCAACAACTTAAATGGCCCGCCCTCGCCTTTTCGACCGTTGAGAGCCGCTGAATGCCGCCAGGTTGCGTCCAGACTCTACGTGTTCAGTGGCCGCCAGCGGTCTGGGAAAGCGTGCACACGATGACGTGCCAGGCGCGTCAGCATGCTAACGGATGGTGCTACCTGGATCGTAAGACTGGGCTCAGGATGTTGCCCGGCCGCGGTCATTTTGGTCCAGCCTCTGACGTCCTGCGCTGGTCAGGCATACTTATCCGCAGAAATTTGCGAAACAAGCCCAGTCTGCTCGTCTACGACGATTAACACTTCTGACACATTTGGGGGAAAATCCTTCCCTCACATGACCGCATGTACGCCCAAGCAAGAAAAAGGAGATCATTGGATGCGCTTCTTCTCACCACGAATTCTGGTTCTGTTCGCAGCGCTGCTTCCGCTGAGTTCCGCGTGTTCGCAGGACATCGCCGATACGATCTATTCCGGCGGCCCTATCCTCACGATGAACGACGA
The DNA here is from genome assembly GCA_029287535.1 of Filomicrobium sp. Taxonomy (GTDB): domain Bacteria; phylum Pseudomonadota; class Alphaproteobacteria; order Rhizobiales; family Hyphomicrobiaceae; genus Filomicrobium. The sequence goes on from JARFQY010000336.1 coordinate 1,386, forward strand.
CCAGCCGACGGCCGAGGCAGTTGCGGTGAAGGATGGACGGATCCTTGCCGCAGGCTCACTCGCTGATCTTGGCGGCTATCGCGGAAACGCAACTACGATGTTTGATCTTGATGGGCACGCGATGCTTCCCGGGTTCGTCGACAGCCACGGTCATGTTGTTTTCGGCGGACTACAGGCACTCTCGGCCAACCTGCTCTCCCCACCCGACGGGGACGTCACCGACATCGCGAGCTTGCAGGCCACGCTGACCCAATGGGCCGACGATAATGCCGAGGCCGTCGCCAAGGTGCAGATGATCATCGGTTTCGGCTATGACAACGCACAGCTGGCCGAGCTAAGGCACCCCACGCGGGAAGATCTTGATGCGGTGTCGGAGGATCTGCCGCTGCTGATCGTGCATCAATCCGGTCATCTGGGCGTGGCCAACTCCAAGGCTCTGGAGCTCGCTGGCATTACCGCGGCCTCCGAAGCCCCTCCGGGCGGTGTTATTCAGCGTGATGAGAATGGCGAGCCTAATGGCGTGCTCGAGGAATATGCCTTCTTTGCTGTACTGGCGCCTCTGTTGGGCAACCTGGGGGACGAAGGACTATTGGCTTTCGCTCAGGCGGGCAGCAGGCTCTGGGCGCAATTCGGATACACCACCGGACAGGATGGCCGGTCTTCCGGCGGCAGCGTAGAGGCCCTCAAGAAGGTGGGTGCGGCGGGCGATTTGCCCATCGACGTCGTGGCCTACCCCGATGTCCTGGAATCGCGCGATTACATCCGCGCCAACGTGTCGCGCGCCTACGCCGACCGTGTGCGGGTCGGCGGGTGCAAACTCACGATCGACGGATCGCCGCAGGGCTTCACGGCGTTACGGGACCGTCCGTACTACGACCCGGTGGGTGACTATCCGGACAGCTATGCCGGCTATGCTGCGATCACGGCGGAGCAACTCCAGGACGCCGTGAACTGGTGCTATGAAAACGGCATGCAGATCCTCGTTCACTCCAATGGCGAAGGCGCATCGGACATGCTGATCGCCGCACTGGAGGCCGCACAGGAAAAATACGGCGACCCGGGCAACCGGCCCGTCCTTATCCACGGCCAATTTCAGCGCGAGGATCAGGTTGACAGCTTCGAACGGCTTGGCGTATTCCAATCGGTCTTTCCGATGCATACGTTCTATTGGGGCGATTGGCACCGCGAGCACACGGTCGGTCCGGTGAACGCCGAAAACATTTCGCCCACCGGGTGGATCCGGGAGAGGGGGTTGATGTTCGGAACACACCATGACGCCCCCGTCGCTTTCCCTGACAGCATGCGTGTTCTCGCCGCGACCGTGACACGCCGGACGCGTTCGGGCGACATCCTGGGGCCGCATCAGCGTGTCGATGTCATTACGGCCCTGAAGGCGATGACGATCTGGCCGGCCTGGCAGCATTTTGAAGAGGGCGACAAAGGCTCGATTGAGGCCGGCAAGATCGCCGATTTTGTGATCCTTTCTGCCGACCCGACGGCTGTCGATCCAGAGACGCTCGCAGACCTGCAGGTGCTGGTCACCGTGAAAGACGATAAGGTCATTTATGAGGCGGCAACGGGTGCGGTAGCGAGTCACCGGCAATACTCGCCGTTCTCGAGCGATCCGGTCGTCGCTCACGCCTTCATGCACGCGATCTACGCGAGCATGCATTTCAAATAGCGAGGAGTCGCCAATTGGGAGTGCCGGAACATGCAAGAACATGGTCGAAGCCGAAATGCCGCTCAGATATTGGCCAGGGTGTTTACCTTGACGGGGATCTTTACGGCCGCTGCTTGTACTCACCAGGCAGCCGAAAACGGCTCCAGCGAGAACGTGAGCATACCTAACCCCGCCGCCGTTTTCTGTGTGGATCAGGGAGGTGAATACCTGCTCGACTCCGGCGAGTGCCGTTTGCCAGACGGCTCGGTAGTCGATGCTTGGGAGTATTACCGAGAGAACGTCGAAAAAGCAGAGTGAAAATCACGGAATTGCTGCCTTTGCCCATATCCGCTGCGGGTCGGCCTCCACTCGAACTCCCGACCTTCTGGTTCGTAGGAGTAACAGGCAAAAACGCTACTCAATTAAATCAATAGCTTAAATGGCCCGCCCTCGCCTTTTCGACCGTTAAGCGCCGCTGAATGCCGCCAAGTTGCGTCCTGACTCTACGTT
>JARFQY010000370.1 GCA_029287535.1 Filomicrobium sp.
ACGAACAATCCGCTGGAGCGTATCCTGCGCGAGATCAAGCGGCGTACCAAGGTTGTCGGCGCCTTCCCCGATGGAAACTCGGCCCTCAACCTCGCCGCTGCCCGCCTCAGGCACATCGCTGGCACGCAGTGGTCGGCCAAACGCTATCTCAATATGCAACTGCTGAAGGACACTGAGATCACAAACGCCATCGCCTGAGCACCGGCCGGCGGCCGCTCAGCAAAAAATCAAAAGTGCGAAAGTTTCTGGACACTACCGGACAGAGAGATGTGGGTTTAACAACTATGGCTGGAGTCAGAGCACGCCTCTGGCAGTTTCGCGGGGCTCGACCATGTCCGCGTCCACTTATTCCAAGAGGGCGTGGATTGGCTGTTCCGACGCTCAATGTTGTTACCGACTGCGACGCCCATGGCGGTAACCACGCCGGTAGGCTCTCGCATAGCCTCGTTGCCGGTGAAAGCGCCGTTTCCGCTTGCGCGCCTTAATTGCCGTCCCGGCAACACCGCCGATGATCGCGCCCGCTACCGCACCGCCGCCACGTCCGACGATGCCGCCGATGATCGCGCCACCGATCGCGCCCGCTAAAGGATCCGCCGAGGCACGAGGTGAGGCTGCCGTTATGCCTATTGCGACGAGTAAAGTCACGGCAGCCAAGACGCTTATCGATTGGTTCCACGTGCGCATAATCACCTCACCCTCTGGCCATTCTTCCAGGTCTCCAACGCGGCCTTGGCATCGGGTGAAGACTTCACCAGGATTTGGCCATCAGTCTTGCCGTCAACGAACTGGCCCTGATAGACGGCGCCATCTGTCGTGACGTACGTGCCAAACCCGTGCGGCTTATTGTTCCTGAACTGGCCATGATACCGCCCGCCCTCTGCGTCTTCGAGTGTTCCAGAGCCCGACGCGGCGTTCTTGTCGAATTCACCGAGATAGGCGGTACTTGGCCCAACGGATAATCCGATGCCGTGACGCTGACCGTTGTCGAATTCGCCGGCATATTCCTCATCGCGGATTTTCTCGTAGCCGACGCCGTGTGCCTTGCCGTCTTTGATCTCACCTTCGTAGATGTTTCCCGCAGCATCTGTGAAGAGCCCACCGCCGTCCACGTTACTGTCCTTGAAGATGGCCTCGACCTGAACCGCACCGTCTGTGGTCATGTGCTCCAGTTTGCCTGGCCCGTTTAGCTTGCCACCCTCCATAAAGCCCTCGTAGGACCCAGCCGGCTTGCCGTCATCGGTCCACGAGAGCTTGCCTTTGCCTGAAGCTTTGCCGTCCTTGCATGGGCCAGACCACGTTACGACCTCGTTATCCATCGCCTCGTCCGACCAAACCTGGCAGTCGGATTCTTGCGCCTTGATCCAAAAGTCTTGCGCCGCTGAAGGCACTGACGTCGGAATCATCGCCACAAATAGAAGCGGAATTAGCGCCACTCGGTTCATTGCAACTGTTTCCTCTTGCTTAGGTGGCCGCCTCGTGGACACAAATGGGAATGCTAGGCAACAGTCATCTCAGTTCGTTGATGCAGATCAAGGGCGAGCAGGTCCACCTGGGACTTCCGTTCATGCTGATTTCGAATTCCGACCGCTCCAGATGCAGGCCGCCGGCACCGGCTCCATTGTATCTTTTCCCAATCGGCTGCACGCCTGGGCAAGAGCTCGAAACTACTTGAGCGATTTCGCAATGGTGCGCGCAAACGACCAGGTGTCGTAGCCCTTACCTGTGGCAAACGACGCGACCACGAGGTTCTTCGATGGCGATACGTAGAGCGTTTGGCCGTGAAACCCCGATTTGCCGAAATCTCCGTCCTTCATCACAAAATCCCACTGACGGGTCTGGAAGGCGGCGGCTTCCCCGAGATAATCGTCGAGTTTCGGTTTGAGCATGCCAGCCTCATAGAGGTACGCTCGGCCGTCTTGCTGAATCTTTTGGATGAGGCTGTCCGGGATGACTTTTTCTTTGGCCACTATTGTCCAGCTTTTGGTGAAGAGCATGCCGTAGCGCGCCAGATCCCGGAGCGTCGTGTTGAGCAAGCCATGGGCTCCGGGCGCACCTTCAGGCGACATTGCCAGGAGTGCATCTGCCTCTGCCCCCATCCGCTGCCAGATCATCTCGCCGACCAGTTCAGGGTAGGATCTTCCAGTGACTGTTTCGGCCAACCAGGCTGTGACGAAAGTGTTGACCGAGGTGTACTCGAACCGCTTGCCACTCGGCTTCTGCCGCTTGAGCGTCGTTATGTAGTCGTAGGTTGGTGTCAGGGTTTTCGGGGGCTTTGGTTGGATGCCGAGGCTTGCCTCGAACAAGCCATACGGCGACTGCGGATCGGTGTATGCGTCGGGGTCATCAGCTTCAAGTCCGGTCATGCCGGATGCATGATCGAGGATGTCGATAACGGGCGTTCCGCTCCACTCCGAATTGGCGAGTTTCGGGAGGTAGGTCTGAATCGGCTTGCTGACGTCGATCTGCCCCTGTTCCTCCAACAGGCCTACAATCGTGCCAGCCACCGACTTAGAAACCGACCACCAAATGTGCCGGTCCGTCGGCCGCATCCGGGGATACCTTTCGTAGATGATCTTGCCGTTATGAACGACGATGACGCCATCCAGATGTCCCGCCGTCCATTCGTCCAACGTCATTTCGCCTTCCGCTGTCTTGGCTTTTGTCTCTCCAATCTGCGGATCGGACGTGGATTCCAGCTTGGCCACCTGACCGGCGCGAGGGATCCATGCATGCGGGAAAAAGGGCGAAGTGTTCAGGTAAGCGAAACGCGAGAAGTCGATATCGTTACCCGAGTTCCAGGTTGCTAAGTCGAACCTCTGATGAAGGGCGAGCGTCTGCTGCAGGGTGTAACCCTTCTCGGGATGCAGTCTGAGTTCTTGATCACGCCACTCGCCCGCTGTTGAAGATGCTGGAATCAGGCCAGGCATCGCGAGGACCAAAGCAACAGTGCCAATTGATCTCATGGGTGCAATTTGCACTTTCAGCGCGTCCTTCTTTCTCTGTCCAACGACTTCCAGAGCCTCTAATACTCTCGCCGCAACCTACTTTCTTCTGGCACGAGAAATAACAAGCGGCCCGACGTGAGCGGGAAGCCCCCTAGATGCTAACCCCGGAGAGAAGTGTGACCCATGCGGTGTTGACAACAAATGACAGGATCGGTCTTCCTTCTGAGCTGAACTCTGCCAATATCGTGACTGTCGGACAACGTTAGTAACGTTTTTACTATCCCCCCGTTCAGTGCTTATCACTTGTGGAACAATCTATGATGCACCGAAGCGCGCCGGTTACAGCGAGGCCTGAGGCCGCCGATGCTGAGGCTCAACTCCGCCGAATTCTCGGAAGCGATGCCTTCCGTCATGCGCCAAAGAGATCCGAGTTGCTGCGGTTTCTTGTCGAGCGGACGCTGCTTGGCAAAGCCGATACACTGGATGGGCGCACCATCGCCGCGCATGTTTTCGGCGAACGGTGCGGTTTCGACACGTCGCGAGACTCCAAGGTCCGCGTCGCGGTGAACCGCCTTCGGCTGGCACTGAAGCTTTATTCTCTTGAGGCCGGAAGGAATGACCCGGTGATCGTTTCGATGCAGCCGGGCAGTTATGTTCCACAGTTCCGTTTTGCCTCACGAATGGGCGCTGGAACAAGCTCGACGTCCGACGCAACCATAGAGGCATCGCGATACAAAGAGCATGAGCTCATGGAGAGCTACTGGCGTTACCAAGGCTCCGCCACCTCTGAAGTCCACGCAGAAGCCTTTCAGCAGTTCTTGTCAGCCTCGATGGATCAGCCAGACCGCGCCGACCTCCACGCCGTTCTCGCCGAGCTGGCCCTGGACGGGCATGCCATGGGCTATCTGGACTGGAACCGAAGCATGGATATTGCCCACGACGCTATCGAGCAGGCCGCCACGCTGGATCGCGATGATCCGCAGCTTCAAGTGAGCATTGCGTTTGCGGCGATCTTCGAGGGAGACCTAGCCGCAGCGACTAGAGTTGCGCGTCGCCTTAAGCGGTTGAACAACGAGCCGGTGCTGGCGGCCCTTGGGAACTGGTTTGAGATGGTGGCATCATCCCCCGAAGGCAGGGGATTGACTTGCCATCATAAACTCGACGGAGCCCTCAGTGATATCGGTTGGATGCATCACACCTGTTTTCTCCATGCCTATCGGACCGGCGACTATGAGCTGGCACTGTCCGAGGCGATCCGGTTCGGTATGCCCAATTTTATGTGGAGCACCCTGGAACGGGCTGCCGCATTGGGTCAGTTGGGAGTGGCTCGGTGCGCCGGCCGCGAGGTCGCGCATCTGAAGCGTCTCAATCCCCTGTTCGCCAACCAGCCAATGCGATACCTCAAATGCTACATCCCCCATGAAGATAATGCCGAACACGTCCTCGAAGGATTGCATCGCGCCGGTCTATAACGCTTGGGGATGCCGCTAGTCCGCTATGTGGAGAGCTGCGGTCGTGGTCTAGCGCCAGCTGTGGCCGTGAGGTTCGGGCAGCGCCGACTTCCGGTTTCTCTGCTTTGCAGACGATCTGATGGTCGACGCTTTATCCCAAAAGGCGACATCGACTGATCTCGGGTTGACCGGCCCCCAATGGAGCTCGACGATGTCGGCTGTCGAGGGTAGTTCCGCCGTCATCATCGTGGGCCGATGCGCACAACATCGTACATGTCCACGAGGCAGATCGGTGGGACGGCCGCAGCGCCCCGAAAGCAGAAACTCAGCGCACGACACGAATGACCCAAGGCCGAATATGACGAGCGCAGATTGTTGGCGCGGATACAGAACAAGGCCGCGGCTGTCAATGCCGGTTTTAACCACCCTTTCCGCCTTCGAACGTTGAACGCGCATCGATCAACAGTAGCCATGTCGTGGCGCCCCACGAGAGGTAACGAACGGATATTGTCTCTTAGCTGACAATATGCGCGTGTCTAACGGTATCAGCGAATTCTCAGATGCCCGCCGACCTAGACCGGCAAGCCATCCGGCACACCCTTTACATTCACGCATCAGCATCTGATGATGTTTGCCTCAACAAGCACAATAACGAGAGGAAGTGCCATGCGAGCTTACCGCCGAGCGGTCATGACAGTCCTGGGCGCCGCAGCGCTCTTGATCGCTGGATATACCGCCACGCTGGCTGAAGACGGCGTCCACCGCCTCGCAATTCAGATAAGCGACAACAACCCACAAAAGATGAACACTGTCCTGAACGTGGCAGCCAATGTCGTCCGGCATTATTCGTCGAAAGGTGAGGAGGCCGAGGTCAAGATCGTTGCCTTCAACCTCGGCCTGCACATGCTGCGGAGTGACACGTCTCCAGTTCAAAAGCGCATCAAGAGCTTTGGAGAAAGCATGCCGAATGTCACCTTCCACGCCTGTAACAACACTATCCAAGGGATGACGAAAAAAGAGGGAAAAGAGCCTCCGATACTGCCTGTCGCAGAAATTGTTCCCGCCGGCGTCGTCACGCTGATGGAACTCAATGAGGCTGGCTGGACCATCATTCGCCCATAACAAACATGCCAAAAAATGAGTGAGGAAACGATGAGGACAATGTTCGGATTGGCCTTCGCGGCCCTGATCGCGGCGGGGTCGGTGACACCAGCTCTATCGCAGAAGGATGCAGGTCACGGCAAGGACTATCGCACGTTCCATGCCGATGGGAAAATCGATTACGGCAACATCCAGGATTCATACACCTCCGACCTGGTGATGTATCTGGCTGGAAATCAGTTCATGGTCATGGAGGAGTTGATCAAGGATTTTCAGACCAAGCATCCGGACATT
>JARFQY010000376.1 GCA_029287535.1 Filomicrobium sp.
GTTTGGTACTCGTATGACGCTGGAGACACGTCTTTTATACGAGGCTACGTCACCGAATTTAGACCAGACTTGGATGTGTGATCCTAGGTGCCAATTAGGTGCCAAAATGCGTGCACTTCTATGGATCGGCATGAAGCGATATGAACAGAAAAGTATGCAAGTTCATAAACTTATAAAGTCGCATGCACCATCCTGAGCCGTGATGAATCTATCGATCACATAACTTTTAATCGGATGGTCGAGAGTTCGATCCTCTCCCCGCCTACCAATACTCTCCATAACCTAGAGCAATTCGGGCTTCTTTGCTGTACCACTTTGTTGGACCGTGTCTCCCACGTTGAGGCCTGCTCTCTGCTCACGCCCGGCCGTTGAACTTGGGTGTTGATGGCATTCGCCAAGGGCAAGTTTCTGAGGTGCAAAGATAGTCGTGTATGACGCATTAATTGACGGGGGTACGCTTGATTGTGCGGCCGCCATGGCAGCATCCTGTCGTCGTCGGCTGGATCGATCGCCTCTATAAGCTCCTCATCCCGCAATCGAAGCCGGGCTGGCCGCCGCTCGCAAAGGCGGCGCGGACTTGCGTTGCCATTGTCGCCCCGCTCGCTGTGCTACGTGCGCTTGGCTTGCCGGACCATGCCTTGTTTGCTGCGATCGGCGGCTTGCTTATCAGTTTCGTGGACACCGGCGGCACATACCAGGCCAAGGCGCGCTACATGTTCGTCGCGACCTTGCTCATAAGTGCGTCCATCTTCTTTTCGACCCTCGCCGGTGAAGGGGTTTGGCTGGCCGCGATTTCGCTCGGGCTCGTGTCGTTTGTTTTCGCTTTCTCGGTCCTGTTCTCTCCGTCAATGGTAATGACGGGTTTCGTGACCACGCTCGCCTGGCTCGTTGGCGTGGGGCTGCCTATCGCCGAAGGCGATCGACTTGCATCTGCGATTCTACGGTTGGAGGGCGTGGCACTCGGCGGAGTGTGGTGCATGCTGCTTGCGATCGCAATCTGGCCGTTCCGCCCCTACCAGCCTTCAGTACAGGCCGTCTCGGATCTGTACCGTAAGCTCGCCGAGCTATTGCAAGAGACAACTTCGGCCGCAAGCGCCACCAACACCGAACAGTGGGAGGCGCAGATCGTTGATCTCCGCAGCGACGTCCGGTGTCACCTGATCGAGGCGGAGGCGACGCTTCGCTCGATGCGCATCAGCAGTCCGACGACCAGCGTAACGTCACGGCGCCTGACAGCGTTGTACAGCATCGCAGAGCAGATGTTCTTCAAATCGCTGGATGTTGCGGAGTCGATTTCGATGGCCCAGCTGATCGGAGGCAAAAAAACCGATGACCCCGAACACAAACTGGCCTCGCTCGTCGCCGCCTGCCAACACTCGGTGCTAGTCACCTGTGATCTCCTCGTTCAGATTGCGAACCGGCTCGTTGACGGGACCTCCGCCGTCGATCGCGAGGCGGCAAGGCGCGCGGCTGAGACCTTCATGAAACAGGTCAAGGCTATGCGTCCACATCTTGAAAGTGCGAGCGGTGTTCGCGAATACCTGGCCATCGAACAGCTCGCTGAGCGCAACCTCTACCTGGCGGGCATCGCCGCTGACGCAGCCTTTAATGCGATGCATCTTAGTGATGCACGACGGCTCCCCGAGACCGAGGTCGAATACCTGGAAACAGACGTCCATGTCTCATCCTGGAAGCGCATCAAGGAAAACTTGACGTTTCGGTCGGCGGCATTCCGGCACGCGCTCCGACTTGGCGCCACGATGGGCGTCGGGGTGCTTGTCTACACGGCGCTAGACGTGCCCAAACCCTTCTGGATTACCCTCGCCATCCTGAGCGTCGTGAAGCCCGATCTGGGGGGCACCTTGAACCAGTCGATCCAGACGGTCGCCGGTACGATCCTGGGGTGCTCGCTTGCCGCTATCCTGGTCGCGCTGGTGGAATCGCCTTGGAGCATCGTGTTCCTGATCATCCCATTCGCTTTTGCCATGATGTCTCTGGCTTACTACAACGCCGCTCTGTTCGCGGCAGGTGCTGCACCTATCTTTGTCTTGTTGTCCGATCTCAGCGACATGGGCGATTGGCAGCTGGCGCTTTGGCGCATTGGGAACACAGCGCTGGGTGCGGTTCTTGGTCTGGTCGGTGGCTACTTGCTGTGGCCGCGTAGCGAACAAGAGGCTTGGTACGAGAGCACTGAGAGGGTTTTGGAAACCGCTTCACAGTATGCCGGCGCCGTGTTGGGGCTTTTCACAGGCGAGACGAGCCAAAAGGACCCACGAGCGGTCGAGGGCGCGATCGTCCGAGCGTTGTCGAATGCGTCAGCACAAACCCAGCGCCTCCTGAGTGAACCGGTGGGAGATGCCAAGAGGCGTGCCGACATTGTGATGCAGGTGAATACGGCAGCGCTGCATATCATCGACGCCCTGCATGTCCTCAAGCTGCACTCTTCGAAACTGCCGGCCGGAGAGGCGCCGGACTGGCTCAAGCGGTTCCGTCGTGACTTGACGAGCGCTCTGCTACTGCTGGCGAAGAACGTGCACAGCTCAAAGGCCCCTGATGGGCTTCCAGACCTTGATGCCCACGTCGCCGAAGTTCGTCGTTATGCCGCAGCCGTCACTGAGAAACTGGCAACAAAGTCCGAGGCGGATCAAGCAGGTTCAACGGCAACTTACGAGACAGCCAAAGCCTACGAGGTCTTCGCGCGCCTCGCGGCCACGACAGTCCGCTCCATCGACGTCATCAAGAGCGCCCTCTACGAACAAGACAGGGTCGCCAACTCCGCCTCGGCAGCTCATCCGGCTTGATCAACCCGCCAAAGTGCCAGGCATCAGGCGCCCTGCAGTCCCAGGCCAGTCGAACGGTCAAGGCTGGCGGATCACCGTTTCCTGGTAGAGCCGCTCGCGCCACTGCCCATCGATCTTGCTCCAAACCGCGGTGGAGTAAACGCGACTTGGTATGGGCTTACCCTCGAAGGTTCCCGAATAGCTTTTTTCCTGCTCCAGGAGAACGGCATTGGGAGCGAGTACGGTGACTTTCGGTTCGCTGCTCGACGTTATCTTGAGCTTGATGTCGGCGAGTGTGTCCAGCTGTTCCTGGGTGTTCATGGGGCGACCGTAGGACGGCGTGACCGCAACGTGATCCGGCGCGGTAAGATCCTTTAGTGCCTTACGATCCAGGATGACAAATGCATCATTCAGAGCTTTGTCCGCGGCTATGACCGCGTCAATGATGTCCTTGTCAGCCGCCGAAACACGCTCAGCAGATAGGTTCAACGCGAGAATAATCGTAAGCGCGAAAAAGGCTTTTACCATCACTTCCCTCCCAAATCGCAGATTGATCAAGTTGCAAAAACGCCGAACAGCTGTTTGTCCGAACACAGCAACGCCTGCGCGTACGTTTCGCAAAGGCTTTCAGATGATGCAAGGGCGACGATAAAGAAGACCACCCTTCGTAAGGTGGCCTCCGTTTCTTGACGTGTCAGCGTCCCCAGTCACCAACGGCGTTGCTGCCGGGGAGATTGAAATTCAGGTACTCCTTGACGTCGAAAGGCATGCTTTCGACGACATTACGGACCCGCTCGGCTATTGCCTTGGTTTCCGGACGCGCGTTCGAGAGGCCGGTGTAAGGGATTCCCTTGCCATTCTCGACGTCGGGGTACTTCTTCTTGAACAGCTCGTGGCGGGCGCGCATCCGATTGAATTGGCCCTGCGTGTGTATCATGGGAACCAACTGGGGATGTTCCTCACGGGGATCCATATAGAGGTCGAAGTAGGCTTCTGGCATCCCCGATGCCGCGAC
>JARFQY010000018.1 GCA_029287535.1 Filomicrobium sp.
GCGAACTCCGTAATCGGCCCACCTTCGAAAATGCTTTCAACCAAAGGTCGGCGACAACACGCTTTCCCGTAACACCTTGCGGAGAGCCTGATCGACTTGCTCGTGCGATATCGGCTTGTCGAGGACAACTTGCTGGCGGTAAAAGTCAGCACATAGCCATAGGACGTGCGAGTCCCCTGGATCAATTGCGATCCAGTCGGGCTTTGCTCGGAAACGCTTCCCCCAATGTTCGAGGGCCATTTGAATACGTTCTAAATTTGTCATGCTTCTTCAGGCCTAAAGCAATCATGTCTACTAGCACTTTCAGATCGAGACGATCAGACGGTTGACTGCCGAACTATGCTTTCGCTTTGTTGCCTGCTCCACTTGGCGATGGTGCGCATCGAACCTCTTGAGCTAACGCTCTACGCTTGGCATTAGCCCGCCGGAGTTGGCTAAGGTTCGTCACCGCTTTGTTTTCGGATTGCCGTCGCACCGCGCATCTATGACGGCTCAACCTGGCGAAATTAGGATCGATTTTTAAAGAAATTATTAAGATTTGAAGTTCGTCTTAGACGTCCTCGGATCGGTCACCCTCGCCATCCTCGAAGCTCGTCGTGAGATTGCGGGCAGGCACGCATCGGGCTGACGGATATGACATCGCCTCTCCGGCGTAAACTTCATCCGTCACAGAGTTATGCGTCCCTGAACTCGGCCTCGATTGCGGGCTTGGGGCGGCCATGCCCGCACTTCCCGCTGGGACTAAGTATCCGCCGTAAAAACCTTTTTGCCGCCTGGCACCCAGATTGTTGGGGGGCAACCTTTCAATTTATGAGCAGCGCGGACTATTCTGGTGCGGGAGATCTGTTCTTCCGTTTTATCCCCCACAGCAGACGAAGCGGTCAGTAAACGGCCAATGTTTAAATCAGGCCACTTGCCCAAGTCGCCAACGATCTGGCTGTTTACGGAGCAAACGACGCAACATCCCAGAAGCGGTCGTCGACCGACAACACGAGCATCCCGAGCGGCCTAAGCGCAGTCAGGTCCGGTTCTGAAGGTCGAGCGGCCTTACTGACGCCCCCACGAAAGGCCGCATCCGTGTCCCCAGGCGGACGTCGAGGCAAAATTTACCGAAGTTCTAAGATACTCGGGTGATTGCGTTAGGGCTCCATCGCATCGCATCACGCATTGTCCAATCGAACGCTGCGGTCGCTGTGCACGCAAGTTCAGCACCCAGCCCGCCATGAAACTCCCTCCAGGCTTTATCATAGGGGGCGCGGACGCCGGTGAGGACGGGGACGCCGGTGGCGAGAGCTGCTTCGAAATATGTTCGAAGCCCGCGTCCGAGCGACTCTGCTCGGCCGAAACGGTTGATGACGAGCAAATCCACCCGTTCATCGATTGCCAGCTGCAAAGCTGGCTCGGCGTGGGCGAGGCCTGCTTCGTCGAGGCGGCAGCCGCGAGCGCACGGGCCGCGATCTTCCCAGATGTCGAACTTTTCCCCTGTCCTGAGATCAACGATGTGAGTGGTGGCCGCGCAATTGCCGCCGCGCTCGCCCGTCGAGAGCTGGACTAGGCCACCGATCCGCAATCGCTCAGTGGTCAGCATTCTGCACACGTTGATGAGCAGGCGATCGATATCGAATCCGCGTTCGTAGTGTATGGCGGCGAGGCGCATTGCCTACCTCCAGAATTCCGTTTTTCAAGTTGACCAAGCCGGGCGGGAACCTTCCCGCCCGGACTCATTTCGTCACACGTCGACCATCAACCGGTCGTGTATTCCTTCGATTTGAAGGAAAGGTGTGCGACTGTCGAAGGTGCATCCGAGATCTTCCGGATGTTGCCCCAGGTCTGCTTGTAGTTCGGCAGGATTAGCTCGTTAACGCCGGCGTTGATCACGTTGCCCTGCGTGCCCGTGGGAGCGCCGAAGAGCATGAACGTCTCGCCGCGACGCGCCGTCGGCGTCGGGTAGGTCATCGCCTGGGTTGCGCCAACGTCGTTATAGACTTCAACCAGGTCGCCGGCCTTCAAGCCCAACTCCGCCATGTCCTCAGGATTGATTTCCAGGAACGGGTATGGATAGCGGTCCGAGACGAAGTCGTTGTCCTTGTCGAGGAACCAGTTCTGCCAGTTGATGTTGGAGCGGCCGTTATTGATGAGGAACTTGTAGTTCGCCTTCTGTGTGGCCTTGCCCGGTGCCTGGAGCCCGCGCCAGCCGCCACCGCAGAAGAGAGCCTTCTTGTCCTCACGCCCGTGACGGGTGAAGTTGCCGTCCGTATAGAGCCGCATGGTGCCGACAAGCTTGCCGTCCTTGAAACCCACAACAGGCTCCTGGACGCCATTGTTGCCCATGGCGCGTAGGCGGTCGTAGGTCACGTCAGGATGGGCCGTGTTGTAGCCATCCATGAACGCGTCCTCTTCCGCTTTCCAGTCGTATCCTTTGAACTGGTCGGCGTACTCGTTGCGCCCTTCTTCGCGCAGCACGCGCTCAAGATGCTGGGCCATCCCAGCGGCGATTAGGCAGTCCGGTTTCGACGAGCCCGGGCCATCCATGTACTTTTCGACTAGGCGCATGCGCCGCTCGCCGTTCATCGACGTTAGGTTCATCTCACCGGATTCGACGGCCGGCAGAATGACGTGCGCGCACTGACCGATCTGGGTGTGGATGATATCCACGTTGACCGAGAAGATACCGCCAGCCTCGATCGCACCGACGATCGCATCGACGAGTTCCTCACGCGTGGCACCGGCCCGCGCGTCCATGGCCTCCTTCACCATGTTGGTGCGCTTGTTGTAGACCCGCTTGAACTCAGACGCGTTGAGAGTGGTCTTGTAGTGGTCGTTCGCCCAGATATGATGGACCTTGCCCTGCCCGGCAATGATCAATTGGTCGAGGTACGGTGCAGGTCTCCCGACGTGGGCATCGGAAGGACGGAAGTAGCCTTCCTGGTGGCCGCCGAGACGGCAGACGCCGCCACCTTCGCGGCCGATATTGCCGGTGGCTAGGCCGATGTTCACCAGGGCGCCAATCGTGCGGTAGTTGTCATTGCCCCAGATGATGCCCTTCTCATAGGCCGTGACGCACTTGCGCCGTTGGCCGTCCTTGGGCTCGGCAATCCACGACGCAGCCTTGAGGATATCGGCTTCCGCCACGCCGCAGATCTTGGCGGCATCCGCCACCGACATCTTACATTCCGCCTTGGCCATCTCAAGGGAACCAAGCGGTGCCGGGAACTGCGCGTTCTGCGGCTGTGCGGTGTCACCCTGGAACGTGGACTTGGCGATGAAGTCCTTGTCGATCCAGCCCTTCTCGACGATGTGCGTAAAGATCGCGTTGAACAGGGCGAGGTCGGTGCCGGAGTTGATCGCAAGGTGCAGGACGCTCTCTTTGCCTGCCTCGATTTCGGCGGCGTTAATCGAGACGGTGCGACGAGGGTCAACGAAGATGACCTTGGCGCCCTTCCGCATACCCGGAACCATGTGATTGAGGAACAGGTTGGTCTGCGTTTCGAGAGGGTTGGCACCGACGATCATGATCGTGTCGGTCAGGCCATAGTCCGAGTAGGCGTAGTTGAGCTCATCGACGCCCATGTCGCGGCTGGAGTGCACCTCGGAGTTGTAAGCTGGGCGATTATGGATGCGGCAGTTCTTCACTTTCATCGACTGGAAGTAGAGCTTGCCGGTGCCCCAGGTGTTTTCATAGCCGCCGGCAGAGCCGCCATGGTCGAACATAGAGACGAACAAGTCGTCCTCGTTGTCCTTGTCGATCACGCGCGCCGTGACTCGGGCGACCAGGTCGAGGGCGTCGTCCCAGCTTGTCGGCTGCCACGTGCCGTACCGCCAGACCAGTGGTTGGTCTAGCCGCTGCTGCTGTGTGCCGGTGATATCTGACCGGCGGTTTTCCGCCATGCGGGCGCCACGCACCGAGCCGAGACCGGCGTTCACGGCACAGCCCTTGTCGGGCTTGATCACGAGATGGACGTCCTGACCGTTCTGCTTGACGACGTTGTACATCGACGGTGCGTACCAAGCCTCGGTCTCTGGTCCCTGCTGTTTCGACAAGTCCGCGCCAAACGCGTTCTGCCCAGGCGCAGGCCCACCTTCCTTCTTAATTGGCCAGGTGTAGGCATGATATCCGCAGCCGACGATACAGTAGTGGCAGGTGACGTTGTGCTTCTTGGCATCCTTCGGGATGATCGGAAGGCGGTCGACGTTTCTCTTGTAAGCCATATTGAGATCCTCCCTCAAAGGACGTTTGACAGTCGGCCGTAGAGCAGCTCATCCACGCCTTCGGCGTAGATGTCGCCCTTGTCGTCGACCTTCAAAATGTACTGTGGAAGGTTCTGGGTGGCTTGCCCCCAGACTTGCTGGCCGCCAGCTTCGCAGTCGAAGACCGAGTAGTGGCCAGGGCAGTTCAATGTGCGCCGATCACCATCGTAGGCGAGCGGAAAACCCTTGTGCGGGCAGACAGTGGAAAATCCGACAATGTCGCCGTCGGGACCAACACCGCCTTCAACTTTCTTGCCGAGCTTCAACAGGACACCGGGTGCATCGGCGTCGGGGTAGCCGACATCAAGCGGCTCGTTCGTTTTGAGGTCCTTGACGTTGGCGAGCTTGTTTGCCGGATAGCGCAGCAGTGCCGTGCCGGGTTTGGCTTTCGCATCGGTCGGCACCACCGTCGCGGCGGCAGCGCCCGCCGTCGCAACGGCGCCCCCTCTCAAGAACTGTCGCCGGCCGACATCGACCAGCCTGTCGCAACGCTTCATCGCGGTCTCCTCCTGATTGTGCCCATTGATTGAGCTACCAACCGAAACGCAAACCGCGTGCCAGGGTTAATGAATCGCTAACATATTGAAAAACAGCAGAATGTTTTAGCCGCTCCAAGTCAGGCGTTTAGGAATGTGAACGTCGACCAACATGGCTGTTCGGATTTCCGAACGTCGACCGCCTCCCGCGAACCGATGATGTCGAGATCCTTTTCGCCCCGGCCCTCTTCACAGCCAGCGGCGGGCTGACGAGGCGCATCTGGCTCATTCTTTTTGTTTCTGACTTTCTCTGTACTTGGTCGTTCGACTGCCTATGGCTCTCGAGTTAGCCGATCAGCTTTTGTCGAAATCATCATAGGCTCTCAGAGCATCGGCTCCATATACCGCTGCCGGGCCGCCTCCCATGTAGATTGCTAGGGCCACTGTCTCAGCAACCTCGTCGCGCGACGCACCATGCTGGTGAGCCATTTTCGTATGGAAAGCCACACAGCGATCGCAATGAACGGCGATGCCGATGGCCAACGCCATCAATTCCTTGGTCTTAGTGTCAAGCGCGTTTGCTGCTGTGGCCGCGCCAGACAGCCCTACGAACGCTCTCATGGTGTCGGGAGCCGCCCGGCGGATGAGCCCCACACCATCCATTACGTCAGCGGCGATTTGTTTGAAATCTTTGGACATTTCTTGTTTCTCCATTGATTATTTGGATCGCGGAGCAACCCCGGCACCAGGTCGTTTCAGTGACCGCCAACTACTATTGCCCGTTTATGTCCAGACGCTTCATCTTCT
Source organism: Filomicrobium sp. (assembly GCA_029287535.1). Classification (GTDB taxonomy): domain Bacteria; phylum Pseudomonadota; class Alphaproteobacteria; order Rhizobiales; family Hyphomicrobiaceae; genus Filomicrobium. The sequence continues at coordinate 5,532 of JARFQY010000018.1, forward strand.
CCCAAAGCGTTGTTCGAGAAACTCCGAGCAGCTCCGCTGCTTCCGTCACACCGCCGTCCGTTTGAAACAGGGCTCTTTCGATCTGTCGTCGCTCTGCGCGCGCCCTGACGTCCGCGAGCTTCGCAAAAGCTTCGCCGGCGTCGGATCCGCTACTCGCAACCCGGTCCGGAAACAGATCCCACGGCATGACCCACTCGCCCGACGCCAGCGCCACGGCTCGCTCGACGCGGTTGCGCAACTCACGGACATTCCCCGGCCAGTCGTGGTCGAGCGCCATGTCCACCGTGGTCGAGGCTATGCCACGGAGATTATTGGCATGCTGCTCGCTAAAGCCATCGAAGAACAGCGCGAGCAGACCTTCGATGTCTTCCCGGCGCGACTTTAATGGCGGAATGGCAATCTCGATCGTATTGATGCGGTGATAGAGATCGTCGCGGAACTCACCGGACGCCGAGGCCTTGGCAAGGTCCCGGTTCGAGGCGCATACGATGCGCGCCTGGAAGGGCAGCTGGCGTTCGCCGCCCAGCCGCGTGAACGTTCGACCTTCGATCAGGCGGAGCAACTTCGCCTGGAGACGCAGGGGAAGCTCTCCAATCTCGTCCAAAAATAGGATGCCGCTCTGGGCGCGCTCGGCGAAGCCTTTGTGCAAGGCGTGGGCGCCGGTAAAGGCGCCGCGCTCGTGGCCGAACAGTTCACTCTCCATCAGGTCGGAAGGGAGTGCCGCACAATTTACGGCTACAAAGGGCTCGGAACAGCGGTCGGAGACGGAGTGCAGAAAGGCTGCCGCAACCTCCTTGCCGCAGCCGGTCGGGCCAGCGAGCAGCACGGGGCTTGGCAGGTTGGCAACGCGACGCAGCAGGGTCTCGATCCGCTGCATTGCAGACGAGCGGCCCAGTGCGCCTTGGGCGTCGATCTCGTTCGAGCCCTGAGGCATCAACGCACGGACGCGATCCAAGAAATTGTCTATGTCGAATGGCTTGGTGATGTAATCGCAGGCTCCGGCGCGCAGGAGATGCACGGCGTCCTCTATCTGGCCATAGCCGGTTATGAAGAGGAACGGGGGCAGCGTTCGGTCCTTCGACACCTCGACAAAAAGGTCTCCGCCGGACGCGTCTGGAAGCCGGATATCGCAGATCACGGCGTCCGGCTGCTCTGTCGCAAGGCCAATCCTGGCTTCCGATCCGTTGCGCCACCAATTGACGATTGCGCCTTCCAACCTAAGCGTCTGCCAGAGGCTTTCTCCCATTATTGGATCGTCCTCGATCAGCCCGATCGAGCGGCCTTCTAGTAACATGGCTCAGCTCCTGAGTTCCGGCTAAGGTTACGTCACTGAATCTCGGAATAGGCGCAGCGGAAAGGTGAGCTTGCGCCGGGATGGTCAAAACAATCCGAGTCCCATTCGCGCGCCCCGGCTCGACCGTAATCGTGCCCGACAGGTCAACAACCAGCCTCCGCACGATCCAAAGGCCCAGGCCTCCTTGCCCCTCGAATGGCGGCTTTTCGGGCAAACCTGCTTCGAGCCACTCGCGAAGGTTCTTAGGCAGTCCGGGGCCTTCATCTGAGACACGGATCTTTAGTTCGCTCGAGGTAGAGCGTGCGTCGAATCCCAAGGCCGCGCCGGGTGCGCTCGCCGCGCAGGCATTGAGAAGCAGATTGAGTGCAGCATCGCGGATCGGTTGAGCAGGCACGCAAAAGGGTTCCGCCAAGCTGTTAGTCCAATGGAGTTCGAGGCCTTTGCGTCGCACCTCCGGCCTGATGAGAACGGCGAGGTCGTCCAGGTGCTCTGGCGTGAGCATCTCGTGGTCCGTGTCCGGGCGGTAGGTCGCAAGCGCGGAGCGTACGACGTTGCGTATCCCGACAAGCCCGCGCTCCACCAGCTTGATCGAGCTTTCGCGCACGTCGTCGCGGTGCCCATGGCGCCTCAACGTCTGCACGGCGTTCAGCATCCCGCCAATCGGATTGTTGATCTCGTGGGCCATGACAGACGAGAGTCGGCCCAACGCGGCAAGCCGCTCTTCCTCGGCGAGGGTCTCGAGCCAACGCTCTCGCTCGTGCACGGTCTCAACCAGGGCATTGTACCGCCGGAACAACCGTCCGAACTCGCTCGTCTCCGGGCCGAGGAGGTGCTGCGGAATTGGCCGCACCGCGCGCCCGGGATCGAGCTGCATATGGTCGCTCAGCAGCCCAACCGGCCGAACCATGCGCCGAATCATGAGGTAGCCGATAGTGGCCAAAGCGATCGTCAGTCCGACATTGGTGAAGATGAGTGTCATCAGTACCGCCCATCGCTCGGCGATGAGCGTCTGGATTCTGACTTGCCCATGAACGGCGCC
>JARFQY010000033.1 GCA_029287535.1 Filomicrobium sp.
GCTCAGCGTACCCATCCAGATGTCGACTTCGCGTGGATCAAGACCGAAATGCTCGAACGAGCCGCGGCCGGTCTTGCCCATGACGCCCAGTGAGTGGGCCTCATCCAGCATCAGCCAGCAGCCGAAATGCTTCTTGATCTCCACCAATCGATTCAGGTCCGGAAAGTCGCCGTCCATCGAATAGAGGCCTTCCGCAACAATCAGCGCATTCTTGTAAGTACCGCGATGCTCCCGCAGCACCTCCACCAGATGGTCCAGGTTGTTGTGGCGGAAATTAACCGTGGTCGCACCCGACAACTTGGCGCCGACAATCGCGCTATTGTGCATCAGCTCGTCCTGGACGATCAGATCGCCGGGCCCCATCAGCATGCCGATGGTCGAAACATTGGTGGCGTGACCGCTGACGAAGGTGAGGCACGCATCAGAGCCATAAAAGTCGGCCAACTCCTGTTCCAGCTCGCGGTGCAACATGCGCTCGCCAGCGACCAGTCGGCTGGCTGAAACCGACGTGCCGCATTCGTCGATCGCTGCCTTGGCAGCCTCGGCGACAGCCGGCTCCTGATTGAGTCCCAGGTAATCGTAGGAGGCAAAGTTCATCAGCTCCCGGCCTTCGTGCAAAGCGATGGCCCCGAGCCGTCCGTCATGAACCCGGTAGAACGGGTTCTTCAAAGAGAACATGCTCTGCAGCGTGCGGTGCTTGTTCATCGTCTGGAAGATATGCAATTCACCAAACGGAACCGCCGGTTTGTATGTCGGCTCCGTCTCCGACGGGCGCAACGTGCCGAGAGCCCGGGCCAGCGACCGCGCAGCCCCCGACATGCTGCCGGGTGCGCTTTCAACCGCGCCGAACCAAGAACTTTCCTTGATGCCCTCATCTTGGCTGGTCATCTCGTAACTCTCGTTCCGAAGCATACTCATCGTTTTCATTTCGGGTTCCTAACATGACGGCGGGCCCCGCGAATTTCGCGGGCTGAATGGCCGTTGCTGATATCACCGATAAAACAAATCCGATTTCCGCCCGCTGTTACCGCCGTTACAACGATCGCCAAGTGATCGCGGGGTCGGGGCGCTGTATGCAATCTCGGTGTGAGCGCATGCCGGCACTTTGCGCCTTGACGACTCCGCCAAGACCATCCGCGTATCATGCAGGAAAGCGCAAACGTGATTAACGTGCTGTGGGCTTAGCGTTTGTTCGTTTCAGCGCGGGCTGGCAGCCCACGCGCGAACCAAGTGGAACCGGGCCCTAGCGCGAGCGCTAGCTCTGGTCCTTGCGCTGAAGTGTGGCTTGTAGCGATCGCACATGACCGTGCGGCGCCTTTGAGGGAATTGTCGGGGCATCCTGCATGGCAGGAGCACCAAGCCAAACGGACGAAGCACGCGAACTGATCAGAAAACGTCGCGAAGTACTTCGACTCAAACACAGCCGTGCGCATATGGTTCCGGGGAGATTCCGAATGTCTCCCAACAGACTCGGAGCGTCCTCGACAGTACCGTCAACGTCCACGACGACATAACCGATCTCGCTGTCGGTCTGACAATACTGCGCGGCGACGTTGCTACCGTGCTTGGAAAACACTTCGTTGAGCCGACCAAGCCCGCCAGGCTCGTTGCGGTGGACCTGGAGGAAGCGAATACCTGAAGACCTGGGTGGCAAAAGGACCTGCGGAAAATTGACGGCGCCGGTCGTGGACCCGTTGTCGGAGTAGTCGACGAATTTGCGTGCGACTTCGGACCCTATTCGCTCCTGCGCTTCTTCGGTCGAGCCGCCGATGTGGGGACTCAAGATAACGTTGTCGAGGCCTTGCAGCGGGCTTACGAACTCCTCTTTGTTGGAGGAGGGCTCTACGGGAAACACGTCGACGGCCGCACCACTCAGGTGCCTGTCCCTCAGCGCGTCAGCCAGTGCGTTCAGATCGACCACAGTGCCGCGCGAATTATTGATGAAGCATGCGCCGGGTTTCATAAGGCGAACCTCACGCTCACCGATGATATTCCTCGTCTCGTCGGTCTCTGGCACGTGCAAACTGATGACGTCGCACTGCGCGAGCAAATCCTCCAGACTTGAGGCTGCCTCGACGTTACCATGACGCAGTTTGTCGACGCGATCATGATACAGGACGCGCATGCCCATCGCTTCCGCCAGCACCGCCAGCTGGCTGCCGATGTTGCCGTACCCGATTATTCCCAGGGTTTTGCCGCGCACCTCGTGGCAACCGACCGCCGACTTCTTCCAGCCGCCCTCGTGTGCGGAAACGGACCTCGGAAACACGCCCCGCATCAGCATTACGATTTCTGCGATCGTCAGCTCGGCGACACTGCGCGTATTTGAAAACGGTGCATTGAAAACGGGAACGCCCTTGCGCTGGGCGGCGGCGAGATCCACCTGGTTCGTGCCCACCGAAAAGCAACCGATCGCGATGAGACTATCAGTTAGATCAATAACCTCCTCGGTGAGCTGGGTGCGTGAACGGATGCCGAGCAAATGGACGCCTGCGAGCGCCTCTTTCAAATCAGCGCCGTCAAGCGCCTTCGGCAGCCGCTCAACGTTTGAATAGCCCGATCGCTTGAGCGCGCTTACAGCGGTATCCGAAATCCCTTCGAGGAGCAGGATCCTGATCTTGTCTTTTTCCAGCCATGTGCTCTCACTCGAGGTCAAGACACCATGTCCCCTTGGTTTCTGGCACTTGGTCAGTGACTGCCGCGACTTTGGAGCACTCCGGTTGCGGCAAAGACCTGGACTCAGTTCCTAATCTATCAGCGCACGACCACGGCAAGCGATGCACGCTCGACCAACGACTGTCGCTTGGCGACGTTAACCAGCTCCTCTGCGACCGTCTGCACGGTCCTACGGATTTGCTCGGGTGTATGCTCGGATGTGATGAAGAAGCGCAACCGTGCCGCCTTCATGGGCACCGCTGGGTGGATGATCGGAAGGGCGTTGATGCCAAGCTCCAACAGGCGGTCAGCCAGGCGCACCGCACGCACCGGATCACTAACCATAAGAGGCACAACGGAAAATCCTGCGCTGGTCATCGTATCGAGACCAGCCTTTTTCGCCTCTTCCACAAACAGCTGACCATTGGCCTGAACCTTGGCGACCCGCTCTGGGTCACTCTTGAGGATCCTCAGTGAGGCAAGTGCCGCAGCAGTCGCCGGCGGTGACAAGCCGACCGAATACACAAAACCGGGCGCCTGGTACTTCAGGATCTCAATGAGTTCGTTGTTCCCGCAGATGTAGCCGCCACAGCTCCCCAACGTCTTGCTCAGCGTACCCATCCAGATGTCGACTTCGCGTGGATCAAGGCCGAAATGCTCGAACGAGCCGCGACCGGTCTTGCCCATGACGCCCAGTGAATGGGCCTCATCCAGCATCAGCCAGCAGCCGAAATGTTTCTTGATCTCGACCAATCGATGCAGGTCCGGAAAGTCGCCATCCATCGAATAGAGGCCTTCCGCAACAATCAACGCATTCTTGTAAGTACCGCGATGCTCCCGCAGAACCTCGGCCAAGTGGTCCGGGTTGTTGTGGCGGAAATTAACCGTTTTCGCACCTGACAACTTGGCGCCGACAATCGCGCTATTGTGCATCAGCTCGTCCTGGACGATCAGATCACCCGGCCCCATCAGCATGCCGATGGTCGAAACATTGGTGGCGTGACCGCTGACGAAGGTGAGGCACGCATCAGAGCCATAAAAGTC
>JARFQY010000051.1 GCA_029287535.1 Filomicrobium sp.
CATCGCCAACAGCGCCGGCAAGCGCAGCAGATCAAGCGCATGCGCGAAGGCGTTCGCTCGGACATGAAGGCGCTTAACGTCGAGCATCGGGTCGCGCTGCGCTGGATGGCCCAACACAACAAACAGCAAGTTCTGGAGAACCGACGCAACCGCATCCTGGAGGACTTGGCGGGTCTCAAGATCCTTGAGGATGGCGCCACCCGCAGCCAATACAAATACCGCGTACCAGATTGGATTTGGAACGACCTGCAGCACCAAGTATGGAGCGACGAGGTTCCAAGATCGGTGCGGCGAATGCTGGATAGTGAAATTCCACCCTGGCACCAGCGGGTAAAGGAACCAATCCTCTAGCGGCAGACGCTCAAACCTGACGGGTTAGGTTAGCCCCACCCTAGGGCGCTGCATTACATTGAACAGTGACGAAGCGGCCGCTTCCGCGCGGGCAATCGACCTTCTGCCCATCGAACCCTGGGGTGAACACCTTTGTCAGTGTCTCCCGGGGCGAAACGGAAAATCGCGGCAAAAGCTCGTCTCCAAGTGTCATCCCCGATTGCTTCACCTCATAGACTTGTCGAAAGAAATAGCGGCACCTGCAGTCCCCAACGGGGTCCCCACCCCGTTCAGGCTTAACGATGGCGGCGTCTATGGTGACGGTCGTATCGCCCTCCAAACTGTCGAGGCCAAACGAGAACCCCGTGCTCGGGTTGAGCGATTTATCGAAGCTCGCGCGGGTCGTGTAGCTTCTCTTGGGGGTTAGCACGCGGACCACGATGAGGGGCCGCGTATCGGTCATATTCGATCCTGGAATCTTCGTGCCTGGATCAATCTCCCAAGGTGCGTCTGTCATTCTGCGCAGCCTGACCAGGACAGGCGTGATCGTCGCTAGGTCCGCCGGCTGGCCGCCGGGAACAGAGCGCCATCCGGTCTCCCCTTGTTCCACCATCATCTCGACATCCTGAGCCGATGTATCGCCGGCCAGCAAAAGGAATGAAAGGGCAAGCCCCAGACAGGTCACCAGCAGGGGTTTGGTCATTCAGTAAGCCTCCCAAGCGTCGGCGGTTGCGTGTTCTTTTTTCAAACTCAGCTTGCCGCGGCCGGCATATCGCTCGCTGACAGGCGGCTTCTAGAGCGGGTCGCTGGAGTTGAAGATGGCTGCGCAAATCTTCCAGTTCCCATGCGCCCCGCGTCGAAACTTCAGAACCTGCCGGGCCTTCTGGTCGGTATCATCGCGATGGTCTGTATCAAACGCCCGAGAGAAATGCGCAATCACAATGGCCACATCGCCGCTACCGTCGATATCCATGTCGAAGATATCAAACCTCTTGACCTTCGGCCGGGCCGAAATCCACTTCAGCAAGGCATCATGGCCGACGACATCCGCGGCGTTGGGCGGCATAAGGCGGGCGTCATCGGTCCAATGCGTGAGCCAGTCGTCGAAGTCTCCCGAGGCAATCTCGGACAAACACTCGTTCGTGACGCGCCTGATGTCGTCAACGTCTTTGCTGCTCAGGCGGTGATCCATCGCAATACTCTCCGTTCAACCGAGCCCTTGCCAAGCGAACTGCGCGTTGGCAACCCGGTCGATCTCTTTGCACAGTTGATCGCGGAACCTTACCCCCCTATCCCTCGTCGAGCCATCTCTGATCTTGCTGATCGCTTGATCGATAGCTTCCAACAGCCTTATCGCGCCTGCAACGGTTCTTTGTGTATCAAGCAACTAGGACCAATCGCGAACGAAGCCGCCAAAACATGCCGCTGGGCGTAATGATGGGCTAGATCATTAGCCCTCGTTTGGGTTAGCGTCCGCCGACGGTATCGGATCGGCTGAATGCGGTCCTCAAAGAACCTTGGGAGTTCGGACGAGATGTCACCACGGAGTTTCACCGCGCGCACAGTCGCAGTTTCATTGGCGATCTTTGCGATGGGCCTGTCGCCGACTTTCGCGAAAGACCAAGGCCCTGTCAGTGCCACCTGTGACCAGTTCGAAAAATCCTCAGTCGCGTGGCGCGAGTGTGCCGCTGCTGCGCCCGCCTCGGCCGGACCGGCGGCGGTTGACGCGGAGTTGTTTTATGCTGGCTACTGGCTGGCGAAGAATGGCCGCTACGCTGAAGCGCTGGACTACCTCGGACGTACGCGCGTTAGGAATGCCCGGGTCCTCACGTACATTGGTTTCGCCACCCGCAAGCTCGGCCGGGTTGATGAGGCGATGGGGTATTACAAACGGGCCCTTCAAAAGGACCCGCAGAATATCGTCGCTCGCGCATATCTCGGAGAGGCACATCTTTCCCGCGGAAACCTGTCTGCGGCGTCCGACGAGCTGCAGCGCATCGAAAAAAGCTGCGGCACGGCCTGCGAGCCCTACCGCGAACTCGAAGGCCACATTAGCGAATTTCGGAAGGCGCGCCACGAACGCGGTTGACGTTCCCGCCTGTCAATTGCAGTTGCCCTGCGAGCGCTTGACCTTCGTCAATGGCTTTCGACTCGATCCGGGCAACACTGCCGACAGTGTCGAAAACTATTCAGCGATAGGTGCGACTATGAAAGCGGTAGATGCCGAAGAGCATGCCCGCAGACTGCGGGAGGCACATGGTGACAAGGCGGTTGCTGAGGCGGCCCGAAAGGCGACCGAGCTGGAAGATGCCGGGCGCAGTGACGAGGCGAAGGACTGGCGGCAGGTCGAAAAGGCATTGCTGCAGATGCGCGGGCCAAGCGAAAGCTGAGCTTGGGCCGGGTCGCAACGGTTTCCAGGAGCCGGGCTCAGACGGCCTGTTCAAGAGCCTCCGGCTTCTCCGCCGCGGCAATGTAGTTGACGGAGGTATCAGCCCCGAGCCCCCAGCGATCGCTGAGCGGGTTGAACACCAGTCCGGAAAACCTGGCGTTCTCCAGGCCGGCTTGGCGGAAGCTGGATTCGAGTTCCTCCGGCGTCACGAACCGCTCCCATTGGTGCGTCCCTTGCGGCAGCCAGCCGAGCAGGTTTTCGGCGGCAACAATAGCGAGCCCATAAGCCTTCATTGTTCGGTTGATCGTTGAGACGATCAGCAGCCCGCCGGGCCGAACAGTCTGTGCACAGCTGGCAATGAGCGCCGCGGGGTCGGGCACGTGCTCGACGACTTCAAGGCACACGGCCACGTCAAAACGCTCTCCGCTTTGCGCGACCTGTTCCACGGTCGTCGCCCGGTAATCAATGGTGAGTCCTTGCTCGCCGGCATGCAATTGGGCCGCCGCGATATTCTCTTCGGCTGGATCAATTCCGGTGCAGACCCCGCCAAGCCGGGTCATCGGTTCCGAGATGAGGCCTCCGCCGCAGCCAATATCGAGGACGCTGAGGCCGGTCAGCGCCCGTACCTTTCGGCTATCAATCAGGAAATGGCCGGTGACGGCCTCACGTATGAACGACAAACGCGCCGTCGCGATCTGGTGCAGCGGACGGAATTCGCCGCTTTTGTCCCACCACTTGGAGGCAAGCGCGGCGAATCGCTCGACTTCCTGGGGGTCGAGGTTGCCATTTGTCGGCGTTTCGCGGGTGTCAGCTGCAGACATCAATTTCCGAACCCAATTCTGTTAAGTCCGCCTTGCTCCTGGTATGCCGCGGCAGGAGGCGGATTGGTCTTTGGTTTGGCACAAGTTGCCGCCGCGTCCGGCAACCGCTATGACTTCGCCGCGGCGAGAGCGCGATAACCGAGTGGACCGGCAATCGCCCAATCCTTTTACGGATACCAGCAAACGGGTTGCCCCCTGAAACTATACGCAAGATCCCCTCGAACGGCCTTAGCGTCGGTTCAGGCGGGTTCCTGCAGTCCACCGGGAGACGAGCTTACAGGACGCCATGGCTGTAGTCGTTATGAAATTCGGCGGCACGTCCGTCGCTGACATTGAGCGGATTGAGAGAGTGGCCCGCCACGTCAAGCGCGAGTCCGATGCCGGCAATGGGGTTGCCGTCATTGTCTCGGCCATGGCTGGTACGACCAATCAGCTGGTGGAATGGGTCCGCGAAATCTCGCCTCTTTATGATGCCCGCGAGTACGATGCTATTGTCGCCTCGGGCGAGCAGATCACAGCAGGCTTGCTTGCCGTCGCCCTTCAGACCAAAGGCGTCTCCGCGCGATCGTGGCAAGGCTGGCAGATCCCGATCCACACCAACGAAACACACGGTGCCGCCCGAATTTCCCAGATCGATGGAGCCCGCCTGCGTGCCCGTCTCGATCAAGGTGAGGTTGCTGTCGTCACCGGTTTTCAAGGCTTGGAGCCCGAGCACAACCGCATCGCGACTCTGGGCCGGGGGGGATCGGACACCAGCGCCGTGGCGGTCGCCGTGGCGCTGGGTGCGGACGTCTGCGACATCTACACCGACGTTGACGGTGTCTACACAACCGACCCGAGGATCGTTCCGGAGGCGCAGCGTATTCCGCGTATTTCCTACGAGGAGATGCTCGAAATGGCCTCGCTCGGCTCCAAGGTGCTGCAGACCCGGTCTGTCGAGCTGGCCATGGTCTACGAAATGCGGTTGCGCGTCCTTTCGAGCTTCGCCGATCCTGAATCGCTCCCGGCGGTCGACGTCGGGACGCTGGAGAATATCGGAACGACCGTTTGTAGTGAGGATGAAATAGTGGAATCTCAAGTCGTTAGTGGCATCGCCTATGCCAAGGATGAGGCCAAGGTCACTATCCTTAAGCTTGAGGACAAACCGGGCGTCGCTGCCCGGATCTTCGGCCCGCTGGCCGAAGCAGCCATCAACGTCGATATGATCGTTCAAAACGTGACGCCGGACGGCGCCCACACGGACCTGACCTTCACGGTGCAGTCCTCCGAATTGCCGCGCGCCCTGGAGGTGATCGAAAAGGTCAAACACGATCTTGGTAACTTCGAAGTGAGGAGCTCCGACGATGTCGTCAAAATCTCGATCATTGGCATCGGCATGCGCTCACACGCCGGCGTGGCATCCCAAATGTTCCGGACGCTTTCCGATAAGGGCATTAATATATTAGCTATTTCGACGTCGGAGATTAAGGTGAGCGTGCTGATTAACGCCGATTATGCGGAGCTTGCCGTGCGCGCCCTTCACGAAGTGTACGGGCTTGATGCACAATAGTTATCAGGTCAGAAGAGGGAAGGTCTTGGCGGCACTGGTCATTCCCTGAAATACTGAGGAGCGGAGGTTCGTATCAGCATCTGTTATGGTCGCTGTTCAGACCCCTACCGAGGATGGGTACATTGCCAGTTGGCAGTATCCCGCCGAACGCGAAGGCCCAGCGAGGGCGGGCCCCAATGAAGCAGAAAACGAGGAGCTGTCGGCATTGATGCGGGCCATTGGGCCTTGCAACGCCGGCTGCGATAGCGGCAGTCGAAATGCACAGTAGACGCGGAGAAGAGCCTGCATACGTGGCGTCCGAGCCGGCGCTCCGCGTTATTATGCGACGACTCCGCGATATCATGGCCGAGCCCGGGGACGGCCAGACCAGGCTTGATAAAATCGTTCGCCAGATTGCCGGTGTCATGGTCGCGGAGGTCTGCTCAATCTACCTCAAGCGCCGCGATGGCTCCCTGGAACTCTATGCCTCGGAGGGGCTGAAGCGCGAAGCGGTGCACGCCACGCGCCTCAATCGCAACGAGGGCCTCGTGGGTCGCTGCGCGGAGCAAGCTGCGCCGATCAATGAACCTGATGCCCAGTCGCATCCCGCTTTCTCGTACCGGCCGGAAACCGGCGAGGAGGCCTATCATTCAATGCTGGCCGTGCCGGTATCGCGCGCCGGCCAAGTGGCCGGTGTCCTGGTCGTGCAAAATCACACCCGCCGCGACTACGCCGAAGAAGATGTCGAGGTTCTGCAGGCGACCGCGATGGTGGTGGCCGAACTACTGTCTTCAGGTGGCGTCGCGGGCTCCGAAGCTGACATTGAATTGTCGCGGGCGGCCTCCGCCGTGATTGAGGGCCAGGGCCTTGCGGAAGGAGTCGCCCTTGGGCATGCCGTTCTGCATGAGCCGCGCATCGTCGTCTCCGTGCTGCTCTCTGAGGATACCGGGCTTGAGCTTTCGCGCCTCGAAGTTGCCTTGGAGCGTCTGCGTGGAAGCATCGACGAGATGTTGGCTCATGAGCGGCTTTCGGCCGCCGGAGAGCACCGCGACGTCCTTGAGGCGTACCGCATGTTCGCCCACGACCGCGGCTGGCACCACCGCTTGCGTAGCGCCGTGCAGGATGGATTGACCGCGGAAGCCGCCGTGGAGCGGGTGCAAAACTCCACCCGGGCCAGAATGCTGCGCCAGATCGACCCGTTCTGGAGTGAACGCCTGCGCGACCTGGATGACCTGTCCGACCGGTTGTTGCGCATCTTGACAGGCCGCGCCGATGAGCACGGCCAAAGAGCCAATCTTCCAGACGACACCATCCTGATCGCGCGCACCATGGGGCCTGCCGAACTCCTCGACTACGACCGCACCAAACTTCGCGGCCTGGTTGTCGAGGATGGCAGCGCCCAAAGTCACGTCGCAATCGTCGCCAAGGCCCTGGGTATAGCGGCCATTGGGCAGGCACATCGGATTGTAGAACACGTCTCCGACGGCGAGGCGGTCATCGTCGATTCAGAAACAGGCGAAGTTCACTTGCGGCCGTCCAGTGACGTCATCGCAGCATTCCAGGACAAGGTTCGCTTCCGCGCCAAGCGCCAGCAACGCTTCCGCAGCCTGCGCGAGTTGCCCGCCGTCACCAGCGACGGCCGGCGCATCGAGTTGCTCCTCAATGCCGGCATGTTGGTTGATCTTCCGCACCTCGAGGAGTCGGGTGGTGAGGGAATCGGGCTGTTTCGCACCGAGCTGCAGTTCATGCTGTCCGAAAGGCTGCCAAGGCTGAAACGTCAGACCGAGGCTTATCAGTCCGTTCTCGAGCAGGCCAAGGGGCTTCCGGTCGTCTTCCGCACACTCGACATTGGCGGCGACAAAGTGCTCCCGTATCTCGATCGCCTTCCTGAAGAGAACCCGGCGATGGGCTGGCGCGCCTTGCGGATGTCCCTCGACAGACCGGCGTTGTTCCGCACCCAGGTGAGGGCATTGCTGCGCGCCCATGATGGCCGGCCGCTCTCGCTTATGGTGCCGATGCTGACGACGGCCATGGAAATGGATGCGGTCCGCGTTCTCATCGACAAAGAGCTGGAGCACGCCCGTCGCCATGGGTATGCCTTGCCCGCCACGCTATCCATTGGCGCTATGTTGGAGGTACCAAGTCTTCTATTCGAACTTGAAAGCCTCATGCAGAAGACCGATTTCATCTCCATCGGCTCCAATGACTTGATGCAGTTCCTCTTCGCAGTCGACCGGACAAGCGCGCAGGTCTCACGCCGGTATGATGACCTTTCCCCCGCACCTTTGCGCGCGCTGCGCTCCGTCTTCGACGCCGCCGCGAAGCACCAGGTGCCGGTAACCGTCTGCGGTGAAATGGCCGGCCGGCCTCTGGAGGCGATGGCGCTTATCGGGCTCGGCTGCAAGTCGCTCTCCATGGCCGCTTCGAGCATTGGCCCGGTCAAGGCGATGGTCCGCTCGCTCCCCGCTGCGCAGCTCAAGCAGGAGCTTGCCAAGTGGCTTGATGAGCCCGATTGCAATGTGCGTGCAACGCTGGCGGCCTTCGCCGAACAGCATGGCGTCGAGATATAGCCGCGAAAATTCGGTGAATTCAGTTTTTTGGTGCAGTTCCCATGGAAAGGCCAAGCCAGGGAACATTGGAAATCGGAACGAACAAGAATGCCAGTACTGCCGCGGGAGAAACTGGACAAGGTCGTTGAGCGCTGGGAGGTCATACAGACCGAGCTCAACGCCGGCCCTGATCCTCAATCATATGCAAAACTCAATAAGGAGTTTGCCGAACTCGACCCGTTGGTCACGAGTATTCAAGAGTTGCGCGCCGTGGAACAGGAGCTGGCTGATCTTCAGGAGCTTGCCGAAGATGCCAGCGACGCGGAAATGCGCGCCATGGCAAACGACGAAATTGCTGAGTTGCGCCAGCGGCTGGCCGGACTTCAGCAGGATTTGCAAATTCTACTCTTGCCCAAGGATGCCGCCGATGAGCGCAGCGCCATTGTCGAGATTCGCGCCGGGACCGGTGGTGACGAGGCGGCACTGTTCGCTGCCGATCTGTTTCGCATGTATCAGCGCTATGCGGATCTGCGCGGCTGGAAGACGGAGATTATATCGGCCTCGGAGAACGACCTGGGCGGCTACAAGGAAATCGTCGCATCGTTTACCGGTGAAGGCGTTTTCGCGCGCTTGAAGTATGAGTCGGGCGTTCACCGCGTTCAGCGGGTGCCCGAGACCGAGGCCGGCGGCCGAATTCACACCTCCGCTGCGACCGTTGCCGTGTTGCCGGAAGCTGAGGACGTCGATGTGGACATTCGAAGCGAGGACATTCGCATCGACACCATGCGCGCCAGCGGTGCCGGCGGTCAGCATGTGAACAGGACCGACAGCGCTGTCCGCATCGTCCATATCCCGACTGGGATTACGGTGGTGTCCGCGGAAAAATCCCAGCATCAGAACCGCCGGCTGGCCATGAAGGTTTTGCGCTCGAGGATTTACGAACAGGAAATGGAGCGCCGATCCGATGAACGCGCGGAAGCCCGAAAGTCCCAGGTCGGCTCGGGAGATCGCTCCCAACGCATCCGCACCTACAATTTTCCGCAGGGCCGCGTCAGCGATCACCGCATCAACCTGACGCTGCACAAACTTCCCGAGATCATTTCTGGTGACGGGCTCGATGAGATGGTCGAGGCACTGATTTCCCACCACCAGGCCGAGCAGCTTGCCGCATTTGAAAATGACACCACCACCTGATGCGACCGGGAAGCAGCCACCCGTGAGCCTCCATGATGAAATGACCTTGGCCGAAGCGGTGCGCTCCGCTGCAGACGCGCTTCGGACGGCGGGCATTGAGGGCGCTTCGCGCGACGCCCGAGCTCTCGTCGCCGCAGCAGGCCACCGTCAGGCGCTGGATCTTATCGCGCAGTCTGAAGCCCCGTTGGGCACCGGCGCCGCCGAACACTTGGCGGCGATGTTAAAGCGGCGGATCGAACGCGAGCCCGTTTCACGCATTGTCGGTGAGAGGGAATTTTATGGCCGCGCCTTCAAGATCACGCCGGCGACGCTCGACCCAAGGCCGGACACGGAAACACTTGTCGAGGCGGCGCTGGAGATTTGCGGGGAGGCGGGCGCGGTTCAGCAACCCATCAGAATCCTGGACATCGGAACGGGAAGCGGCTGCCTAATCGTCACCTTGCTGGCCGAATTGCCAGCCGCCAGCGGCACCGCTACCGACATCAGCGAAGCGGCACTTGCGATCGCCTCGCAGAACGCCAGCCGTCACGGAGTCGCCGACCGGCTTCGATTGCGTCAAGCGGATGCACTTGACGGTGTCAACGAGCGATACGACCTCATCGTATGTAATCCGCCCTACATACCGAGCGGCGACATTCCAGGTCTTGCGCGCGACGTCCGCTGCTATGACCCCATGTCGGCCTTGGATGGTGGAGAGGAAGGTCTCGCGGTGTTCCACAAGATCGCCCCGCGGCTCCGGATGGCACTCGGCGGGTCGACCAAATTGGGCTGGGCACTTTTCGAGGTTGGCGCTGGGCAGGCCGTGTTGGTGCAACGCCTTTTTGCAGCAAATGGCTTCACGGCGTTTAGAACCTGGGTGGATCTGGGGGGGCACACCCGATGTGTGGCGATTCAGTCACTAGATTAACACCGCCGAGAAAAAAGCTTGGCTTCGAAAGCCGATGAAGCTACTGTTCATGCAATCTTGAGCGAGAAATTGCGTGTCTGGCTTCTGCCCGAATGCATGTAGTCTCGCTACGCGGGTCCGTCGAGCAACGCAGCAATTGTGCTGCGCGTTTGTTCGTGGGGTCGGATCTTAGCGCCAGACCTTAAGGGACAGCTAGTCTCCACAGCTCGTTAGAGGCCTGACCAAGTCTCGGCCCTTTTATGAGACTGTGTCGTGTTTGAGGAGATAAGCTCGTCTGATCTGTTCGGCTTGCTTTGAAAGGCATGATCGCCTGCGGATTTGGACTTCAATCGAACTGTTGACGGTTGGCGAAGCGCACGTCGGATAGTGTGCTGCGCGCTTGTAAGGCAAGGAATTGCCTTAGGCTTTGTGTTCGAGGCGTGAGCGTGACTTTGTTGCGCGATCCGACGGCTGAGGTTTGGCTTTCGCCAAATGCGAAACTGGCTGAAGTGGTCGATTGAAGGAATCGAATCTGCCCGGTGGCACGTTTACCGGCACGGCCGGCCCGGTCTGTTGACGGGCAGGCGGGATTAGAGATTTGAGAGATATGCCGTGAGCAAACGCAAAGGGCCGTACCGAAGAATGTCCATCGATAAAGATGCGGCACTTTCGAGGATGCGGACAAACCGGCCTTACTGATGCGCTCAAGACATCAGCAGCCCTTAGACTTTTAAGAAGAACCAACTGAGAGAACGACAGCCCATGAGGCAGGGACAACAGCATCGCCGCGGACGTAACCGCAGCAACCGCAAGGGTCAAAATCCGCTGACGCGGAACTTCGAAAGCAGCGGACCCGATATCAAGATCCGCGGAACACCGGCCCATGTTGCCGAAAAGTACATGTCGCTGGCGCGCGATGCACTATCTTCTGGTGACCCCGTGTTGGCGGAAAACTATCTCCAGCACGCAGAGCATTATAATCGAATCATCCTCGCTTATCGGGAGCAACAGGTCGGCCAAGCCGGCGAGGCTGCCAATGGCCGCCAGCGCTCTGAGAATTACTCTGGCGGTGAAGAGACCTCCGAAGAAGCGGTTGAAGAAGGGGGCACCGAAGAGACCACGCGTGTCGTGCAGCCGGGCGATCCGCAACCTGCGCTCGCCAATGGTGAAGCCCCACGCGCCGAGCGCTCCGAGCGTGGTGAAGGCCGGCGCCAGTCTCGCTCACGCTCCAATGGCCAACAGCGCGAGGGCCGTGGTCAGCGAGATTCCCGCCGTCGCGAACGCCAACGCTTTGGCGAATCCGATCAGCAACCTGATTTCCTGCGCCGCTCAGTGAGGCGTTCCAGCAGCGATGACGAAGGCGGTGCCGAAAAAGAGGAAGCGCACACCGCGACCGAGCCAGCCGGCGCCACAGGCGATCAGGAATGATGCTGGTCGCGGCCTTGCGGTGGAGTATTTGTTAGACGGCTGAAGGGCATGCTACAGCTGTCAACCATCGCAACGCCACGTCCTATTCAGCCTCGACATTGGCGACGACTTCATCCGCCACGGCGATTTCTCCGGGCTCGGTAATACGTGCGTAAATCCCGAAATCCGAGTGGCCTCGGGTCCGCTCCAAGATCGCTGGAATCGCCATGTCCCGAGTGGCGGTGGCGGGATCAACGTTGGTTGCCGCGCACCTCTGGGTCCGGTCGATTACCTCCAGCTGCGCCGTGCCGATCCCCAGGGTCTTACCAACCCAATTGAGTTCCACCCACGGTGTATCGCTGTCGAAGACCACGTTGGGCCGGAACCTCATTGGATCAATGGCGCGACCCGCAGCCCTTTCCAAGTCCCGCACCGAGGCGAGATTGACGATATGCAGACACTTCGTCGCGACGTCCGAAAAGCTGTGGCCGGGCGCCGAAACAATCTTCGGTGGGCCGCGCAGACTGTCTTTCATGTAAGCGGCGATGAATTGTTCGATCATCTGGCAGCCGATACGGGTCGAGAGGTTTCCACGCGCAACCTGCTTGCCGTCTCGGCGCAGAGTCAGAGTCGTGGTTTCCTCATCGAATTCTGCGGAAAGCGTTGCCAGGCGCTCATCGCGCATGAGCATCAGAAACGCGACCTTGGGCAGATGTTTTGGGGCTTCCGGATCAAATCGGCCCGGTCCGTTCTCGATGGCCCAGGCGCGGTCGAACGGAATTGCCTCCCCGGCGGTAAGCGCAACGCGGTCCAGCCGCTGGGCCGTCAATCCTTTGACGGGATAGCGGTAAAGTGCCGTAACAAGCGCAGACCCTTCCTGCATGACTTTCCCTCTTTTCGCAGAAGCTAGCTTCACTATATCCCAATAGCGCGCAATGCTTAGACGCCTTCGGGGTCAAAAGCGAAGCGCATACAACACATCACATGGAACCTGGCGGTTTCGCTGCGCCTTGATGGGCACGATGACCGCGCTAAGGAGAGTAACCGTGAACATCGAACGTTATACCGACCGGGCTAAGGGGTTTGTCCAGGCGGCCCAAAGTCTCGCCCTTCGCGAAGGGCACCAGCAATTCACGCCCGAGCACATTTTGAAGGTTCTGCTCGACGACCCTGAGGGGCTCGCTGCGAATCTTATTGCGAGTGCCGGCGGGCATGCCGCGCAAGCTTTACAGGCCGTTGACGCCGCCCTTGACCGCCTCCCCAAGGTTTCGGGTGGGTCGGGACAACTCTATATGGCTGCCGACACCGCGCGTGTTTTTGAGCAGGCTGAGAAGATCGCCGACAAGGCTGGCGACAAATTCGTTACCGCCGAGCGTTTGCTTTTGGCGCTCGCAATGGAATCCTCGACCGAGGCCGCCAAGATCCTCTCCCAGGCCGCCGTGACGCCTCAGTCTCTCAATGAAGCCATCAATGAAGTGCGCAAAGGCCGCACCGCCGATACCGCGTCCGCCGAGGAGGGCTACGACGCCCTGAAGCGCTATGCGCGCGACCTCACCGCAGATGCTGAAAGCGGTAAACTAGACCCGGTCATCGGACGAGATGAGGAAATCCGCCGCACGATCCAGGTTCTGTCGCGGCGAACGAAGAATAATCCCGTTTTGATCGGCGAGCCTGGTGTCGGCAAGACCGCCATCGCTGAAGGACTGGCGCTGCGCATCATCAAAGGCGATGTTCCCGATTCCTTGCGCGACAAGCGCCTGCTGGCGCTCGACATGGGCTCCTTGGTCGCCGGCGCCAAGTATCGCGGTGAATTCGAGGAGCGTCTTAAGGCTGTCCTCCAGGAAGTGACCGCCGAAGCCGGGCGGATCATCTTGTTCATTGACGAGCTGCACACCATCGTCGGCGCAGGCAAGGCGGATGGCGCCATGGATGCCTCCAACCTGCTCAAGCCTGCGCTGGCGCGCGGTGAGCTGCACTGCGTCGGTGCCACCACTCTTGATGAGTACCGCAAGCATATTGAAAAGGACGCCGCTCTGGCGCGGCGTTTCCAGCCGGTCTTCATCTCGGAGCCGACGGTCGAGGACACCATCTCGATCCTGCGCGGCCTGAAGGAGCGCTATGAGGTGCACCATGGGGTGCGCATCACCGATTCCGCGCTGGTCGCGGCAGCAACACTTTCCAACCGCTACATCACGGATCGCTTCCTGCCCGACAAGGCGATTGACCTCGTCGACGAAGCCGCTTCGCGCCTGAAGATGGAGATCGATTCCAAGCCCGAGGAACTCGACCGCATAGACCGCGATCTCGTGCAGATGAAGATCGAACGCGAGGCCCTTCGCAAGGAGACCGACGACGCCTCCAAGGACCGCCTTGAAAAGCTTGAGAAGCAGATTGCCGATCTCGAGGAGGAAAGCCAGGCGTTGACCCGCCGCTGGGAAGGTGAGCGTGAAAAGCTGGGCTCCGCGCAAAAGGTCAAGGAAGAACTGGACCAGCGCCGCAACGAACTCGAGCAGGCGCAACGGCGTGGTGACTACAACCGCGCTGGCGAACTCCAGTACGGCGTTATACCCGAACTGGAGCGCCAGCTGACAGAGCTCGAGAACGAGGCCGAGGCGAGCGGCGACAGTGACGTCATGGTCGAGGAAGCTGTCACCCCTGACCAGATTGCCGGCGTTGTTTCCCGTTGGACCGGCATCCCGGTCGACAAAATGCTGGAGGGCGAACGCGACAAGCTGCTTCGCATGGAAGACGAGCTTGCCAAGCGCGTTGTCGGCCAGGGCGAAGCCGTCAAGGCCGTTTCAACCGCGGTCCGACGCGCACGCGCGGGTCTACAGGACCCAAGCAGGCCGATCGGTTCATTCATGTTCCTGGGGCCGACGGGTGTCGGCAAGACCGAGCTCACAAAGGCGCTGGCGGCCTATTTGTTCGACGACGAACACGCCATGGTGCGCATCGACATGTCCGAGTTCATGGAGAAGCACTCGGTGGCCCGGCTGATTGGCGCACCTCCAGGCTATGTTGGCTATGAAGAAGGTGGTGCGCTAACCGAAGCGGTTCGCCGCCGGCCCTACCAGGTGATCCTCTTCGACGAAATCGAGAAGGCGCACCCGGATGTCTTTAACGTCTTGCTGCAGGTGCTGGACGACGGCCGCCTGACGGATGGTCAAGGACGCACGGTCGACTTCAAGAATACGCTCATCATCATGACCTCGAACATCGGTTCGGAGTTCCTCGTCAACCAGGCCGAGGGCGAAGACGTCAAGGCGGTCGAGGACGAAGTGATGGTTGCGGTGCGGGCGCATTTCCGTCCCGAGTTTCTGAACCGGCTGGACGATATCATCTTGTTCCACCGCCTGCGCCGCGAGGATATGGGAGCCATCGTCGATATTCAGATGGGCCGCCTGCAGCGCCTCCTGAACGATCGTAAGATCACCATCGAGTTGCAGCCCGACGCGCGGACATGGCTCTCAAACCGTGGCTACGATCCAGCCTACGGCGCGCGGCCTTTGAAGCGCGTCATCCAGCGCAGCGTCCAGGACCCGCTCGCCGAGCAGATCCTTGCTGGCAACGTTCGCGACGGTGATACGGTGTCGGTCGGTGTCGAAGGCGGTCACCTGACCATCAACGGCCAGCTCGTCCGCGACGTCGCCTAACCCGCCTGTTGGCCGCGAGCCGTGCAGTTCGCTGTTAGACGATTGTGATGATCCGGGAGGTGAGGCGTGCTTCACCTCCCGTAACTTTGGTGGCTGCCGTCAGGCACTGAGTTTCTTCTCTGATGCCGCCGCGTCGCCGCTGGCGGCCGTCGTCGACTCGTTGAGCACTTCGAGCAATGGTGTCAGTCCTTCCGTATCGACCAATCGATAGATTTCGAGGTCACTGCGCGCTTGTTCGCTCCAGCCGGTGATCGTTAGGACTCTCTCGGCTTTTGAGAATAGTCCATGGTTGCGGACCGGCTCCGCCGTGCGAATTCGGTTTGCCTTTTGCTCGTCGAGCTCGATACCGCCGCCGCCTGTCTGGTTGCGCTTCTCAAGTTCTTCTAGCCGTCTCTTTCGGATGTCCGTGAGGTCGGTGGCGCTATCGCCCTCCTCCTCCTCCCGCAGCTTCTTGAGTTCTTTTGGCGTGGGCCAGCGAACCAGGTCGAGATCATCGAACACACCGGCAAGCTGGTTCATCGCCAGTGCTTTCGAAGATTCATCCTCGTTCTCGGTATCGCAACTGAAGAGGTTGGGAATGACAAAGTAGGAGACGTGGTTGTGATAAATGAAATGCCGGCGCACCCACTCGATATCCGCTCCGGGCGCTCTGGCAATCGCCGTTTGCATCGCTTCGCGGATTTGGTTCTTGACCGCGCCACTCCAGGATAGCTGCCGCGGTGGCGCTTTCGGCGGATTGAGAGCGGCAAGCGCAAGCAGGCCCAAGTCGACGCCGAGCGTCGCCAGCAGCGCGATCATGTCCCGTCCGGTAATCGGCTGCCCTTCGTCGGTGCTTGTCTCCGGTGTCTTGAACCCATTCATCACATAGGTGACGAGGCTTCCGGAATAGGCACCCATATTCTCCCACAGCCGCTTGACCGCGTTGGCGACGCCAGCCGGTCCCTCCGTGAACTCGGCTGTTCTCAGCTTAAGCACAACCGGGTCATCGGCCTGTTCGGCGGCTTGCCGCAGACGTTTGGCGAGCGTCGGGTCATAGCACGAAAACCCGAGTTTGCCCGGAGCCACAGACACGACGTCCGCGATCGAACGCATTTCAGAGGCCGTTGAAATGCCCAGCTCATTGGATCTTGCTGCGATGCGCCGCGCGCCAGACCGCACCGTGGCCGCACTTTGTTCAAAGGCACGCTGGCGCTCCTCGAAGGTCGCGCCTTGAAGCCCGCGCGCGGCTCGCTTCAGCTGCTCGAGGTCTTTTTCGACGGGCTGCAACCATGAGACCTGGATCCCATCGCGTAGATTGGCGACGTTGTCGCGCACGGTCTTTCGTGCGTTGTAAAGCGGCCCCTGGCCGGCACCGGAGCCAACACCACAGCTGCCGCCGCTTGTTTCTTCGCGGGCCATCTGAGAGTCCGACCAGCTCACAACACCATCAAGTTGCGCCTTGACCGCATCAAGCCTTGCGGTAACCGCCGCCCCGGCGTCTCGCGCGTCTTCTTGAAGGTTCGCCAGGCTGGTACGGGTCGCCTCTTCGCCGGCGATCAGGCTCCACCAGAAGCCGTAGCCGAAGCCGATCGACCACAGCGCCAAGAAAAAGTAGAGCGGGAACGTAATCAGCCTTTGCCGCCATTCGCGGCCGGCGCCGAATGTTTCCCGCAAGGCAAGCCACATCAGGAAGGTGAGCGCCACCACAATCGCGATCACCAGTGCCTCATTGGTAACAGACAACCCGCCCGGGATTTCGCGCCCTTGCGCCGCCGGCGACTGGGATACACCGACGATGAAGTCGCTCATGCCACTCCAGGTGGCGTAGCCGGAAATTACCAGCAGCATCAATGAAGCGAGCCCGATCAACATGTTGCGTCCGAACACGTAGTCGATGAAGTGGCTCAGTCTGCTTTGTGAAGCAGATACCCGGGTCTCGCTCATTACTCTCCCCCCAATCACTCAAACACCGGAGAATTCTCTTGGGACTTAACGGAAATCCCCGCCGCTGTCGCCCTTGTTTCCTAGCCCCTCGGAACGATTGAAGGTAGGTTGTAGAACAAGGGACAGACTTGCGCATTCTAAATTGCTGATGTGCCTACGGATTATCGCTCAGTAGCGTGACTTGAGGATATTGGGATGTCTGAGGTCACTCCATTGAAGTATGTTGCATTCTTGAGCTACAGCCATCGCGACCAGGAATTTGGAGAGGTGGTTCACCGCGAACTCGAATCCTATCGCGTGCCACCGGACCTTGTTGGCAAGGCCGGCATACACGGCGCGATTCCCTCAAAGCTCCGTCCCATATTCCGGGACCGTTTCGATCTGGAAGCAGGGCCGTCCTTGCGCGATCAGGTGACCGAGGCCATCGCCAACTCTCAGGCCATGATCGTGATCTGTTCGCCGGCGTCTGCAAAAAGCCCTTACGTCAACGAGGAAATACGCCAGTTCAAAGCTCTTGGGCGTGCGCATCGGATCTATCCGATCATCATCGACGGCGAACCAGGCGACCCCGAGCGCGAGTGCTTCCCGCCCGCACTGCGTTATGTCGTCGACGCTGATGGCAACATCACCGGGTTCCTTGAGGAGCCAATTGCCGCCGACGCTCGCGATCACGCCGACGGCAACGAATTGGCACGGATGAAAATCATCTCCGGTCTGCTCGGCGTTGATCTGGACCGGCTGCGCCGGCGCGAGGCCGAGAACCAAAAACGCCAGAAGCGGTTCTGGATCGGGTTGTCGTCGGCCATGGCATTCCTGGCTGTGGTGGCGCTCTCAGCATCCGTCGTCGCCTGGCTGCAGCGCGAAGAAAAGAAGGTCGCACTGACCAAGAACGAAGCACTTCTCGATGCCACTCTGAGTCGGGCTTCCAGTTTGATCTCAAATGCGGTGAACGCTGTCCGACGCAACGGCCTGCCCACCAAATTCGGCCTCGAGATATTGGAGGAGGCCAAGGGCTACTTCACCGATATGGACAGGATCAAAGTGAACTCTCACCAGCTTCCTCTGCGTCGCGCCGAGCTGCAGATCGGCCTGTCGGGTAGCTATCGGCAGTTGGGTGATGGTGACAAGGCCCTCCGGTACGCGCGTCAGGCACGCGAGACCCTGGTCAAAGAACTTGCCCGACGCGAAGCGGCGGGTGAGCAGGTGGATTCGAGTTTGTATTATCAGATCGCCCGCGCGCAAATTTATGTGGCCCGTGGGTTGACCGACCGCAGCTGGCTCGATTTCGCCAAAGCAGCGGCCCGCGAGGGCATTGAGGTCATCGATACCAAGCTTGGAGGGATGGAGTCCCGCAACCCCGATTGGCTGAAGCTGCGAGCAGATCTCAGCTTGGAGGTCAGCCGCAACTATCGGCTTCGCCAAGATTGGGACGAGGCGACCCGCTATATCGCGGAAGCTCGTATGGTGGGCCGGCGGTTGGGGGACTTGGGCCAAACCAAGCACGCCGCGTCGCTCGGCGCCATTGCGATGATCGACCAGGCAAACCTCGAGCGCTCTCGAGGTGAAATTGACAGTGCGATGGCGACGAATACCGCGAGCGAAAAGTTGGTCCGTGCTGCCATCCAGTTGCATCCCAACGATCTGATCTGGAGGTCGCGGTTGCACCGGTTGTTGGTCGTGCGGGCGGACATACACCGTGCGGCTGGCCGCAAGCAAAAGGCCCTGGAGGTCTACCAGAATACCAAGGCCCTGGTCGAGAAAGCGCATCGGCTTGATCCTCACAATGCCGATGCCGCCACGCAGTATGCACTTTCGAATCTGAAGATTTCGGAGGTCGCAGGCCAACTGGGCGACCTCGTTTTGGCGGAAAAGGCGTCCGTCGATGCGTGCGACACTTATCAAGGGCTGATCGACCGGGATCCGGAGTCACGCAGGTTCACCGTCACCTACCTGCACGCATTGGAGGCGTTGGGTGAGGTTCAGCGCAAGTTGCGCAAGACGGAGGCCATGGGGGCCAGCCATGAGCGCCGCCTCACGGTCGCGCGAGAGTTCCTCAAGAAGGAGCCCAGGAGCCCCGCACTGCTGAAGCATGCCGCGACCAGCGCCTTCATGGCAGGCGAGGCTTACCGGATGCGCGGACGGCGCCTCACCGCGCGGGAGAAGTACGAACAGTCGAAGTACTATCGTGATCGCCTCATCGCATCCGGCCAAGATCGCCCGTCTGTTAGGTTCGAGCGCGCCTGGACGATCGTTAGCATTGGGCACTCCTATCAGGATGAAGGCAAACCGGCCAAAGCCCTTCCTCTGTACATCCAGGCCTATGGCATGATGGAGCCATTGATGTCGTCATTCGATCAGGGTGGGTGGACTCATAGCCGCTTTATTGCGACCGCCGAGAGCGTGGCGCGGACTCTGTCCGAAACCGGGAATCCCCGCGCCGGCCTCGAATGGTTTGAAAAGGCCATCGAACACCGCCGCGTCCTCGCACTCGCGAAGCCAACCTACGCGTCACGCCGTAAGCTGGCTCACACGCGCGAGATGATGGCCGATAGTCTTCTGGAAATCGGCAACCTGCCAAGTGCGATCAGCCTCTATGAGGAGAGCCTCGAGTTCCGCGCTGACGCCTTGCGAAGTAAACCCGAGGACGCGCAGCGTCGCCGCAATCTGGCGAACACACGAAAGCTGCTCGCAATCGTGCACCTGCAGCTCCGCCAATGCTCACCCGCCCATGACCTGCTTAACAAGGCGCATAAGGGCGTGACCCGCGCCATCTCCGACCATGAAAAGGCGACCGGAGAGATCAAATCGGGTTGGCCAAGCCAGCTCAAGCAGATCGAATTGTTGCAGTCCAAGGCCACCGACCAATGCCCACTGCCGCCCGACGCAGCACGTGCGACGGCCAGGAAGACCGCCGCGGCGAAATCGATCGCGTCGCTAGAGCGCATAAAGGCCTTCGATGAAGCCTTGAGCTATTTGCTGATCGTCATCACCGGTGCGCGCCGCATGAGTTCGTCGATACGCGCCCGCTCCCGCTGATACTCGACGAGTTCACGCCCCTTGAGTTGGCGCTCGCGCGGGACCTTGATGGTCATCGGGTTGACGTGGCGGTTATTGACGAGAACTTCGTAGTGAAGGTGCGGGCCGGAGGACAAACCCGTCGATCCAATATAGCCGATGACCTGTCCCTGCCGAACCTTGGCGCCCGCCTTCACCCCGCGAGCGAAACGGCGCATATGCGCGTACGCGGTCTTGTAACCATTGGCATGGCGGATCCGAACGTAGTTCCCGTATTGGCCCTTTCGTCCGGCGATTTCGATTACGCCGCGACCGGCCGCCATGATCGGCGTCCCTCTCGGTCCGGCCCAGTCAACGCCGGCGTGCATGCGCCGGCGATTCAACAGCGGGTGGTAGCGCATGCCGTAGCCTGACGACAAACGAACGCGGTTGCCGCGAACGGGTTTGCGCGTAAGGAATCGCTTCGAGTTGTTACCTTCCTCATCGTAGTAGTCGACTTCGCCATCGGCGGTTCTGAAGCGATAAAAGCGTGCGGTTTCGCCACCGGTCGTAATCTTGGAATACAGCAGTTCACGGGGCGGGCCCTGCGCAAAATCCTGGTTTTCAAAACTAAAGAAAAGTTCAATCGTGTCGCCGGGCCGGATGCGCCGGCCGAAATCGGCTTGATAAGCATTGACCCTTAGAATTTTGAGGATCGTTTCCGGCGGCACGCTTTGCAAAAGAGCGGAATGATAAACACTTGCGTAAAGAGTGGAGCCACGTGGTCCGCTGACCTTTTCTTCGATGATTCTGCGTAACGCCGTATAATCCCGAATTGGAGTGCGCGAAGCGGAATATTCGCCAACGCCGTTGCGGATCACGGAGACAATATGCTTTCCGGCTTCCGACAATACACTGAATGATACCGGCGCCAGCCGGCCGCGATTGGCTTCAGAGGGCTCCAAGGTGAGCTGCAAGTCCTGCCCGGCACGCAGGGAACTGGCCGGAAAAACCTTATTCATTGCCTCGATCATCGCGTAAGCATCGGCGGATTGAGCACCATGCTGCTGAAGCAATCCGGTTAGCGTGTCGCCGCGCTTGATCTTGACGGCGAGCTGTTCGGATTCATCTTCGCTTCGCGATTGGAATTCGTCCTCCATGGAATTCTTGGCAAGGACGGTCGTGAACGCAGATTCGTCGCTCTGTTGCCCGAATAGTTCCGCTCCACTAGCGCCTGCGTCATTTTCTGTTTCCGCGGCCGCTATCGATTCCTCAATAAGGAATTGCTGGATCACTTCGGCGACTTCGCGATTATCAAGTTGCTGACGGTCTTCCTCCGGAAGCACACCGCCGATTAACTCGACGACCGTGATCTTGACGTCTTCGCGATCTTTCCGCTGCGCACCCTTGCTAGAACCGACCGGGTCATTGGAAGCGTAAAGTTGCAAAGGATTAAATGGCGGCACAACATCCTGGTATGCCGTCGGGACCGGCGCCAGGCGTGCGACCATTCGCAGATACGGCTTGGCGTGGATGTACGTCCGCCCTTCGCGGCGCTGCCGCAAGGTTTCGTGAATCACATATCTCGTCGAAGTGAGCCCGGCCGAAACTTCAAGCTTGTCGGTCTTTGGCACAGCCCATTTGAGCCCCACTGTGCGTTTCATGCGTGGGACAAGCTCCGGCGTCATCGCGCCATGCCGCAGCTGTTCGATGGCCGGCATGAAGCCGTCACCGCCACGACGGTCGGCCGAGCCGGCGATGATCACAAAAATCGCCACCGCACCGATGGTACCAGCGATGCAGGTGCTGACGAGCCAGCGATAACGTCCGCCATGCCGGTCGACAGCATGGTCATCTTCGAACATGGTCCGCCCAGCATTGCGCCCGCGCCCGCGCGACACTTGCACGAGGCCGCGCGAACGCTGCTCGTAAGCCAGCGCGCCCTTTATCGCACTTGGTGGAAACCGTCGTCTGTCGACCAAGCTTTAACCCCCCGTTGGTCCTCGGTCCTCGAGTCAGTGAGTGTTTGGCACAAGATGGCCAGAAGTATGGCCGTCCCGGCCCATATCAACCGCATGCGCCAACAGGGCATCGGTCCGTATGCACCGGCGAATCAAATAAGAGGGGTGTGCGGCCTTAACGCTGCGAATGATGTTGATAACGATGCCGCGTTACAGGACTTCAGAGGCGAGGAAACGCTTCAGAATCAACAAATTAGGCCTGCTGCGGGGCAGCCGGTCGTTTTTTTCGACGGCCAGTGTTGACAATCTCTACGACCTAGTATTTATTCAACCCTCGTTGCGGGGCCAAACTGCTTCGCGGCCCGGCTTGGGCAACGCTCTCTCAAACAGCTTCGAAGATCGGTCTGCTTCGGCAGGGCGGTTTCGTAGTCTCTAAACCCGGATTAGTTGGTCAGGGTGAGGTTTGTTGTCCGCCAGCTCTTTGACAAGTGAATTTGAAGGAAGAGAAACGCAGGCGGCGGGTCCTGGCGGATCAGGTCGAGCTTCGGCTTGTCTGGTCATGACAGAACTCTGGTCGATCACTGCGTTTCAAGCCATCACCATGTTACGCCTGTGAGTGGGGAAACCTACTTGTGGGAAGTAACGTGTGAAGGTGCCCGTTACGCAGAAGATCCTTGGAGTAACCTCCAAGCCAAAGCCAGTAAGAAACTCTTCAACATGAGAGTTTGATCCTGGCTCAGAACGAACGCTGGCGGCAGGCCTAACACATGCAAGTCGAGCGCACTCATCGGAGTGAGCGGCGGACGGGTTTGTAACGCGTGGGAATATACCCTTTTCTACGGAATAGCCTCGGGAAACTGAGAGTAATACCGTATACGCCCTTCGGGGGAAAGATTTATCGGTGAAGGATTAGCCCGCGTCTGATTAGATAGTTGGTGGGGTAACGGCCTACCAAGTCTACGATCAGTAGCTGGTTTGAGAGGATGATCAGCAACACTGGGACTGAGACACGGCCCAGACTCCTACGGGAGGCAGCAGTGGGGAATCTTCGGCAATGGGCGCAAGCCTGACCGAGCCTTGCCGCGTGAGCGATGAAGGCCTTAGGGTTGTAAAGCTCTTTCGCCAGGGATGATAATGACAGTACCTGGTAAAGAAACCCCGGCTAACTCCGTGCCAGCAGCCGCGGTAATACGGAGGGGGTTAGCGTTGTTCGGAATTACTGGGCGTAAAGCGCGCGTAGGCGGATTGGAAAGTTGGGGGTGAAATCCCGGGGCTCAACCCCGGAACTGCCTCCAAAACTATCAGTCTAGAGTTCGAGAGAGGTGAGTGGAATTCCAAGTGTAGAGGTGAAATTCGTAGATATTTGGAGGAACACCAGTGGCGAAGGCGGCTCACTGGCTCGATACTGACGCTGAGGTGCGAAAGTGTGGGGAGCAAACAGGATTAGATACCCTGGTAGTCCACACCGTAAACGATGAATGCCAGTCGTCGG
>JARFQY010000069.1 GCA_029287535.1 Filomicrobium sp.
TTGGTTGCGGGGGCAGGATTTGAACCTACGACCTTCAGGTTATGAGCCTGACGAGCTACCGGGCTGCTCCACCCCGCGTCACCAATGTCTCCTGGGCGCCCGATCCGTGATGGATAGCGTTCGATGCGCCCGGGATGTCCGGAAAACGGTGCTTCAATAAAACGGGCCCGCGTTGGCGAGCCCCTGCACCGCGATGCCGATGCCAGGAGCATCGGAGCGACGACGTATAGCAATCGCGTGTCGCGTTGTGAAGCCCAGAATGCGGGTGCGCAACCTTTTTCGGCGTGCGTTTTGACGCGGGCCTCCGGGCCCGGTGCTGGCCATGGAACGGCCGCGGGCCGGGCGGCGGCTATTTGCCCGCCGCTTTGTCGGTCATGGCGCCGAGTGCTTTTGCCATTTTTGCAAAAATCGCGTCCTTGCCTTTGATATCAAAGCGTTTCTTGAGCCGTTCGGGGTCCGTGTAGCCGAGATAAACCTTGCCGTCGGAACCCTGCCAGGCCAGCGCCTTCATGGGCAGGTCTATACCGATCTGGCGATTGGTCTGCATCAGCGGAGTCCCGAGCTTAGGATTACCGAAGATCAGCAGTGTCGTCGGCGGAAGCTCCAAACCGGCCTTCTTGGCATTGGCCTGGTGGTCAACGCGGCCAAAAACGCCAATGCCCTTGGCTTCGAGCACCTTTTGGAGGGCGTCGATCGTTTCGGGGACACTCTTGGAACTCTCTTTGACAATCAGAGGACTGTCTGCGTGAGCGGGAGCCAACCAGATGATCGTGGCGGCAGCAATCAAGAGGGTACGAAGTACAGAGGTGGTCGTGGCAATCATCTGCGGCTCCTGGAGTTTGTATCGAGCAAGAAAAGCCCAGGTGTTCTATCGCACGATGGGGCCCAGATCGTCAGAGAATTGCCCGGTGCACGGAGTTGTGAATTCCGAGCGCGCCGGAGGGAGCGGTTGGGTGCTGTGAAGCAGGTTGTCAGCCGACGCGGCCGCTCTTCATGGCTTCTCGGCGCCGGACGATCCACTTGGTCATGAAGGCCAAGGCCACCCAGCTCAAAGCAGCCAGCACAAGATACTGAATGGCCTGGAGATCACCGGACTGGGCGCGCTCGACGACCTTCCCCAGTAACGCGATCAGAGCGGTCTTGGGAAGGACGCCAATGGCCGTCCCGCCAAGGAAGGAGGTATAAGGCGTTGCCGTGAGACCCAGCCCCATATTGACGACGATGAATGGTGCCGAAGGAATAATGCGGACCAGCAGCGACGCCATGAAGCCGTTGCGTCCGACCATATCGGTGAGACTGCCGATGCCTTGCCAGCCGCGTTTGCGCAGCCAGTCAGCGCCAAGGTGCCGAGCCATGAGAAAATTGACGGAGGCACTCACAAGGGTCGAAAGAACCGAATAGATGAAGCCGTAAAGCGGGCCAAAAGCGGCGACGGTGACAGCGATCAGCAGGAACTGTGGGGCGCCGATGAACGACGCCAAGGTGAAACCCAGGGCGACGATTGGCAAGGCCCAGGGGCTGTCAGCGAAACTGCGGAATGTGGTGGCTAGGATGCCGTTTTCATCGAGTCCGATAATGTTCGCGCTGACCCAGAAGAGCACCGAAACGGCAACAACGGACAGGATCAAAAGGCCAATGTTGCGCAGGCTGGCAGCGTCGCGTCCCCGGAGGATCGCGCGCAAGCGGGCCATGCGTTCGGACTTTCCGGCAATCGGTTCCATTGCAAGGACATTTTCCTGGGGACCGCCGTCCCCGACATCAAGTGCCGCTGCCTTCGCTCGGGCTTGAGACTGACCGCCGATTGGGTGCGTCATGTGACCTGCCGATGAGTTTGACCGCGATGGTCGGTGCCTGCGGCAACCGGTGGGGTGACGGGGCGCGGCCATATGGTGGTCTGCTGTTCGACGGGCAGAACTTCGAGAATGACCGGAACGCGTGTACGCCGGAGCAGCCAGCTGACGCCGAACAGATCGTAAAGCCCAACCAGCGCCCGGGTGAAGTTGCTGTACTTGGACACGCCAGCCTGACGGGGCCGGTCATTCACTGCGACGAAGGCGACCTTATGGCCGTATGTTTGGAACATGGCCGGCAAGTAGCGGTGCATGCTGGTGAAGAACGGCAAACGAAGGAAGACCTCGCGCCAGTAGACCTTGATGCCACACCCCGTGTCCGGACAGTCATCGCGCAGAACCCAATCGCGGATTTTGTTGGCGGCGCGAGAGGCGAAGCGCTTGGAACCAGTATCTTTTCGGGTCTGACGCCAGCCACCGACGAGAGCCGGTCCATCCTCGCCCGGCACGGCGAGATGCTCGAGCAGTTTTGGGATGTCTCGGGGGTCATTCTGGCCGTCTCCGTCCATGGTGGCGATCACGGGATGTGCGGCGGCGCAGATCCCGGTGCGCAGGGCGACGGATTGTCCACAGCGAGTTTCATGACGAATCAGCCGGAGGCCCGGATAGTCGCCCGAGGCCAGCATTTGTCGGATCTCACCGGGTGTGTCGTCGTCGCTGCCGTCGTCGATGACGATCACCTCAGCGAGCGTCGGGGATGGCACGTGCTCATAGGTCTCGGCGACCAAACGGCCGATGTTTCCGGCTTCATTCAACGCCGGAATGACCACGGTGATGCGCATGCCTGCTCCTAGCCTCGCTCGATAGTGCCCGCGGGGGCTGGCGACTCACGAAACTGACATACACCACGAGTCGTGGCCCTTCCAAGGTAGCCAACGACACGATCCAGCTGGAAAAGTGCCTTCGCGCGACCCTGGCAATGGCCACTGAGTAACTCAGATCATGCCGTCGGATCAGGCCGTTAGGCAGAGTTCCACAGCCCTGCGAACGGAAATCAAGGGTGACGTCAATGCCACCTTGCGGTGTGGTTTTGTCGAACGCGTGTTTGGCGGGGCGATTTGTGCTGAGATCTTGCAATTGCCCTGCCATTAGGGTCCAGTTCGGCGCAGCGCGTCGTCATGCGGTGAGGTCAGGCGGCGATCCGGGGCATGCAAGACAGGGATCGAATGAGCAGCACGGACTACAGGTTTGACGACCGGCAATGGCTGATCCTGCTGGCCAGCGGCCTTCTGGCCTTGCTCGCCTTGCGCATCGTGGCGCTTGGCCTCAATCAGACCGATCTGTTCTTTGATGAGGCACAGTATTGGTTCTGGAGCCTGGAGCCGGCGTTTGGCTACTACTCAAAGCCGCCGCTGATCGCCTGGATCATCGGTCTGTCGACGAGCATTTGCGGCGTGAGCGAGTTTTGCGTGCGCCT
>JARFQY010000095.1 GCA_029287535.1 Filomicrobium sp.
TCCTCGTGCTGAATCCCGGCGGCGATACATATCGCGAGGTCCTGTACACCGACATGGACCCGGCGGCAGCGAGCCGCCTGTCCGGCATCGACCACGTGTTCCCGCGGGACCGATTCCTGGAGCACATGAGCAGCGCGCTGAACGACTATCGCAACCTGCGCATTACCCAGCTCCGTTTCAAGGAGGTCGCGTCGGACTTTGCCCGCGGCTGGGGCAACGATGACAAGGTTCTCTACGTCAACTATCCGCGCTTTACGAACCTGAACGAGCCGCGGAATCCGCGCCTTGATTTCGTCGAGCGCATGCAGGCCGCGACAAGTGAACTGATCGTGCGCGACGCCGGGGATCTTCTAGACCCGATGCGCATGATCATCGACGACTTCGGGATGAAGAACCTGAAACGCGCGATAGAGATCACGGGGCAGGGCCTGATGGAAGGCATGAAGACGGCCGAACCGGGCCTTACAACGTTGCAGGTCATGCACACGGTTGACTACGTTTACCGGCTGAACGGCGCCGACCTGGGTTTTCTCACGGGTGTCTCGCCGGCGAGCAACATGAACGAGGAAATCAAGTGGGAGAGCACGGCCGAGGAAGAGGCTGCGCGTAAAGGCGACGCCCGCATCCTGCCGGGGTCGCTCGTGCACTTCGACACCGGCGCGAGCATGAATCACTACTCGGCCGACATTCAGCGCACCGTACCGGCCGATGGAAAGTTCACCGAGGAGCAGAAACGCATCTACCAGGTCGTACTCGACGTGCAGAAGGCCGTGATCAGCGAAGTGCGCCCCGGCGTTACCTGGCATGAACTGCAGGACCTGGCCATGCAGATGCTGAAGGATGCAGGCGGCTGGGACGAGAGCTATACCTACGGCATAGGCCACTTCATCGGCATGGAGGTGCATGAGCACGGGGACTATGTCGGGCCGCTCATGCCCGGTATGGTGCTCGCGATCGAGCAGGGCGCCGTCGTTAACGGCACGCGCGTCGCGTTCGAGGACGATGTGCTCGTGACCAGGAACGGGCATGAGTGGCTATCCCGCTTCATCCCGATCGAGATCGACGAGGTGGAGGCGTTGCTCGAGGAAGAGAAGCGGGTGCGGCCGAAGGCGGTACTCGACGTGGAGTAGCTTCGCGGCCAGTGAATCAATGGCTAGTGACCGAATCCAGATCTTGGCATGAACATCAGAGAAGCCAGCAATCGGGACTTTGAGCAGATATGGCCAATCTTCCGAGAGATCGCTGTCGGCGGCGATACGTATGCGTATCCGACCGACATTTCGAAAGCGCAAGCGCTAAAGGTGTGGTTGGAAGTACCGAGAGAAACGTATGTCTTTGAAGACGACGGCCAGATTCTCGGTACCTACTACCTCAAGACCAATCAATCCGGACCCGGTGACCACGTATGCAATTGCGGCTACATGGTTTCGTCGGCTGCACGCGGGCGTGGGCTGGCGACCGCAATGTGTGAACACTCCCAGGATGTTGCAAAGGGACTCGGCTACAAAGCCATGCAATTCAATCTTGTAGCCTCAAGCAACGAGGTAGCTGTCAGGCTTTGGGTAAAGCTGGGCTTCGAGATCGTTGGCCGCTTGCCGAAGGCATTCCGCCATCCAGGCAAAGGCTATATTGATGCCTTGATCATGTACAAGTGGCTGGAATGAGAGACCCGAGAGTATCTTCGATATTTCAAAAAAAAGGGCCTGCTGATGCAGGCCCTTGTTCGTTTGGCACTGCCGAGGGAATTGCCCGCGGCCGTGGAAAAGTTGCGAGACGCCGTCTTTGAAGGCGAGAGATGGGCCGTAGAGATGGTTGTCTCGTACTCCGGGCCGAAACCCAAACCCATCGATCCGGACGAAATCGCAGATTTTGAGGAGCGTCTCGAACAACTCGCAAGGAAGCACTGATGGACAAACGAATGAAACGCAGACTGGAAATTATCGAAGAAACCTTCACCCCCAACCCGGACGAGAATGAGGTCATATTCATCCCGTTAGAGGGCGAGACAGAAACTGAGTACGACTGCAAGATCGAGAGCAGGTGTGCCGGCGAAAAAGTGAAAGGCCAGGAACGGCTATTCACCGGGGACGCTGATTGCATCTTCATTGTCAGGTTTGTCAATGCGCAAGACCGCCAGGAATAGAGGATCCAAAGTCCGCTTTACGCCAGCGGTCATTCAACTGGTCGAAACCAGGCGAAATCGAACGTCCGCTTTCGGCTGCGGTTTCAACCGGTCGACGGCCCTGCGTTCCAACTGGCTCTTTCTTCAGCTCGACCTTGCTCCCGGAAATTCGACTTCTTGATCTCTACTGGAGTCAATATCGGTCGCCACACGAATCAAGTGTCCTATAATCACTCTGTCACCAAATAAAAATAAAGAAGGAGGTGAATCATGTCCGAAGACACAGGCAAACCGGGAGAACGTGTCCGCGCCGCCGCATCGCAGGCGCGCAGCGCACTAACCGGCAGGCTGGGCAATGTTCGCCGCGCACTGCTGATCAAGGCCGTGCTCATTGCAATTGCTGGCGTTTGCGTGATTGCCTGGCCGCAGGCCTCCGCGCAGTACCTGCTCTGGGCCATCGCAGCGCTACTCGTTTTTGACGGAGTTGCAGGTGTACTCAGCCTCTTCAGCGCGGGCGAGCGAGGAGCCTATTTCTTCCAGGGCCTGATAAGCCTTGCTGTCGGCGCGGTGCTTTTCCTGTGGCCTGGCGCCACGATAAGGACATTGGTTCTCGTCTTCGGTGCCTGGGCAATCCTGAACGGCATAACGTTGCTCTGGACGCTGAAACACCTGGATCAGAGTGACCCCTTGCACCGGGTGCAAAAGGTCGCCGGCATAGTGCTGACGTTGGTTGGTGTTGTACTCATTTTTTGGCCCGGTATCGCCGCCGTAACGCTCTCCTGGCTGATCGGTATTGCCGCGTTTCTTATTGCAGGTGTCTTGTTCTGGCTGTCGCAGCGGATAGATAAGCTGCGGGATCGCGTTGCAGACAACAGCTGAGCGGAGCGGGCAGTGTTTGCCTGGAGCAGGATACGAATTTTTGCCTTGCTGGCCGTGCTGCTTGGCAGCGCCGGTCCCGCCGCGGCCGTCGAGGCAGAAGCTACGCTGTCATTGGGCCTGAGCAAGATCTTTACGTTCTTTTTCCTGACACTAGGACCAAAGGCTGTCATCGCACCCTTCGCTCGCAGCACCGCCACGCTTGATTCGAGTGCCCGAAGAAATGTAGCACTCGCAACGACAGGGATCTCCCTGTTGTCCATTGTCATTGCGGCAACGATAGGTGTGCGTGTTCTGACCAACTGGGGCATCTCGACCGGCGCGTTGCTGATTGCGGCCGGGATTATCCTCTTTCTTATCGCGCTGGAATCGATCCGTGACCAATACGAGCGAGACGACAAGCCGGTCGCCGCGCCGGACGGCGATACATCGGTCCTCCGTCTTGCATTCAAACTGGCATTTCCGTTTGTCGTATCACCTTACGGCGTCGCGGTTGTCATTCTCGTGCTGACGTCACGCCCGGAGAACGTGCCGATCACCCCGATTGTCGCAATGCTCGGCGGTATCATGCTCCTGAACTTGCTTGTGATGTTCGGTGCCAATCGAATCGCGAATTCGCCGTACATTGCGCCTGCATTTGCCGTGGTCGGAGCCGTGCTTGGCGTGCTTCAGGCGGCTCTTGGCATCCAGGCAATCCTCGTCGGTTTGCGCCTGGCCGGTGTAGTGGACACTACCTAGCAATTCGGGTCAGTAGCAAAAGTGTGAAAAGCCATCATGTGCGCGCACTGTTGGCCAGTAACAAGGCTGTACTGAAGAAGAGTCTTGTTCCCATCTGAACAAGGGCGATTTTGGGCGCCAGGTGAACCAGTCGTGCGTGAGAAATTTGAACTGACAATCGATCGCACGAAAGCATACGGTTGGTGCATGCGGCTAGATTCAAATTCTTCACCGCTCAGCTCCGGCGAAGTAGCTCAGGCAATACTCGATAGCTTCCTCGACGCTTATGAAAAGCTCAGGTACGCGTATCTGAATTCCCAAAGAAATTGACGGATTTCATCGCGGGTTGATAACTAACCATTGCCCAAGTTTGATTTCTCAGGGACTCAGGCAACGGCAAGTCATTGATAAATTTGGCACTCCCTAGGGGATTCGAACCCCTGTTACCGCCGTGAGAGGGCGGCGTCCTAAACCGCTAGACGAAGGGAGCGGAGTGGCCGGTTTTTCTCTGCCCTGGCTGCGCAGGGGCTGCTATTATACGGCCGCATAATCAATCCTCAAGCGGAATTCACTTGAAAAACGGCGGGAAACCTGGCTCCAAAGGTCCCAAGATAATTCCCCGCGCCGAGCATAACGTTTCCCGGGACGAAGTCTCCGACAGCGCACTCAAGGTGCTGTATCGCCTGCACAAGGCAGGTTACCAGGCGTTCCTGGTCGGCGGTTGTGTGCGCGATGCACTCGTTGGGCTGCATCCGAAGGATTTCGA
The DNA here is from genome assembly GCA_029287535.1 of Filomicrobium sp. Lineage (GTDB taxonomy): Bacteria > Pseudomonadota > Alphaproteobacteria > Rhizobiales > Hyphomicrobiaceae > Filomicrobium. The sequence continues at coordinate 4,482 of JARFQY010000095.1, forward strand.
TGTTGCGACCAACGCGACACCGGACGAAGTGCGTGCATTGTTCGGCAATTGTCGCCTCATCGGCCGGCGTTTCCGACTGGCGCATGTACGTTTCGGGCGGGAGATTATCGAGGTTGCGACTTTTCGCGCCGCTGCCAATCACGAAGATGACGATGTGCAACATGATCAGGAGGGACGCATACTCCGTGACAACGTGTACGGAAGCATTGACGAAGATGTCTGGCGCCGTGATCTCACCTGCAATGCCCTCTACTACAACATCGCCGATTTTTCTATCTGGGACTTCGTCGGCGGCGTAGAAGACATCAAGCGGCGAAGAATTGCGCTGATCGGTGA
>JARFQY010000204.1 GCA_029287535.1 Filomicrobium sp.
GGCGGAAGCGACACCGGAGTGTGGCATCGGTCCCTCGATCGCAGTCAGTGCTGCTTCGACCGTACCTAGAGTTCCAAGCACCATGGGTGGGTTCAGCGCCCCCATATGGCCAATCCGGAATGACCTTTGAGCAAGATCTCCCAGCCCAATCCCAAGCGTCAACCCAGCATAGTCCTCGCATAGTCGACGAAGCCGTTCTCCGTCGATATTGCCTGTCAGTATTGTTGTGGTCGAATTCGAGCGATGACGGGGATCCAAAACGTTGAACTCAAGCCCGCCGGGTGCGGCCCAAGCGGCGACGGCTGCCCGCACCGCATCCGCAAAAATCGCGTGGCGCGCCCAAACGGTTTCAAGGCCCTCGGCCTGAAGCATATCAAGTGCAGTGCGCATTGCGTAGATGTGCTGGATCGGAGCTGTTCCGCAGTAACGCAAATAGTGAGCGCTCTCCGAAAGACGGTTGGTCCAATCCCAATAGGGTGACCTCATGTCCGCGCTTGCGTGTGCGTCCATCGCCCTTCTGCCGGCCCATACGATGCCGAGACCTGGAGGGACCATCAGGCCCTTCTGGCTTCCGCCAACGGTGACATTGACGCCCCACTCATCCATCCTGTATTCAACACACGCGAGAGAGGCAATGCAGTCGACCATGAACAGTGCTGGATGATTTGCGGCATCAATTGCGCGCCGGATCGCGGCGATATCGTTCCAGACGCCTGATGCCGTATCCACCTGGACGACCAAGATGGCTTTGACGCGATGCTCGCGGTCCTCGCGCAAATACCGCTCGACGGCGGCGGGATTTACGGGGTGGCGATCTGGCGCGCGCAAAATCTCAACCTCGGCGCCTAACATTTTTGCCTGCTCGCCCCAGCCGACGGCAAAGCGTCCCGATTCAAGGACGAGGACCTTGTCACCTCTGCTCAAAGTGTTGGTTAGCGCCATCTCCCAGGCGCCGTGACCGTTTGAGATCGCCATGAATGCTTTGCCGCAGGTTTGGGCGATCTTAGGCAAATCTTCAAAAACGCTCACACTCGTGTCGACCAGGCTGCCCTCATAGATGTTAGGCATCGGCCGGTGCATCGCATCGAGGACCTTGTCCGGAATCACCGACGGGCCTGGCATTGCCGTGAGAGGACGTCCGCGATTGAGCTGCATGGATTATGATCTCCGACGAAGGCTTATTTCCCAATCGCATGATGACGATGCCATCTCGCTGACGGCAAGTAGCAGTTCGGGCAGTGCCACCCGTGAGTTGAACAGCGCATTCGGCGTCGAGATCATCCGTCGGCCGGCTTGGCCCTAGATCTTTTTCCGGTCAACAACGCAACTCCGACTTGATCGAGGCTGGCGACGCGATCACGGCCTAGTTCAGCGAGATCAGCGACGAAGAGCTCCAACATCAAGGATGTTGGGCGGGCGCGACGAACCTATCTTCGTTGCAGGTGGCACCGCGATTGAGGCGAGCGAATGGTTTGGTTGTTGTCACTGCATCGAATTCTTTGCCGATATGGTTTGGGCGCTATCTGTTTCAGAAACTGATTGAGCCCCATCGACAATACGCAGACGTTGTGTCTCAACGCCAATGACCTTGAGCGCGATGCGAAGGTCATGGATGTCGTCGAAGCCTACATGCACGAGGTTTGCTCCCAGCCAGGCAATGACGTTCTCGCCCTCCTTTATGGTTGGTGAGGGTTCGAAGGAAACGATATCGTCTGTATCAACGATACGAACCGCAAGCCGTCTCCCCTCGCAATGAATCCGATCCGCGATCCGTACCGCCACTTTGCCCCCCACTCAGCTGTTGTGTCGCGTAGATCCATTGAAGATGCGACGTTCGCTCGCGTCCAGCAAAAAGGAACAAGCTGTGGGTAACTTCTTCGGCTGATGTCAGGGGTAGTTCTGCCGTGATGCTGCGGTGCACGCGAGACTCACGTGTGACCGAGGGCGGCCAAAGATCACATCACCAATATCTAAGCCGAAAGTGGCCGCGGTTGACGGAAGCGACCGGATCTACGCGTTGATCGCGAAGCCTAAGTCCGCCTCAGAGGCGAGTTGGCCGCCCTTGATACCCCAGCTCTCAGCTGGGGGCTCGAGGAGGCAGATGCGAGTTTCGGTGCGCGGAACACCGACGGCCTCGAGGTTGTCAACGATCGCTTTGAAGAGCGTGCGCTTGGCTTCGAGCGAGTGCGCGGCGATACCGATGATTTCGATCCGGGTGAAGCGCTCGGAACGCCCGGTCGACACAATGCGACGGTTGGCATCATAGAGATCGAGCACCACGTCGCGGTCCCATTCTGGGATTCTGAATGCGCTGATCAGCGCAGATTGCACGGCCTCGATCAGCTTCATCTCGATGCCGGCGGCCCAGGTGCCGGTGGCAATCCGCACACAAGGCATTGCAATCCTCCTGTTAAAATCGGGTTGTCCCCGGGTCCAGGCCCAAGAGCATGCGACCACCGATGCTATAACTCATGGGATTCATGGCGACGTGCTTGGCGGCGGCCTGCACGTCGCGGACCGTGCGCTCGAGGGCTCCGCTCTCGAAGATCGCGGCTGAACCAGCCTCGGCTGCCAACATATGGACGATGTGCAGCGCCGTCTCTGCGGCATGCGCCGCCGCTGTGCGTAGCCGGGCCCGCGCCCTGACCAGCCGCTCACCGCCCACGTCGGTGGCATCCATCAACTCGTTCATGGTTTCAACAAGCAGGGCGCGGGTGGCGCGATGCTGCGTCTCAGCCCTGCCAACTGTTGCCTGCACCAATTCGCTATCACGCAGGACTCCCGCCGCCCCCAGCCGCGTCTTATTCTCGGCCAGAGACACGAACGCATCGATCGCGCCCTGGGCAATGCCGAGTGGCACAACCGAGACCGTCCACGCGAATACCGAAAGCGGCGGCATCCGATAGAGCAGCCCAGGCTCGGTCGGCGTGTGACCGAGAAACGTGTGCACCCGTTCAGCCGGCACGAAAGCATCACGCACCTCAAAGTCTGAGCTGCCTGTTCCACGTAATCCCGACACGTGCCACGTGTCGTGTCGCGTGACTTGCTCGGCGTCGAAGTAAACGCAAAGCCTTGGCTGATCAGGAGCGGGGTCGCTGCCAACGGTCGCTAGCGCCATGAAGTGCGTGCCGTGTGGGGCGCCGCTACCGAACGGCCAGCGACCTGTGACGCGATAACCGCCGTCGACACGCTCGGCCGATCCGACGGCGCCCGTCGCGCTTACGACGAAGGTGCGCGGGGTCGCGAACCAATCGCGTACGATCGCTGCCGGAAGATAGCCGCCGACACGGCTCATGCCGCCGCCGTTGCCAACAAGCCATCCAACCGAGCCGTCGAGTGCCGACGCGGCCTCCACGACATGCATGAATTCAAGTGGCGATAACTCCGGACCGCCAAGAGAGCGCGGCAACCAGAGTCGAAACAGCCCGGCATCGGCAAGCGCTTCGAACACGACATCGGGTAAACGGCGGTCGCGGTCGAACGCGGCACGCCACTCCGCGATGAGCGGTGCGAGCCCGCGAAGAGCCTCCAGGAAAGGGGGCACGTTTTCGAGCTTTCCGTTCGCCATTTCGTCCGCCTCGATGCAGCGATGCCGTTATCTGACTTTCGCAGCCACAGGATTTCCGAGGCAAGTTCGAAAAATTCAAGTGTAGATGAATTCATTTCATCTACACTGGCGCCATGCGAGATCTACCGCCGCTGACCGAGCTACGCGCTTTCGAGGCCGCCGCACGTCACATGAGCTTCAAGCTGGCAGCGGCCGAATTAGGCGTGACACCAACCGCGATCAGCCACCAGATCAAACTGTTGGAGCGCCACTGCGGTCAGCCGCTATTCCGGCGCCGACCACGGCCGCTGGCACTCACCTGGGCCGGCGAGCAGCTCTTTCCTGTTGTTCGCGACGGCCTCGAGAGTTTCCGCGAAGTTCTGTCGACAGTGCGCGACGGCGGAGCGAGCGGGCGCTTGCGGATCACGGCGACCAATGCTTTCGCCGCCCTCTGGCTCGTGCCACGGCTACCAAAATGGCGTGAGGCGCACCCGAGCCTGAAACTCGACATCGTCGGCACCGATGCCATCATTGACCTGAAGACGGGCGAAGCCGATGTCGCCATCCGCTACGCGGTCAAGCCGCCCGCCGACGGAGTCGGGAGTGAGCTGATGCGCGATACGTTCCACGTCGTCGCTAGTCCCTCGCTGGTCGGTGCAGAGGAACGACTGCTGAGCCCAGCCGAGCTCGCTCGTTTCCCCTTGATCGAAGCCGAGTGGCCGCCGACCGACACGCACGCGCCAAATTGGCGGCGCTGGCAACGCGCGGCTAGCGTTCAATACAGAGCCGTTCCTGACCTATCGGCGCTCGCGAGCCTGACATTTCGAGAGGAACTGCACGCGATCGAAGCTGCGATTGCTGGGCATGGCGTCGCCATCTGTAGCGATGTCCTGATCGCACCCGAGTTGGCAAGCGGTGCTTTGGTGACCGTCTCGCAGATCACGCTACCCGGCTACGGCTTCTATCTCGTCTACCGCGATGACCATCCGAAGCTCGTGTCGATCAAGGCATTCATCGCATGGATAACATTGGCGTCGGCCGTTCCCCAAGCACCAGCCGAGATCCCAACGAATACCGGATAAACCTGGGATGATCTTTATTGACCCATGTGATCCGAGGACGCTCGCTGACGTTTTTGCTCGGCTCTAGCGACGAGACCAGTACAGTGCCGTGCCGATCTGATGGGGCGTGTGGGCTGATGAATTCGTCCGATGTCAAGTGTAGTTCTTCCGTCCTACTGGCGTGCACGCGACGCTCACACGTGACCCACTCCGGTCGGGACGGGGCTCCCAGGCGCCAGAAACATGACGGCGTGACCTGGAGCTGATACGGTTTGATTGGTGTTAGCATTCTGTTGTGAGTGCAAGAGTGGACGCAAAGAACTCAATAATCCTGGTCGCCGATCTCGTTGGTTACTCCCGCATGATGGAGGAGGATCGTGACAGTGCGATCCGGACAATCCGCGCGCTGCGTGAGACATGGTTTGAACCAGCGATGGTCTCGGCCGGGGGAGAGATCCTTAAACGCCTTGGCGACGGTTGGATTGTCTGTTTCCGTGACCCCGTCGCGGCAATCGAGGCAACGATCGCCCTACAAGAGAGACTTGCACTAGAAGACTTCGCAAAGCTTCGGATTGGAATACACAGCGGCGAAATCGTCGCCGAAGACGGCGACTTTTATGGTGCGGGCATCAACCTTGCCACTCGCATCGAAGTTGAAGCGCCGCCAGGTGGCGTGATGATCTCTTCAGAGCTTGCGGCGAAGCTGCCTGATGCGGTTGCAGAACTCTTTCGCGACGCAGGAAGCTTCAGGCTCAAGAACATCGCTTTGCCGGTAACGCTTCTGCAATGGCGTCCCGCGCGTTCAGGCAACGCAAACAGATCGGACGAGGTGCCGACAGTTTGTGTCGAGTCTTTTGCCGTTGCCCCCGATGACCAAGAGACGACGGTGGTAGCAGACGATCTGCGCGATCAACTGATACAGCGTCTCTCGCGACGCACAGGCATCCGCGTTCTGGACGACTCGATGGGAGGAGCGGGTGGGGCCACATATCGGCTGCGAGGCCGGGTTAGAATTGCGGCTGAGCGAGGGCGTGTCAGTCTGTCTCTGTATCTTAAAGATTCCGCACAGCCGACGTGGAGCAAGAGTTACGATGATAACACCAAAGATATCTTCGCATTTTGTGATCGTTTGGTAGATCGAGCCGATACAGATCTTCGTGTCCAGATAAACGCCTTCGATGGCGATCGCATCGCTCATTTGAAGGACGATGAGCTCAGCGTTTCCGAACTTCGGTCGCGCGCCGCAACTTTGTTCTACGAGTATACG
>JARFQY010000214.1 GCA_029287535.1 Filomicrobium sp.
CCGCATTGGTACGGATGAGGTTTCCCCTCAAGAGATTGTAACAACGGTTCCGAATTTGAACCCTGTCGTTACACCGGGGGGCATGACGGTCGTGCCGCCGTTCCTGCGCGTGGTTCCGACCAAGATGACCATGGACATGCACATGTTCGGGGGCATGTACGCGCCCACCGACAACACCACGTTGATGGCCATGCTGCCCTACATCCGGAAGGAAATGGATCATGTCACCTTCCAGGCACCGAACCCGATGATGGGAATCCCTCCCGACAACACCAACATCATTGGTGGCTTCACCACGAAGTCGGAGGGAATTGGTGACCTTAAGTTTTCGGCATTGCATCGGCTCTACGACGACGCAGTCAATCATGTCCATTTGAACCTCGGGATCAGCGCCCCGACCGGCTCCATCAAGAAGCGGGACACGATCCTTGACCCCTTCGGCCGTACGCCTGAAGTGCGCCTGCCGTATTCCATGCAGATTGGAACCGGCACCTGGGACCTGTTGCCGGGCATCACCTATCACGCACGCGTGGGCGATGTGTCCTGGGGCGCGCAATACATGGCCGAGGTCCGTCTTGAGAGCGAGAACTCACAGGGCTACGCATTTGGCGACAAGCATACGGTGACAGGCTGGGTCGCTTACCAGTTCGCATCTTGGATCAGCACGTCAATTCGTGCCGAGTACATGACCCAAGGCGATATCAATGGATTTGATCCGGAGATTGGCGGACCCGTTCAAACGGCCAATCCTGCATTCTACGGCGGCGAGCGCCTCGATCTCATGGGAGGCGTCAATCTCGTCGTGCCGCACGGCCCGCTTAAGGGCCATCGCCTCGCTTTTGAAGCCGGTGCCCCGGTCTATCAGGACCTCAACGGCCCGCAGATGCAGACGGACTGGACCTTCATCGTGGGTTGGCAAAAGGCGTTCTAAGGACTTAATGCTTCTGGAACCCTAAAAGCGCGGGCGCTGTTCTGCTGGAGCAGTGTCCCGGCTGTCCTTTCGCAGCTGGAGAATACAAATGACGAATAGGCTTCTCGCCGTGCTCGCGGTCCTGGTGGCGTGCGTGGCAACGAACATGCCCGACCAGGTCCGCGCAGGAGAGAAGGCGGCTGGGATCAAAATCGAAAAGCCCTGGACACGTGTCACACCACCAGGTGCCAAGGTTGCCGCCGGCTTCATGACGATCACCAACACCGGGAACGAGGCGGACCGGTTGGTCAGCGGCAGCGTCGCGCTCGCCAAAACCGTCGAAATTCACGAGATGTCCATGAAGGATGGCATCATGCGAATGAATGAAGTCGACGCTGGCCTCGAAATTGCGCCCGGTGCCACCGTTGTCCTCAAACCCGGCGGTTACCACCTCATGTTCATGGGGCTCACCGCCGAGCCACAAGAAGGACAGCCGGTCAAAGGCAAGTTGAAATTTGAAAAGGCTGGCGAAGTGGCCGTGGAGTTTGCCGTGGCTCCGCTCGGGGCAAAGTCGATCGGTGGTGGCGACAAAATGACAGGAAGCCACGAAAAGGATGGAATGGACCACGGCAACCATCATATGAATCACGGTAAATAACGACCAGTAAACAGTCGCCGGAGTACCGCACAATGGCAGCAGGAACAGTCTTGTCCCGCCTAAGGCTAGCGCTTTGGGGATTGGTGGCTGTCGCCGCATTCGCCGCCGGAGCGCTCTTTCTCGGCAACTTGCAGGAGGCAGCCCGCCAGGGCTCCTCACTGCCCGGCGCGGCCCGTTTCGGCGGAGACTTCCAACTCGTCGATCACAACGGCCAGGCATTTTCTAGTGAGGCACTGAAAGGCAAGCCGCACGCGCTCTTCTTCGGTTTCACGCACTGCCCCGACATCTGTCCGACAACGCTCTTCGAGATGACCAAACACCTTGAAGAGCTGGGCTCGAAAGCAGATGCACTTAAAATATTTTTCGTAACTGTCGACCCGGCTCGCGACACACCGGAGCACTTGAAGAAGTACCTTTCCGCGTTTGATGAGCGCATCACGGGGCTCACCGGAACTCCGGATCAGGTTGCAAAAGCAGTCAAGGCATATCGTGTGTTTGCCGAGAAAGTGCCGACTGGCGACGGCGATTACACCATGAACCACACGGCAACCGTCTATCTCTTCGACGCCAAGGGAACGCTGGCCTCGACACTGAGCTGGCAGGAAGACGAAAAGACACGTCTTGCCAAGCTAAAGCGGCTTGCCGACCGGGGCTGATACGGACGAGCAGGCAAAGCGACGTCGGCCCCGGCCGCTCGCCTTCAGACAGCGGCCTTTTGTTTTGCCACCGCCACCAATGGCGGCGGCTTCGTCATCTTTGCATCGATCAATCTTTGCCAAACGTCCCTGATCTTGATGATGTCCTCGATGGGTTCGAATTCCTTGTTGCGGAGCCGCTCGTGGATGAGACAGTCCCGAAAGACCAGGGATACCGCGCGCTGTCCCCGAAGCTGGATCTGAAGCTCCAGCCGCCGTGGCACGACGCTGAGTGCGTCGCCGCCGGTTTCTTCTGCCGCAGGCAAGATCGCTTTTGCTGTGTCGGTGCGATGCTCGAGATCATCCGGGGGCGAAACGTCACTCGACCACGTCAGCGAGACAATGTCGTCATACCGGAACAGGTGAATGCGGGCATAGACGATCTTCTCACTCCAAAGGTCCACCGCACCCTCGAACATTGTCAGGTTCTCCGGCCCGAAATTGAACGCCGCAAGGCCCACGGGTGAAATCCTCGGGCGCCGGTCTTCACCGATCTGGGTGAGAACGGACAGCCCCTTCAGCCTTTCGGCCTTTGGGAACGTCTTCAAGATAACCGGATTGTCGAGCCGCTCGGGGGGGATCGGAATCTCCGATTTTGCTTTGTCAATCAAGCTGTTGAATTGCTTGGCGATCCACTCGTCGATCTTCGGTTCAAGATCACCCGGCGCCACAGGTGGCCGGGAGCCGCGCATCCAGTCATAAAGATATGCAATCGCCGCAAGGCCGGCGATCGCGGTCAGGCCCCACACGATTCCGTTGTGCGATAGCTCGTAAAACCAGAAATCGCCCGCCGCGGCCGCCGCTACGAGTGCCAGGGGAAGAGCCCAGCTTTGCCAGATTGGCAGTGCTGCGATCACCAGCAATAGCAGCCCGGGCATCATGAATTGCTGAGCTTCGGTCTCGACGATCTGCGGCCAATCAACTTCCGGGGTGAGCGTGTAACGAATGGCCGGAATGGCCGCCAGCGCAAAGCCGGTTATCGCCATTGCGGCGCGAATTGTCTTGACGCGGCGGGTGAAGAAAAGGTGGCCCCGGTGCTTGGCATGCAGCTCACCAGTGAAATACTCGGCGAGCAGCGGTTTTACATCGTCTTGGTTGCTCGAGGTCGGTTTCGGCGCGCGCTGCGGGTCCTTCAAGGACACGAACGCGGATGAAATCTTCTTGTTTTCACTCATGTTGCACGCTCTATCGGTCGTTCCCCGCGGTATCGCAACCGACATCCAGCTGCGATCCCCAGCGACAGGCATAATGAGATGGATCAGCTACCGGCCCCGCAATTGCAGGCGAGCTTGTCGCGATCAAGGCAGCCGGTTCTTAATTCACACGCAACGCCCGCCGTCGACCTCAAGAGCGACACCCGTGATGAACTCGGAGGCGGGATCCGCCAAAAACACGGCCGCATTGGCGATATCCGAGGGCCGCGACATCCGCCCGAGCGGGATCGTGGCAACGAACTTCTCGCGATTTTCCGGCGTGTCCGGTCGCCCCATGAAGCTCTCAAGCATTCCCGTTTCGCCGATCACCGGGTTAATGGCGTTGACTCGGATCTTCTTTGGAGCAAGTTCGGCAGAGAGCGATTTTGTCAGTGTGATGACCGCGCCCTTCGATCCGTTGTACCATGTCAGTCCGGGGCGCGGCCGGATACCCGCCGTCGAAGCGGTGTTGATGATAACGCCGCCGCCTTGCTTTTCCATCGCCGGAACGGCGGCCAGCGTCATGAGGTAGATTGACTTGACGTTGACCGCGTAAATCCGATCGAACTCCGCCTCGGTCACCTCCAATGCGGGCTTGTTGGTATGGGTCGTACCGGCGTTGTTGACGACGATATCAAGCCTGCCGAACTGCCCGACCGCCGCGTCGATGAATCCTTCGACGTCCGTGCGTTTGGTCACGTCGCCTCGTACCGCGATTGCCTGCCCCCCGATGGCCGCCGCCGCCGCCTCGGCGCGTTCCCCGTCAAGGTCGGCAATGACAACCTTGGCGCCCTCGCTTGCAAAAGCTTCGGCAATACCCCTGCCAAAACCTGAAGCCGCTCCCGTTACCACGGCAACCAATTCGTCTAGTCGGCCCATCCTGCCCCCCAGTGATCTAGCGATGACCTTGCATGGAGATTGGCGGGGCATGCGCCGCCATCTCCGCGCGGTAGGGGCTCGCACGATAGGCGCCAAGCAGCCGGACTTGGCTTGAGAAGAACGAGAGTTCCTCCAGCGCCAGTTGCACCATGCGTTCGGTCGGATGCCCCTCTATGTCGGCGTAAAACATGGTCGCATTGAACGTCCCCTCCAGCTGGTAGCTCTCCAGCTTGGTCATGTTCACGCCGTTTGTCGCGAAACCGCCCAGAGCCTTATAGAGAGCGGCGGGGACATTGCGAACACGGAAAATAAAGGTGGTGATCACCGGCCCATCGTCAGGTTCGGCGTCATCAGGCTCCCGCGCCAGAACAACGAACCGGGTGGTATTGTGGACCTCATCCTCGATATTGCTCTTGATGATCTCGAGCCCATAGATTTTGGCCGAAAGTGTCGTCGCGATCGCCGCGAGCGAGGCATCCTCGCTTTCGGATACGATACGGGCCGATCCTGCGGTATCAGCTTCGGGAATAGGTCTGAGGCCAAGTTCCCTTAGCGTTTTGCGACACTGGCCGAGGGCCTGAGTATGGCTGAGGACCTTGTTCACATTCTCCAGCTTGGTTCCTGGCTTGACGAGTAGCTGATGGCGAACACGTAAGAAGTGCTCGGCGACGATGTAGAGCTCCGCCTCCGGCAGCAGGTGATGAATGTCGGCCACCCGGCCAGCCACCGAGTTTTCAATCGGGATCATTGCATAGGTGGCCTCGCCGGCGCGCACGGCCGCGATCGCGTCTTCAAACGTCGGACAAGCGACAGCCTCCATTTCGGGGAAAGCTTCGGTACACGCGACGTGGGAGTTAGCGCCAGGCTCGCCTTGAAAGACGACGCGCTGGCCGGGGCGGCTGAGGTCTTTTCCGGTCTCGTCCAGTGTTTCTTCTCTATCGCGGTTGGTCGTCTTGCTTTTTGTCATTTTGCACCCGGCACCACCTGCATTGGCGCCTCCCAAAGAAGGCTCCAAAGGGCGGAAAAATTAGCAGTTGTTCAAGCGGCATTCATCGGTGGCGGGTTCGCCGCTAGACCTTTTCGGCAGGATTCTCAAAGGCCTTGCGCGCGCGTTCGAGGTCGGCCGGAGTATCGACACCAAGCGGAACCGTGTCAACGATCGCAACGTCGATCCGCATACCGTCTTCCAGTGCCCTGAGCTGTTCCAAACGCTCCCGCTTCTCCAGCGGGGATGGCTTGAGCGCAATGAACTTTTCAAGCGCGGGTCGGCGGTAAGCGTAGAGGCCGATGTGATGATACAGCGGTCCATCACCAAACGGTGCGGTCGCACGTGTGAAGTAGAGGGCCTTCAAAATATCCGGCCGGTCACTGGGCGTGCCGACGACCTTGACGACATTTGGATTGTCCCGTTCGCCGTCATCTCGGATTTCGGCCGCGATGGTCGCAATGTTGGGTCCGGCGCGCTGCAGCGGTGCCAGACAGGCATTGATGAGGTGCGGTTCCAGGGTCGGGAGGTCGCCCTGCACATTGACGATGAAGTCCGAATCCCCTTCCGGGTCAACTTTATTGAGGGCTTCAAACACGCGGTCCGAGCCGCTTGCGTGGTCCCTGCGCGTCATGACCGCTTCGCCCCCGGCGCGGCGGACCGCATCAGCGATTTCTTCAGCGTCGGTTGCGACAACAACTCGACCGCACTCCGCCATGTGCGCCCGCCGCCAGACGTGGACGATCATCGGTTCACCGGCGATGTCCGCCATCGGTTTGCCGGGCAATCTGGAGGCTTCCATGCGAGCCGGAATTACAATCAGTACACGTCTCATGACGGACCTTTCTTGAAACTGTGGTGCGTCCGGTGAAGATCGAGCCGCTCGGTTAATCCGGCGGCAACATCGCTCATGCTAGCAAACACGCTCCGCAGCGACGCGCACCCTAGTCGAAGGTGACATTTAGTCTCGCATGATACGGGTGTTAGATGTCCCAAGTTCGAGTTGCAAGCCGGCACTAAACTCATATAGTCGCGGCAGGAAAACGAATTAGACTAGGCAAAGTAAGCGACTGGTGCCAGATGCATGTTCAAGCAATTGAGGCGTAACACAGACAATGGACTCGTTTGAACTTAACAAGATCGCAGGCGGTGTTATTGCCGCACTGCTCGTCATGGTTGGCACGAGCACCTTTATCGGAATTGCGGCGGCTCCCCATGGCCCAAAGGACATCGTCGGCTTTACGCTCCCCGGTCCTGAAGAAGGCGGCGGCTCTGCGGGCGGTCACGCGGCAGCTTCCAGCGCCGCCCCAGCCGCATTTGACGCGGCGAAGATCGTAACACTGGTCGCCGACGCCAGCGTCGAAAAAGGTCAGGGCCAATTCAAGAAATGTCAGGGCTGCCACACCGTCGACCAAGGCGGTAAGAACAAGATCGGCCCTAATCTATGGGGCATTGTCGGGCGTAACATGGCCGGCGTGGACGGTTTCAACTACTCATCGGCGTTGGTCGAGAAGGGCGGCAAGTGGGACTACGAGGCGCTCGCCGAGTTCCTGCATAACCCCAAGGGATATGTTTCCGGGACCAAGATGGTCTTCAGGGGGATCAAGAAAGACGACCAGCTTGCCGATATGTTGGCCTACCTCGACACGCTGAAATAGCCCTAGAACGGCTCATTTGCGCGCACCTCTAACGACCAAGACCCGCCACCGTGGCGGGTCTTTTCGTAAAAAACGGCTTTGAATTGAGCCGGCAAGCTTAAGAACGTTTAACTACCCGACGGCCCTAAGCAGCGCTATGACCTCAGTCCGCGTCGAAGAGGATGCATGAGGTCTGCGACGCCAGAAATTCGAGGAGACGTGACGAATGATTTGCCGCGCAACGGGGATCTTGACCGCGTCGTTCGCCTTTTTCGCGCTTGCCGGTTCGGTAGTAGCGCATGCGGATGAACAGCGTCACCATGCGCTGTCGCTGATTGGCGAGCCGCAATACGGACCTGATTTCAAGCACTTCGACTGGGTTAATCCCGATGCGCCGAAGGGCGGGACGCTGCGGATCGCGGCACTCGGCTCCTTCGACTCGTTCAATGCCTACAGCATCAAGGGAGAAGTCGCCAACGGTGTCGGTGCCTTGCTGTATGACACGCTTATGGATGGCAGCCTTGACGAACCCTCCACCGCTTACGGCCTGATCGCCGAGTGGGTCTCGTATCCGGACGACATTTCGTCGGTAACGTTCAAGTTACGAGATGAGGCCAAGTTTCAAGATGGCGAGCCAATCAAAGTCGAGGACGTCATTTTCTCATTCAAGCTGCTGAAGAAGATCAATCCGTCCTACAACAAGTATTACAAGAACGTGGTCTCCGCGGAAAAAACCGGAGACCGGAAGGTGACCTTCTCTTTCGATATGAAAGGCAATCGGGAGCTTCCACTGATCCTCGGTGATCTGCCTGTTCTGCCGAAGCACTACTATGACGGCAAAGGCAAGAACGGGAAGGTCCGCGATCCTGAAAAAACGACAATGACGCCGCCGCTCGGTTCCGGCCCCTACCGCGTGAAGGACTTCAAGCCAGGCCGCGAAGTGACTTTCGAGCTGGTGGACGATTATTGGGCCAAGGACTTGCCTGTCCGGCGCGGTCTCTACAACATTGATGAGATCCGCTTCATCTACTTCAAGGACCGCACTCCGGCGTTCGAAGCCTTCTTATCGGGACAGATCGATTTCTGGCCGGAGAGGAGCGCCAACGCCTGGGCCACCCGCTACAATACGGACGCGGTGACGTCCGGAAAGATCCGTAAGGAGGAACTCGCTCACGGTCGCGTTGCGCCCATGCAGTCCTTCGTCTTCAACACGCGCCGGGATCAGTTCAAGGACCCGCGGGTTCGGCGTGCCTTGAATCTCGCCTTCAACTTCGAGGAACTGAACAAGTCACTCTTCTACAATATGTACCAGCGTGTCGGCAGTTTCTTCGACAACTCCGAACTCAAGGCATCGGGCCTCCCACAAGGAAAAGAGTTGGAACTGCTCGAAAAGTTCAGGGATCGCTTGCCGCCGGAAGTCTTCACGAAGGCGTGGGAGAACCCCGTCGTTGAATCGTCGGGTGACTTCAGGAAAAACCTAAGAGCCGCGATGGGACTGCTTCGTGAGGCCGGTTGGCAGCTTGATGGTGGTCGGCTTGTCAACGCCGAAGGCAAGCAGATGTCTTTGGAGTTCCTCATTTTTCAGGACGACTGGAAAAAAATCTCCAATGCCTATTCCGAAAACCTCAAGAAGCTCGGGATTGACGTACGCACGCGCCTCATCGATTCCGCTCAATACACCCGGCGGTTGGAAACGTTTGACTTTGACGCAATAACGGCGGTCTTCAGCCAATCCCACTCTCCTGGCAACGAACAACGCGGCTATTGGGGCTCGGCGGCGGCCGAGACAAACGGCTCAAGGAATGTCATTGGGATCAAGAATGAAGTGATCGACGAACTGATCGAGGAACTGGTGCGGGCGCAGACCCGAGAGGATGTCGTTGCCGCAACCCGCGCGCTCGATCGCGTCCTGCTGTGGAATCACTACCTGGTGCCGCAGTGGCATGTTCCCTATGAGCGACTTGCGAGCTGGGACATCTTTGGCCGCCCCGAAAAACTGCCTTCTCAGTCCCCAGGCGCAGTGTTGGCGACCTGGTGGATTGACGCCGACAAGGCGGCAAACATGAACGAGCGGCGCGGTATGTGATCAAACCGCGCTGCCGGCGGCAGAGCAACAAAAGGAGCTGCGATGAAACTGAGCGGACTGAAACGACCATTCGCGGCTGCCGTCGCCGCGCTCCTTTTGGTCACCGCCCATTCGTCGATGACTGTTCAAGCTTCCAGTCCCTCTCATGGACTTTCCGCTTTTGACGAGCTGAAGTACCCGGCGGATTTCAAGCACTTCGACTACGTCAATCCCGATGCTCCCAAGGGTGGCAGCTTGTCGATGATCGGGACCGCCGGCCTCATCACGTTCGACAGTTTCAATAACTACATTCTCAAGGGCGACGCGGCGCAGGGGCTGAGCTTTGTCTACGATACACTGATGGCCCGCGCGTTCGACGAACCCGACGCAGTTTATGGGCTGGTGGCGCACGGCGCCGAACTGGCCGATGACAAGAAGTCCGTCACTTTCTACCTGCGTCCGGAAGCGAAGTTTGCCGACGGCACGCCTGTGACAGCAGCGGACGTGGTGTTCTCCTTTGACGTTCTGAAAGAAAAGGGCACGCCATTTATCAGCTTCCCTCTGCGCGATGTTGAAAAGGCGGAGGCGCTTGATGACCACACCGTCCGATACACCTTCAAAGGGGACTTGGTGCGAGATCTTCCATTGAGTATCGCTGAGCTCCCCGTGCTGCCCAAGGCCTTCTACGAGAAACATCCCTTCGATGAAACCTGGCTTGCAAAGCCGCTAGGTTCGGGTCCCTACGAGGTCGCGGACTTTAAGCCCGGAACTTACGTCACCTATCGCCGCCGCGATGACTATTGGGCCAAGGATCTTCCCGTCAATCGCGGTCAGTTCAACTTTGAAGAGTTGCGTTACGAATACTACCGCGATCGCACCGCCGAGCTCCAGAACCTCCTCAACGGCAACTTCGATCTGCGCGAGGAATTCACTTCCGTTGACTGGGCAACCGCTTACAACGTGCCGGCCGTCAGGGACGGCCGCATCCTGCGCAAGACTTTGCCCGATATGCGGCCCTCAGGCGCTCAAGGGTTCATGATCAACACACGCCGGAAAAAGTTCAAGGACCCCCGCGTGCGCAAGGCACTCGACTACGCCTTCGATTTTGAGTGGACCAACAACAACCTGTTCTACGAACTTTATGAGCGCACAGGCAGCTACTTCGAAAACTCCGACATGAAGGCGCAGGGAAAGCCAAGCTCGGCGGAGCTTGCGCTGCTCGAGCCATTTCGCGACCAGCTGTCAGCTGAGGTCTTCGAGGAAGTCTATTCGCCGCCGGTGAGTTCGGCCAACGGCCAGGACCGCAAACTCTTGCGAGAGGCGGACAGATTGCTGCGCGAAGCAGGTTGGACCCTCCAGAAGCGTAAGCGCAAGAATGCAAAGGGCGAGCAACTCAGCATAGAGTTCCTTCTCTTTTCGAAGGCCTTTGTACGGGTCATCAATCCCTACATCTCGAATCTGAAAAGGTTGGGGATAGACGCGCGCATCCGGGTCGTCGACTCCGCGCAATACCAACGCCGCATCAAATCCTTCGACTTCGACATCACGACGACGCGGTATGTATTGCCACTGACACCCGGCCTGGAAATGATAAACTACTGGTCATCGACCACCGCGCAAACGGACGGAAGCCTGAACCTTGCCGGCATTGCTAATCCCGCCATTGACAGCCTTGTCGACAAGGCCTTGGCCGCACAATCACGCGAAGAACTCACAAATATTACGCGCGCAATCGACCGCATACTGAGAGCCACCCATTACTGGGTGCCGCACTGGTACAAAGCGGCGCATCATGTGGCTTTCTGGGACAAGTTCTCGTGGCCCGAGACCAAACCCAAGTACGACCGTGGCATCATACGCACTTGGTGGTATGACAAAGAAAAAGCTGCAAAGTTGAACAAACGGTAGTCTATCTAGGGCCGTAAGACGGGGCCCACCGCCAATTCGCAACAAAGACAGACGACGATGGCCGCTTATCTGCTGAAGAGAATTGCGCTGATCCTGCCGACTCTGTTCGGAATCATGCTGGTGAGCTTCATAGTCATCCAGTTTGCTCCTGGCGGTCCGGTTGAGCGCATCATCGCCCAAATCCAAGGGCACGACGCGTCGATGACGGGAAGAATTTCCGGAGCCGACGGCGACGGGCTGACAAGCGGTGATTCAGGCCAATTGGGACAAGGGTCTGGTGAGGCGACGTCGAACTACCGGGGAGCACAGGGTCTCGATCCGGAATTCATCAAGAGCCTCGAAAAACAGTTTGGTTTCGACAAGCCGGCCCACGAGCGCTTTGCGCTGATGATGTGGAACTTTCTCACCTTCAATTTTGGTGACAGCTACTTCCGAGACACGCCGGTCATCGACCTTATCGCCGAGAAGCTGCCGGTTTCCATATCCCTCGGCCTGTGGATGACGCTGCTCACCTACATGATCTCAATTCCTCTGGGCATCCGTAAGGCTGTTCATGACGGCGAACCGTTTGACTTATGGACCTCCGGAGCTCTGGTTGTCGGCTACGCGGTGCCCGGCTTTCTGGTGGCGGTGTTTCTGCTCGTGGTTTTCGCCGGCTCTTCGTTCTTCCAATGGTTCCCGTCACGAGGATTGTTTTCGGACAACTGGGATGACCTGTCGTTGTGGGGAAAGGTCGTCGATTACTTCTGGCACCTGACATTGCCGCTCATTGCTTTGGCTCTCGGGGCCTTCACAACGATGACGTTCCTCACCAAGAACTCTTTCCTGGATGAGATCCGAAAGCAGTATGTCCTCACCGCTCGTGCCAAGGGGCTGAACGAGTCGCAGGTGCTCTACGGGCACGTCTTCCGCAACGCGATGCTGCTTATCATTGCCGGCTTTCCGAGCGCGTTCATCCACGCCTTCTTCACGGGGGCCTTGTTGATTGAGACAATCTTCTCGCTTGATGGACTTGGGCTGTTGGCCTTTGAGTCCATCGACAAGCGAGACTATCCGGTGGTCTTTGCGACCCTCTACATCTTTTCGCTTCTCGGCCTTGTGGTGAATCTCATCTCTGACTTCGTCTATACGCTGGTTGATCCTCGGATCGACTTCGAAAGCAGGGAGGTCTGAGGCCTTGGACGCGCGCACGCAAGACTTGGTGTCGGACGCACGCGTAGGTGGCGTCAGCGGCGGCGGCTTCTGGCAGCGGCTCGGGGACCGTTTAACGCTCTCGCCTGTTAATCGCCGGCGTTGGGACAATTTCAAGTCGAACCGGCGGGGTTATTGGAGCCTTTGGATCTTTCTCACCCTGTTCGGCATTTCATTGCTTGCCGAATTCATTGCCAATGACCGACCGCTAGTTGTCAGCTACCAGGGTGAGCTTTTGTTCCCCGTGCTGTTCGACTATCCCGAATCCAAGTTTGGCGGATTCCTCGCCGTGACCGATTATCGCGACCCGGTCAACCAGGAGGAAATCGAGGCGAACGGCTGGATGATTTGGCCGCCAATCCGCTACTCCTATCAGACCATCAACCGCGATTATCCGCGCCGCCAGGGCAAGGATGGTTTGTGTTTAGGCTACCCCGCTCCGCCCCCTTGGCTATCAAGCACGCCCTATTGCAAGGCACCACCCGATCAGATGGCGCGCTACAGCAGCATTTGGAACACCAACTGGCTGGGCCTTGATAACCAGGGCCGCGATGTCCTGGCGCGCGTCATTTATGGGTTCCGAGTTTCTGTGATTTTCGGTCTGCTTTTGACCATTCTATCCTCGGTGATTGGGGTCGCTGCGGGGGCCGTGCAGGGCTACTTTGGCGGCTGGGTCGATTTGACGTTCCAGCGCGTGCTTGAGATATGGTCGTCGGTCCCCTCGCTGTTCGTCTTGATCATCATTTCCTCGGTTTTGGTTCCCGGATTCTGGACCTTGCTGTTTGTGTTGCTGTTGTTCCAGTGGGTCGCGCTTGTCGGCGTTGTGCGTGCGGAATTCCTGCGCGGCCGCAATTTCGAATACATCAAGGCGGCACGCGCGCTCGGCCTGAGCGATACGACCATCATGTGGAAGCACTTGTTGCCGAACGCCATGGTGGCGACACTGACATTCCTGCCCTTCCAGCTTTCCGGGTCGATCTCCGCTTTGACCGCGCTTGACTTCCTCGGCCTGGGCTTGCCGCCAGGCTCTGCCTCGCTTGGCGAACTTCTGCTTCAAGGCAAGAAACACACTGAAGCGCCCTGGCTGGGCCTCACCGGATTCTTCACGCTGGCGATCATGCTTTCGCTCTTGATCTTCATCGGTGAAGCCGTTCGCGACGCCCTCGATCCGCGCAAGACGTTCAGGTAGGAAACGGCATGCAGAATACAGAGACCCTCCTGCAAGCGCGCAGCTTGTCCGTCGCCTTCACTCAGGGAGGCCAGCAGACACTCGCCGTCAACCGTGTTTCTTTCAAGGTCGGGCGCGGCGAGACGGTCGCCCTGGTTGGCGAGTCGGGTTCCGGCAAGACCGTCTCCGCACTTTCCATTGTCAAGCTCCTCCCCTACCCCGCCGCCTCGCATCCTTCCGGAGAGATCTTTTTCCAGGGCCGCAATCTGATGGCTGCCTCCGAGACGGATCTGCGCGAGATTCGCGGCAGTCGCATATCGATGATCTTCCAGGAGCCGATGACCTCGCTCAATCCTCTCCAGCCAATTGAGCAGCAAGTGGGGGAAGTGCTGAAGGTGCACCGCGGCCTTGACGAGGCTGCCGTTAAGACGCGCGTGCTGGAGCTTCTGCGCAAGGTAGGCTTACGCGACCCCGAACGCAGGCTCGGTGCGTTTCCGCATGAATTGTCAGGAGGTCAGCGCCAGCGGGTCATGATTGCTATGGCGCTCGCCAACGAGCCTGATCTGCTGATTGCTGACGAGCCGACCACCGCGCTCGACGTCACCATCCAGGCCCAGATCCTCGAGCTCCTTCAAGACCTCAGCCGGGAGATGGGCATGGCCATGCTGCTTATCACCCACGATCTCGGCATCGTACGCAAGATGGCCCGTCGCGTTTACGTGATGAAGTCAGGAGATATCGTCGAGGAGGGATATACCGAAGCCATCTTCAACGATCCCCAGCACGCCTATACCAAGCAGCTTTTGGCGGCCGAGCCCAAGGGCGAGCCGGCGCCCTTTAACGACAGGGCCCCCGTTGTTGTTGAAACCGACAACCTGAAGGTTTGGTTTCCAATCAAGACCGGGCTTCTCAAGCGCACGACGGATCATGTCAAAGCCGTCGATGGGGTCACTTTGGACCTGCGCGAGGGGCAGACGTTGGGTGTGGTCGGTGAATCTGGGTCGGGCAAGACAACGCTTGGACTTGCGATTCTTCGCCTGATTTCCTCAAAGGGGCCGATCGTCTATTTGGGCAACCGCATCGATAGTTTCTCGTCCTCTCAAATGCGCCCGCTGCGCAAGGATATGCAGATCGTCTTTCAGGACCCCTACGGCTCTCTTTCGCCGCGGCTGTCCGTGGGTCAGATCATAGAAGAGGGGCTGCTCATCCAGCAGCCCGGACTCAGTTATGAACAGCGGCGCGACCGAGTCGGCGCCGCGCTCACCGAAGTCGGTCTAGAGCCGGAGGCCCAGGATCGCTACCCGCATGAGTTTTCCGGTGGCCAGCGTCAGCGCATCGCCATAGCCAGGGCGATGGTGCTGCAACCCAAGTTCGTCATGTTGGATGAGCCGACAAGTGCGCTCGACATGAGCGTCCAGGCCCAGATCGTCGATCTTCTAAGAGACCTGCAGGACAAGCGCAGTTTGGCCTATCTGTTTATCAGCCACGACCTTCGGGTCGTTCGTGCGCTCTGCAACTACGTGATCGTAATGCGCAACGGCAAGGTGGTTGAGGAAGGCCCGGCAGAAAGGATCTTTTCCAACCCGCAGGACTCCTATACGCAGGCTTTGCTGGCCGCCGCCTTCAATCTTGAAGTCGCCCATGCCGCCGCACTCACGGACGCCTAGATAGGTTTCCGCACATCCCAATTCCAGGCCTTGCATTCGCCGGTCCAATTCTGGCGAAGCGGTCCAATGGATCAAGGAGCCGGGCAATTGAGTATATTGAAAGAGTTTCGCGAATTTGCAGTTAAAGGCAACATGGTTGACATGGCCGTCGGCATTATCATCGGCGGTGCCTTTGGGACCATTGTGAAATCTCTGGTGTCCGACATCATGATGCCGCCGATTGGCCTGGCGACGGGCGGCGTCGATTTCTCAGACTACAAAATTACGCTTGCCCAAGCCGCCGACGGCAAGGAAGCCGTGACGATGAATATCGGCGTTTTTATCAATAATGTCATCAGCTTCCTGATCATCGCTGTCGCCGTGTTCATGATCGTGAAGGCTGTCAATGCGCTGCGAAGACAAGAGGAGGAAGCGCCTCCGCCGCCTTCTGAGCCCACGACAACGGACAAGCTGCTGACCGAAATTCGCGACGAACTCAAGAAGGCCTAGCCAAGTCGTGCGGTGGGTTGCGCCAGCTGGCGGACCCTCGCTTTCGCCGCCGAGCATTTCACGACACCCCCGACATGGGGCCACTGTCTCTGAAGGCGTCGCGCGTCATTTTCCCCCTTTATGTTCACAAGGGTGGATCTTTATGTATGGTCTGGCTCTCAATCAGAATGCCGTCTTGACCCAGCTCCAACCGCAAGCAAAAGCTTGCCGCCAAGTTGACCGTAGCAACAAGCACTTGTCTCGTTGTGTGTCAGCTGAGCTTCACCGATTCGGCGCTTCTGTAGAACGATGACGCGTTCTTGC
>JARFQY010000305.1 GCA_029287535.1 Filomicrobium sp.
CTGCACAGGAGAGTGCCACGTGTCAGTCAGCGGGTCTTTCGGGACGCCGAGGTCGACAACACCGAGTGTGTTTTGCAGCGGGCGGTGGTCCGCGTCGGTGAAATCGACGGAAGGGTCATAGCGGTGGTGGCGGTTTCGCATCGGTGACGTGCGCGTGACGTGCGCCGGCGGCCAGAACGACTATTTTCACTTGTCCTTGCGGGATCATGGCTGTCGCACTGGTCGCTGATTTGAGGTGACGTTGGCTTTCGGGATTATGCCACGCGTTGTGAACTGAAGTCCTTTGGCAGTTTCGTTGGCTCCGCGAAAGTGTGGGAAACGTGGCGACTACGCGCAGCGAAAAGATCGAAACGTTTTTTCAGCAGCTCACCGAGATGGGCGAAGACGTGTTGACCGATTCACGCTCGGGCACGAACAAGAGACATCTGCTCGTGCCCCTCCTGCGGCAGTCGATCTACAGCCGCTTGGCAGGCTATGAAGATGTGAACGACGCCGAGCGGTTGTGTATCGATCCGGCCATGATCAATACGGCCTCACAGCAGGCCGTCAGGTGGTGCGGATGGGCGAACGATCTCACCCTACGTAACTCAGCGCAGCCGCAACGCAGAGTTGCCCCGAACTCGCGTGTGCATATTGTCACGACTTCTTCGTTCGCAGAGTCTCCGAGGGTAGTTCGCCAAACAGTCGGCGGTACCGGGATGCGAAGCGACCGAAGTCCCACTCCCCATGTCTAGCAATTACCTCGCTGACGGACACGCCCTCGGCATCCGCTGCACTCAGCGCGCGATAAACCTGATGCAGCCGAATCAATTGCATATAGCGAACTGGCCCTAGGCCAAAGTAGTCCTGGAATGCTTTTCGGAGTGTACGTTCGGAAACTCCTGCCGCTACCGCCAAATCCGTTACGAGTACGGGCTGGTTGTTACGCTCTGCAAGTAGCGCCTGGGATCGTCGGATGATTTCCTCTCGCGGAAGTTTCGGTCGACCATTGGGCTTGAGCTTGGGCTCGTCCGCTTGCCCCCCGACAACCAACGAGGCAACTCTTAGCAGCTCTGCGGCGGCGAAACTCGCTGCGGTCGTCGACTCGAATTGTGGGCAATTTGCACCGGCCGTCATGATCTGAGACACGGAATCCCGAATCTGATTAATCACTTGGCGATTTGGAGGAGTAACTCGAAGTGTTCTCCTTTTTAAACTCGGCGATTCGACGATAGCGCCTGCACTGGCAAGCATGTGAGTGGGAATGAAAACGCCACACCAATCGTGCTCGACTTTGGTGCTGATACAAAACTCGCATCCTGGTTCGAGAATTGCGAATGAATCTTTCTTCAGCACGACTCCATTGGTTGAGTATTCAAGCGTCTCGGTGATCGGCACGTAAAGCAGATATCCATCCGAACGCAATTGGCCTTGAGCGAGGTTGCCGCTTCCCATCTGCCCAAATTGAACACCGACGCCGTCAAGATTCACCGAGCTATGACGCCAGATTCGCCGCTTGGGGTTGCGAAGCATCATCTTGCTATCCACGTCTCGGACAGATTCGGCGAAGGCATCGAATTCGTAGAAAACGTCGGACTGCATGAAGAATCCGTAGTCCCGAAAGTTGTTGCCGAAATTACGTAGACAGACCCGAATCAGCAATGTAGAAGAAAGGAAAGTTAATTGTAACCATGCCCGCTCGATTTCGCATATGGATACGTTCGACCCCGGAATGTTTCTCAATGCCGCGGTTGTCAGGGGCGCGATCTACAAGACGCCCTACAAGTTCACTGGCACGATTGACAAGGCGACGGTCGAGTTAGCGACGTGAAGCTCGGCTTCGTCAAAATAACGTCCTTCTCCTCAAAGTCCTAACGGAGTTCCCAATGGCATCGGCAAGACCCGAAGATTTGCAAATATGGCGTGATGAAGGCCATTTCCAGGAAATCGACGGACACAATATCTTTGTCCATGCATCGGGAACTCCAAAGTACGAAGGCCATGGCGTACTGCTGACGCATGGCTATCCGGGCTCGTCAATCGACTGGAAGAACGTGGTGCCGCGGGTGGCGCTGCACACGCGCATTGTGATCTCCGACTTTCTGGGCTTTGGTCAAAGCGACAAGCCGACCGATGGCACGTTTGAGTCACATTACTCGATGTTCAAACAGGCCGACCGGGCGGTCGCTGTGGCAGAGAGTGAAGGTCTTAAAGAAGTGGTTCTCTGTATCCATGACATGGGTCAGACCGTGGGTGCGGAAATCATGGCGCGACACGAAGAAGGCAAACTGCCCTTCAAGATCAAGCACGCCATCATCCTGAATGGCTCTACGTTGGTCGATATGGTGAACTTCATGCCGATGCAGAAGGACATGCTCGCAGCGCCCGATACGATCCTCGACAAGGATATCCCCGACGATCAGTGGCTGGATTTGCTCAACGTTGGTTTCTCCAAGGAACATCAGGCCAACGACGGGC
This sequence comes from Filomicrobium sp., assembly GCA_029287535.1. GTDB lineage: Bacteria > Pseudomonadota > Alphaproteobacteria > Rhizobiales > Hyphomicrobiaceae > Filomicrobium. The sequence continues at coordinate 2,458 of JARFQY010000305.1, forward strand.
TGATCGAAGTGATGATCGCGCAAATCAACGAACATCACGGCAGTCGACTGATGCCGCGGCTGATGCGCTATCAGAACGAGCGAAAAGAAAACCTGGACCGCTGGATTGGTGGACTGACCAAACTTTCCGCGCCGACGAGCATCTTCTGGGGCCAACAGGATCCCAACGCTGCGGAAGCCATGGCGGACCGGCTTAAGAAACTCAACCCGGCTGCGGATTTGCACAAATGGCCGGACGTGTCCCACTGGCCGTCGATCGAAGTTCCGGAACGAGTTGCCAAGGCGATTATTGAAAGGCTTTAGCAGTGACTTGTAACAGGAGCTCCTTTCATGTCGTCACGGCTGAATTAATGTTGAACCAGATTTTGAAACCAATTTACACCGGAGAGTTAGAAATGAGATCAAGTCGCAGTCCAAAGTTGCTCGCCATCGTGGCGGTGTTCGTTGCTGCCGTGGCATTTACTGCCACAGCAGAGGCGCAGGAGGCAAAGTCCCCATTCCCGGTTACGCCGGAGTTGTTGGACAGTCTGAGAGGCCCTGATGCCACGTGGCCGAAAGACCCGGCGGTGCCCGAACTACCGCCACTTCCGGATACAGATGACCTGCCTCCGCCGGATGACAACTTCCTGAAAGCGCGCTATTGGGACGGAGTTCATACTCCGGCGGCGACCGCGCCTCCGATTCGTTCGAGAATGAAGGCAGTCAACGAGACGAACCCAATCAAGGTTGATGTCATCTGGTCGATGCGCAGCCCCTACAGCTACCTGTCTTTGCAAAGGCTCGTCTGGCTGAATTCCAACTACAACGTTGACCTCACGATCCGTCCGGTGATGCCGATCGCGGTACGCTCAACCAAGGGTGGCTCCGGCAAGGCCGGGGGCGCCTTCGGCATTTGGTACAAGCTGCAGGATACGATGTGGGACACCGTGCGCAGCGGGCAATATGAGGGGGTTCCCTTCAAATGGGCGAACCCAGACCCGATCTGGCAGACGATCTTCCCGCGCGATGCGAAAGACTTCGAGTTTGTGCACCCGCCGGAAAAGCAGCCTTACATTCACTGGATCACGCGGCTGGCTTGCTATGCCCAGATGAAAGGAAAGTCGATCGATTACGTTCACCAGATTTCACCGCTGATCTGGGGCGACCTCGTCGACCACTGGCCGGCGCATGTGAAGAGTCACTTCAACAAGATCGAAGGGCTCGACTACGACGAAGCCATCGAGTTCATCCGGAAAAACCCGGCGAAGATCGACAAGTTCTGGCTGGAGAACTCCAAGATCCAGAACCAGGCCGGTCACGGCGGCGTGCCGCTGATGATCGTTAACGGCGAGCCGTTCTTTGGACAAGACCGTTTCAATCAGTTCTTCTGGCGGCTGCGCCAGAACGGCCTGACCAAGCGGCTGGAGCCGCGCGCTCCGTTCACCACCAAGCCGCTGCGCTGGCCCTCGGATGAGGAATAGAAGAACCAAATTTGCTAGTAAACCATCTTGAAGGAGATCCAAGTTTCATGAATTCATTGATTGACAAACGCTCACTGTTGAGTGTGGCCGCTGTGGCGGCGAGCTTGTTGCTGTTAGCGCCGTTCGGCGCCCAGGCCCAGGAGGCGGAACCACCGTTCCCGAAGATCACGCCTGAGCTGTACGACAAACTGAATGCCAGCCTGGAAGTCGACTGGCCGAACGACCCAGCCGTTCCGAAGCTGCCGCCCATGCCGGAAACGGATGATCCAAAAATGAACCCGAACGCCTTTCTCTGGACGCACTTCAAGGACAACGTCTACCCGCCCAGGGAAGTCGGTGTGCCCACCCCCCGGACGCGGATCGTGACGGAGAGCGACCCGCTCGAGCTC
>JARFQY010000039.1 GCA_029287535.1 Filomicrobium sp.
GGATGAAGAGGTCCGGAGAACACGGGCCAGTTAACGAGTCTGGAGGAAATCATGAAGCTCGCAATGTCGAACCTAGTCCGGTCGAGCCTTGCCGTTGCTGCTCTCACCCTTGCCGCTTCGCTGGGCCAGGCGGCCGATACAACGCCTAGCATCGCCGCCGCTTTGTTTGACAAGCCGCACATCGGCGAACTGCCGGTCGGCACGAAGCTCACCTACAACTTTAAGCGCGACGGCTCCGAGCCGAAGCTATTGGGTCCGAATTTCAGGGACAACATCGGCCTTAACGTCGACGAGGTGACCGACGATGGCACGCGTACCGTGAGCGTGCAGGTCTTCTCCGGTGAACGCGGCCGTGATCCGAGGACCTTAGCCGGCCTCACCGGGAATCCCGTGTTGGTGTTCTACCTCGACAGAGCTGTCTCGAACTTCGCGCTTCTTGCCGGCGGTAGCACGGCTTACCATAAGAATCGCTTCCGCATGGCTATGGGCACGAAGGAAGGGCTGGTTCCAACAAAGTTCCAATACAACGGAAAGACCGTTGACGGTTACCGGCTCGCCATCAGGCCATTCACCGGCGACAACCGCAACGTCAGCAAGATGAAGGGCTACGAAAATGCCCACTTTGAAGTTCTGATGAGTGATGCTGTTCCCGGCTACTTCGCCGAGTTCACGTCGTCCTACAGCAGCCCGCTGGAAGGCTCGCCTTCCTTGACGGAGCGTATCGCCATCGAGGGGCTTGGAGCGACGACCAAGGCTGAAGCAAAGCTACCAGGTGAGAAGAAATGACGAGATCCTTACCGGCGCTCTTCGCGGCTGTGCTGATCTGCGCAATGTCCTCCCGGGCTGGTGCAGTCGATGCGACGGCAAACGACTATCCGACGATCGCGAGAGCCGACTACGTTTTCGCGTGCATGCAGGTCAACGGCCAGAACCGCGAGATCCTGTTCAAGTGCTCTTGCTCCATAGACACGATCGCGGAGCTTCTTCCCTATGACGCGTATGAAGAAGCCGAAACCGTCATGTCTATCGCGCTGAAGGGCGGAGAAAAGGTTGCTCCACTGCGCTATCAGCCTTTGCAAGACAAGATCAAACGGATGAAGAAGGCTCAGGTCGAGGCCGAGCTGCGCTGTTTCTAGGCTGTGACGTGGCAAGAAAATTGGGCGCCATCGGCGCCCAATCTGTCTTCAATGCAGGCCGCTCCTATGAGGAGCCTTTCACCGGCGCGGTCGTGGTGAATGTCTTGCCATCCGTGTCTTTGGCGATCACCGAGAGCGGGCCGTCGACGCCGCGCGCATAGGTGAAGCGGATATTGGGATCTTCCGAAAGTGAAATCCCGCCCTCCATGTCGAACACGACCTTGTCACCTTTGCGAACCTCGATGCGTTCAACGTACTTGGCCGGAATGTAGAGGCCGGTCAGTTGGTTCATTTGCATGCCGGAGTAGTTCGGATGCCGGACCATGACTTGCGCCTCCGCCGTGCTGCTCGAGCGCTGCGGTGCCCGGCGCAGCGAGCGAATTTTGAGTTTTCCGATATTGGCGAGCGCTGCATCCATGTCCTTCAGCGCGGGGGCCGAGCAGCCACCCGCGGCTTTGACGTACTTCGTGCGCATATGCAACGAGCCGTCGTCGAGCTCGATCACCGCGCGGATGTTGGAGTACATATCGACACGGACGCGTGTTGAGAGCTTCCTCTCCCCGAGACCGGCCGCCTCGCCAAACGTGAACGCAGCTACAACCGGCGCCGGGTTCTTCTCAACGAGAAGCGTTAACTTGCGCACGCGCGGAGCGATGTCGGCCGGGATCGTTACTGATATCGGGACAATCGCCGCGTCCTGTGCTCGGTAGGGCGCTTCCAGCGTGAGCTTGTCGGACTCCTCTGCGATGGGGATTTGTTCATCGAAGACATCTTCTCGGATGCTTTGCCACAGCTCGGCGTCTTCATCGGCGAGCGCCGGCGCGGCCTGCATGGCCAGGATGGCCGCGAACACGCCGGCGATAACGCTGCCGGTCTGCTTGCCGATTGCCTTCACGGTTGTTCTCCCGATGAGTTTCTCATCCTCACGATCGCATTCCGATCATGATATATATTGCTCTGAACCCCAGCAAACAAACATTTCGTGCTCTATTCCCACTCAAGTTCGGCGAAGGCTGCAGTCACGTTTCGTTGATGAAACTCGTCGAACAGTGCCCAACGCGGCGCTTCCTGCGGGCCGGCGGTCTTTATGGCATCGTTAATTGTTCCCCCCTCAGCGATGATCTTGCGAACATCTTCGATAACCGTGTCCAGGTAGCGCAGCATCGGCCCATACGCCGCCGTCCAGCCCATTGATGCAGGCCCATGTCCTGGGACGATCAGCTGAGGTGGCTGCTTATCGACTTCTTTGAGCACCTGCACCCAACCGAGGATCGAACCGTCAAGCGTCGGGATGTGGCCAGAGAATATAAGGTCACCGACAAAAGCGGTCTGGGTCTTCTCATCGACAATGATGAGGTCGTTGTCCGTGTGCGCGGTTGGCTTCGGCGTGAGCTTCAGCTTGCGACCGCCAAGGTCGAGCGTGGTTGGCTCTCTCACCCCCTCTGTTGGAAGAACGATCTCAGTTCCGCGGAACGCCTCTTCGCCCATCGCTTCCTTCGCCGCCTCGAGGTACCGCGTGCCCCGCGCTGCTAGGGCCCGCGCCATTTTTGCGTGCGAGACGAAACGAGGTTGATCCGGCGTGAAAGCGGCGTTGCCCAGCACGTGGTCGGGATGCATGTGGGTATTGATCACGTAACGAATGGGTTTGGCTGTCGCCGCCCTGACGGCATTTCGAAGAGCCGTGCCGGTGTGAAAGCTGCCGCCGGTGTCGATCACCGCCACGCTTTCTTCGCCAATGATGAACCCCGTGTTGGCAATGTCGCCGTGATTGTCGGAGTTCATGAGTTCGTGCAGACCATGATGAGCGAAGATCCCATCGGCGATCTGCTGAAACTTGCCTTCCGGTTGCTTCGCCCAGACCACTTTGACCATCGAAGTCGGCAGCGCCAGCGCGCCTGCTAGAAGTGCCAGCAATCGGTGCGCTGAGCGCCGTGTCAGGCCCCCTGCATAAGGGGTTTCCGGGATTTCAAGTCTTTTCAAAAGCTTGCGACTCCTAATCGGAGCGGGCCTGGGGCGTGATCGAGAATTACCCGCCTTCCCAGACAGTTTGTTATCACCATTTCTTCCATGCGCGCCATAGCATGATGCCCATCTATCCCTGCAGGGTCAGCCTCTTACGATTGGGATTTTTTCCCGATATTGGCCGTAGATTCTTCATGTGGTCTTGCGAACCGCGACAAAAAGTGCATAGACTTTCGGCCAGACAGCAAACGACTTCAGACGCCCGGAAACATCCGGGGGCTCGCATCGAAAGTTCGTGGCTCACGAAGATCGGATCTCAAACCGACGAGCCTAAGGACTGTGACACGCTGGCGTTGCTGTCTCTTGCAAGCGTGGCAAGATCTCACAAGGAGGAAGCGCAATGCGCAAGAGTGCACTGACAGGTGCGCTGCTCGCTGCCGTCATTGTTTCGCCAGCTATGGCAAACAAGGACGTCATGAAGCAGACTGCGAACCCGGCACAATGGGTTCTTCAGACTGGTGACTATACAAACCAGCGGTATTCAAAGCTCGATCAAATCAATGCCGATAACGTCAAAGACCTTAAGGTGGCTTGGACGTTCTCGACAGGCGTTCTACGCGGCCACGAAGGTTCACCGATCGTCGTCGGTGACATGATGTGGTTGCATACGCCGTTCCCCAACAACGTGTTCGCGCTCGACTTGAACGAGCCGGGCCGCATTCTCTGGAAGTATGAGCCGAAGCAAGATCCTTCGGTTATTCCAGTTATGTGCTGCGACACCGTCAACCGCGGTCTCGCATACGCTGATGGCAAGATCTTCCTCCACCAAGCCGATACCACTGTCGTCGCTCTCGACGCCAAGACCGGCAAGGAAATCTGGAAGGTCAAGAATGGTGATCCGAAGCGCGGTGAAACCAACACGGCGACCGTACTTCCGGTCAACGACAAGGTCATCGTGGGCATCTCCGGCGGTGAATTTGGCGTTCTCGGCCACGTCACTGCTTACGACATGAACACCGGCAAGCTAGTTTGGCGCGGACATTCGTCCGGTCCAGACGACCACATGCTGATGGATCCTCAAAAGACCATGTCGCTCGGCAAGCCCGTCGGCAAGGACTCCTCACTGAAGACCTGGCAAGGCGATCAGTGGAAGATCGGTGGCGGCACCACCTGGGGTTGGTTCTCCTACGATCCAGACACCAACCTGATGTTCTATGGCTCTGGTAACCCATCTACCTGGAACCCGGCACAGCGCCCGGGCGACAACAAGTGGTCGATGACGATCTTCGCTCGTGACGCCGACACCGGTGTTGCGAAGTGGGTCTATCAGATGACGCCATTCGACGAGTGGGACTACGACGGTATCAACGAGATGATCCTCGCTGACATCGACGTGAAAGGTCAGAAGCGCAAGGTTCTTGTTCACTTCGACCGTAACGGTCTTGCTTACACCCTCGACCGGGTCACGGGTGAGCTTCTTGTTGCTGACAAGTACGACCCAACCGTGAACTGGACAACCGGCGTCGAATTCGACAAGTCCAAGCCAAACTATGGTCGTCCGTACGTTGTCGACAAGTACTCGACCGCAAAGCAGGGCGAAGACGTAAACACGAAAGGCATCTGCCCAGCCGCTCTCGGCACGAAGGATCAGCAGCCTGCGACCTTCTCGCCTAAGACCGGTCTGTTCTACGTCCCAACCAACCATGTTTGCATGGACTACGAACCATTCCGCGTGTCCTACACAGCTGGTCAGCCATATGTTGGCGCAACGCTGTCGATGTTCCCGGCTCCAAACAGCCATGGCGGCATGGGTAACTTCATCGCTTGGGATGCTGGCAAAGGTAAGATCGTTTGGTCGAAGCCAGAGCCGTTCTCGGTATGGTCAGGTGCTCTTGCAACCGCTGGCGACATCGTCTTCTACGGTACCCTCGAAGGTTACCTGAAGGCAGTCCGTAAGTCCGATGGTGAAGAACTGTACAAGTTCCGCACGCCATCTGGCATCATCGGCAACGTCATGACCTATGAGCACAAAGGCAAACAGTACGTCTCCATCCTTTCGGGTGTTGGCGGCTGGGCCGGCATCGGTCTGGCAGCTGGCCTGACGAACCCGACCGATGGTCTGGGTGCTGTCGGTGGCTACGCTGGCCTGAAGAACTACACCGCTCTTGGTGGAACTCTGACGGTCTTCTCGCTGCCATAAGCTGA
>JARFQY010000356.1 GCA_029287535.1 Filomicrobium sp.
GCCTCGACCGAGGAAAAACTCGCGGCTTGAAAGTTGTAGCCCCCCTTCGGCTGAGCCTCACAAAGCACGGCAGTCGCCGGCGGTCCACGTGCCCGATTTGAGTCGAAGCGCGCAATCACTCGGCGTCGCTGATTTTGCCACCACGCTGTGGACGAAAGCGCCAGTTCAGCGGCGGCAGCTTCTCGACCACTTCAAAGTTCAAAGCTTCCCGGAAGGTCCGGCCGTGGCGGTCGGTTGCCAGGACTTCCAACCTGTGTGCGCCCACAGGCAGACTGGTGGGCAGGTCGGCCCGCCAGATATGGTTCGAACTACGCGCCAGCATGCGGGTCGGAAAGGGTCCAGGCGGCCCTGACCACTGGGACCCGCGCCAGGTCTGAAAGCCATCAGTTGCCGCGCCATTCTCGATGCTGCGAAAAGCCGTCCGGCCGTTGGTCGATTGCTTGGCAAGCGCCCAAGGGTCAGCGAAATCGACACCGATGTGCGCGGCTTCACCCTCGCCTTTCTGCGTGCGTTGCGCCGAAATCGCTTCGCCACCATTGATCGACAGCGTCACCGCACTGTCCTTCGTGCCATTCCAAACATTGACTACGACCCAGCTGCCCTTCGCCAGATCTTCCAAGGTAAGCATGTTCCGGTCGCCCAGATCATTGATCGTCACTGGCGGAACCACATCAACCGGCGGATCATAAATCTCGGCATATGCAATAAGCGTCTTCGCCCAGTCGCGGAATCGCGGGGTGCTGAAAGAGACACTCATTTGCTCTTCCTCGCTTCGCCCGAAGGAACGGTAAGTGTCGATGTATTTCGTGCCATCGAAGTCGAGAACATAGTAGCCGCGCGGTGTCCCCAGTCGTTGTGTCGCGTGCGGAACGCCCTGGTCGTTCAAATCGCCCGCCCACCATGACCCCGAGACAGCGCCAACAATAATCAGATCAAAGGGCGCATCGTGGACGCCGGTGTGCTTATGCCAACCGGCATAGCTTTCCCCTTTCACGACGTTCTCTGTCGTGTGTGAATGGCCGGCCAGGCCAAGGGCCGGTCTGTCTCCGATGATGGCGGCTAGCGCACCAAAATTGTCCGTCTGTCGCTTCTGCGTTTGCGAGTCGACAAACGTCGCAAAGGGAATGTGCGCATTGAGCACGATCAGCTTGTCCTTGGGAACCAAGGCCAGGTCGTTCTTGAGCCAATCCAATTGGCGCTGACTGATAACCCCGTTGTAGGTAGGCCTCGCGGAAAGATCACAGAACGGATGTGGATCGATCCCGTTGCAAGGGTAGCGGACGTTGTCCAGCACGACGAAGTGCACCTGCCCTATGTCGAAGGAGTAGTATTCGGGACCCCACTCGCGGCGAAACGTATCAAAAGAGTCGGCGTCGGTGGTCGCGTCAAAGTCGAGATCGTGGTTGCCGGCGACGAAGTACTGGGGCACGCCACCGACCGAGATGATTCTCTTGAATCTCGGGTAGAGAGACAGGTCGTCGCCCATGACGTCGCCTTCGAAGATCAAGCACTCCGTTTTGCTATTGTCGCGGCCGGCCAGCATCGTGCCGGCAGTATCTCGTACAAAACCCAATTCGCGGTTCGAGTAGGGCTGCGGGTCGCCGAAGACCAGGCACTGAAAACGATCGCCGACCGGATCGGCGACAAGGGGAAAATTGATGGCCTGCGGGAGTGGCCCCGTGGGTGAAATGCCACCGAAGCGCAGCGGTGGCGAGCCCTCGACCTTATGGATGTAGTTGAACTGAGGCACCAAGTCCTGATCGAGCGGCGTGGAATAGTTGGCCGGCTTGGTTATGAAGAGGTTCATATCATCGTAGGCCGGCAGACTGTATCTGCCGTCGGCGTCGGTCTTGACCACCTCACGTCCGTTCGAGACCAGTACGTCGGCGATGCCCTTCTCCCCGGCATCGAAACGCGAGTTACGATTGCTGTCCTCAAAGACCGTGCCGCTGGCACGGGTCGCGGGCTCCGCGCCGCGCACAACTTCGAGGCGCCCGATATAGCTTGGGTCCTTCGCTTTGACTGGCGCGAGGGTCGCCGTTGAGAATGCAACAAGCAGTATGCTGAGCCGCCAGATCATCAACATGCCTCCAGTATGCTTCCAGTTCATCAAGATATCACGCCAACCTGCTACCTCTAACCGGCGCTTGCCAGCACTTTCGCAATACCTCGGCAACTATGGCGCCCTGGAGGACTGGCACCGTCATTTTGGGGTGGGGCAGCGTCCCTCCATCGGGAGACGAACAACGGCACGGGAGCCACTCACGGCTGAACAGATCAAAAACTCGCCTATGCCCCGCCCTTATTCTGTGGGCGGAGCACGCCTCAGACGGCCCCATTGAGGGTGGCTATGGTGCCAAAGCCGACCAAGTGGGCGATAAACCCTTGCGAATGCTGCTCCTAGACTAACCATCGACTCGACTCGTTCCAGTCGGTCCGCGAAAATCCGAACACCCGCACAACATAACCGTATTCTCAAATCGGTGATTGGAGAGGAAACGATGTCAGTCGGCTCTATTGACCGTCTTCGGCTCAAGCTCGAAGAGGTGCGCGCTGTCGCCGCGGCCCGGCTGGGCAAATCCGAAGCAAGTATCTTCTCCGACATATTGGAGACCTTTTACGCACGTGCCTCCGATGACGAGGTTATCGACGACACGCCCGAGTCAATCTACGGCGCGACGCTCGCGATTTGGAAACTCGGCGCAACACGAGCGCCCAGAAGTCCCAAGGTCCGTGTCTACAATCCACGCATGGAGGAACATGGTTGGGAATCTGGCCACTCGGTCATCGAGATTGTGAATGATGATATGCCGTTCCTCGTGGACAGCCTCACCGTGCTCTTTAACGAGCGGGGGCTCGGTGTCCATAAGCTGCTGCACCCGGTCATCACGGTCAATAGAGACGAACACGGTAAGCGCATTGGTCTTTGTGACGCGAACGCCGAAGGCGCAGTACGCGAATCCCTTATTCAGGCTCAGGTCGACGAATTCGGAGAAGAGGAAGAACTCAGAGAACTCGAGGAGACGATTGTCACGCTCCTAAGCGACGTGCGTACAGCAGTCGAAGACTGGAGGCCGATGCTTGCCAAGTTGAAGGACGTAACAGAGACAGTTCGAAACGTGGCACCTAAGGGCGAAGAAGCCTGGATAGATGCAGCAGAGTTTCTTAACTGGCTCGCCGAAAATCACTTCACGTTTCTTGGGCATCGCGAATACCTGGTGAGTCCCGAAGGCGCCAAGATGGAAGGTGTCGGTCTCGGGTTGATGCGAGACCCCGAGTTCACTGTCCTGCGCGACCACAAGGGCAACTATGTTTACTGGACGCCCGAGATGCATGCCTTTGCTTCGGACACGTCTCCGCTACGGATTCTCAAAGCGAATCGAAAATCGACGATTCATCGCTCCACGCACTTCGACATCATCGGCGTCAAAAGATACGACGCGAGCGGCCAAACCATCGGCCAACACGCCTTCATAGGTTTATTTACATCGGCCGCTTACAACCGAAATCCGACTGCAATCCCACTGCTCCGCGACAAGGTCCACCGCATCGTGGAACGGGCCGGTTTTGCTTCTGCCAGTCACGACGGAAAGGCACTGATGAATGTGCTTGAGACCTATCCTCGTGACGAGCTTTTTCAATGCACCGATGACCAACTCACCGAAAACGCCTTGGGAGTGCTGAAACTGGCCACGCGTCCGCGGACCAAGCTCTTCGTCCGATCTGACCGCTATGGCCGCTTCCAGTCTTGCTTAATCTACGTGCCGCGGGATCGGTACACGACCGAACTCCGCATTCGGATTGGAGATATCCTAGCCGACGCCTTCTCTGGCCGCGTCGCCGCCTGGACACCGTCCTTTGGCGACGAGGCGCTGGCGCGTGTGCATTTCGTCATCGCGACGACTGTGGGCACTATCAACGAACACGAAGTGCGCGAACTGGAAGCGCGCATTGTTACGGCACTACGCAGTTGGTCGGACTTGCTGCGCGAAGCGCTGGTCGAGCGCCTCGGCGAGCATAGCGGCCATATCCATCATGCCCGCTATGGCGGCGGATTTCCCGTCGCCTACCAAGAGACATTTCCGGTGGTCTCAGCCCTGGCGGATATCGAGGAGATGGAGCGTCTTTCGATCGAACACCCTATTGGGCTCAAGTTCTATCGCCGCCTTGAAGATTCGGAGGGCTCCGTCCGTTTCAAACTCTACCGCTACGGAGGTGCAGCGCCGCTGTCGGATTGCCTGCCCGTGCTGGAGAACATGGGTTTCCGCGTCCTTGAAGAACACCCCTACAAGGTCTCGCTTCAAGACACCGAAATCTGGATACAGGATTTCTATATGACGTCCACGACCGAGGCGGAAATCAACCTCGGTTCACTGCGCACGAATCTGGAGAATGCCTACGCGGCGGTCTGGAGTGGCGAGGTGGACAACGACCCACTCAACCAGTTGGTCCTGTTGGCGGGGCTATCGATCCGTGACACGGCCTTGCTGCGCGCCTACAGCCGCTTTCTACGTCAAGCACGAATCCCGTATTCGATCGACTACATGGAAGATGCGTTGGCCAACAACCCCGATGCCGCACGCGAGCTGGTCGCTTTGTTCTACACCCTGTTCGATCCTAGCTCCCGGCTCGAACCGAAGGCCCGTGAAATAGAGGCGACGCGTATCAGCGAGGCGTTCGATGCATTGCTAGAGAATGTCGCGAGTCTCGACGTCGATCGCATTCTCCGCCGATTCAGAAACGCCGTACTTTCAACGTTACGGACCAACTACTTTCAGCCGCAACGGAACGGACAGCCGAAGGCGTATTTCTCCTTTAAGTTTGACAGTGAGAAACTCATCGATCTGCCGGCACCGCGTCCGTGGCGGGAAATCTTCGTTTATTCGACGTGGGTTGAGGGAGTCCATCTTCGCAGCGGCCCGATAGCGCGCGGTGGCTTGCGTTGGTCCGACCGCAGGGAGGACTACCGAACGGAAGTGTTGGGCTTGGTCAAAGCCCAACAAGTCAAGAACGCGGTGATCGTTCCTGTCGGGTCCAAGGGCGGGTTCTTTCCAAAGAACCTTCCATTGAGCGGGTCTCGCGAGGAGATCCAGACCGAAGCCATCCGCTGCTACAAGACGTTTCTCTCGGGTCTGCTAGACGTCACTGACAATCTTGACGGAGCTGAGGTCATCCCGCCCGAAGGCGTCGTTCGCCGCGACGAAGACGACCCCTATCTTGTCGTCGCCGCCGATAAAGGCACAGCGACGTTTTCCGATATCGCCAATGACGTCGCTTCCGACTACGGCTTCTGGCTCAGCGACGCCTTCGCGTCGGGCGGGTCGAACGGCTACGATCACAAGGCCATGGGCATTACAGCCAAGGGGGCCTGGGAAGCCGTAAAGCGGCACTTTCGTGAACTGGACCATGATACGCAATCCATGCCCTTTAGCGTCATCGGAATTGGCGACATGTCGGGAGACGTCTTCGGCAACGGTATGCTGCTATCCGATCAGATCAAACTCCTCGCCGCCTTTGACCACCGTGACATCTTCATCGACCCTGCTCCCGAGCCGGCGACGAGCTTTAAGGAGCGCAAGCGACTGTTCGAACTCAAGCGTTCAAGCTGGAAGGACTATGATGAGCGGCTCATTTCGAGCGGCGGCGGTGTCTTCCCGAGAAGCCTAAAATCGGTCGAGTTGTCACCTGAAATCAAGAAACTCACCGGCCTTTCCGAGAGCGCGACGACCCCACAGCAACTGATGAAGGCCCTGCTTAGGGCGGAAGCAGATTTGTTGTGGTTCGGTGGCATCGGAACGTACATCAAAGCGGCCTCCGAACGACACGCAGATGCGGGAGACCGAGCAAACGATGCTATTCGCGTTGACGCCAACGAAGTCGGCGCTCGCGTCTTGGGAGAAGGGGCTAATCTCGGCGTCACCCAACGCGCTCGCGTCGAGCTCGCTCTTCGTGGCGCCAAGGTAAATACGGATGCCGTTGACAATGCAGCTGGCGTCGCCTGCTCGGATCACGAAGTCAACATCAAGATCGCACTGAGTGCCGTCGAGGGCGCGGGAGACATGACGCGCAAGCAGAGAAACGAGCTCCTCGAGCAAATGACCGACGAAGTCGGCGAACTCGTGCTGCGAAAAAACTATGAACAGACGCTGGCGATCTCCATGATTGAGGCACGCGCATCGTCGCTCCTCAACGAACATATTCGCCTTATGCGCGCGATGGAGGACGACGGTCTACTTGATCGAGAAGTCGAGCTTCTGCCAGACGACGAAGTTCTCTTGGAGCGTGCGGAGGCCGGAATTGGCCTTACCAGGTCCGAGATTTCCGTCTTGCTCGCCTATGCCAAGCATCACCTTTCAGAGGACCTGGTTAACTCCGACGTTCCAGACGATGCCTTCACCCTGCGCTTCTTGCATGAATACATGCCAGCGCCGATCCGCAAGAGGTATCAAAACGTCATTGAAGGCCACCGCCTCCGCCGAGAAATCGTGGCCACGGCGATCGCCAACATGTTGGTCAACGAGTTGGGGCCTGCTTTCGTCAATCGCCTTCGCGAGGAATCCGGAGCGGGGCCCGCCGAGGTCGCCCGTGCCTTTGTCATCGCGCGGCACGTGTTCGGCGCGCCGGCACTCACCGATGAGATCAATGCGCTCGACAATTCTGTGGAGGCTCCGGTCCAGGTTGCGATGCATCTCAGCGTGTCCGATATGACCGCTGCGCAAACGCAACGCCTCCTCCAGACGAGTATTGGCGGGTCCATCTCCGAGGCAATTTCGCGCTACGCCGACGGCGTTGCGACGATCGCCGCCAGCGTCAACTCCTTGCTTTCCCCCTATCTCATGGATCGGCTCACGGCCCGTACAGCAGAACTTGTGAAGGCGGGCGTTCCAGAGGCGCTGGCCGAACGAGTCGTAGCGCTCGAATTCCTTGGCGGGGCGCTTGATGTCGTCGATGTCGCGGCGGACCTTGACAGGCCAGTCGAAGATGTCACAGCCAGCTATTTCGCTGCCGGTGCACGCTTCAAGCTGGACTGGCTTCGAGCCGCGGCACGCGAGTTACCTGCCGCCGACCATTGGGAGCGCATCGCAATCGGGCGGCTGATGTCCGATCTTCGGTCTCAGCAGTCCGCCATTGCCGCAGCCGCGTTGCAGCGTCGCGGCAAGCCCGGCGCCGATTGCGTAGAGGCATGGGCAAAGGACAATCAAGAGATCGTCAAGCGCGCGGATCGATTGACGTCGGAACTGCGCGAGGTTGGTCAACTCACCATCGCCAAGCTTGCCGTCGCGACCTCACAACTGCGTAGCGTCAGTGATGTCTGATATGCGAAGCCAACCCGCGAGGCTCTCGTGACATCACAATCCTTGGCGCAGGTGTTTTTTTGAGCAGCATGAGACGCCACATAAAATGGTGGGCCGAATGGCGCTAAACCGCAACTTTGTCGGATGTCATTGATCATGCTTTCTAATCGAAGAAGTGTTCTCAAAGCTCTTGTGGCGGCCACAATTGCTGGCGGCGCGACGGGGTTTTCTTTCAATCCCTCAAAGTCAGCATCTGCCGGTCCAATTCTGCGGCGGATCCCGTCGAGCGGTGAGGACATTCCGCTGGTCGGGCTAGGCAGCTGGATCACCTTCAACGTCGGAAACGACCCGGTCCTGCTCGATGAGTGCACAGCCGTCATCAGAGCATTTTTCCAACACGGCGGGCGCATGATCGACTCGTCGCCGATGTATGGCTCTTCCCAAGACACGATTGGCTATGGCCTGAGCAAGCTCGGCTACCCTCAGCAACTGTTTTCGGCCGAGAAAGTCTGGACCTCCTCACCGTCCGCCGGGCCCCAGCAGATGGAAAAGACGCGCGGAAAGTGGGGCGTTGAACGGTTCAATCTCATGCAGGTGCACAACCTATTGGCGTGGGAAGAACACCTTGACATGCTCAGAGCTAAAAAGGCGGCGGGCGGGCTCAAGCACATCGGGGTTACCACCTCGCATGGGCGGCGTCATGGGACCTTGGAACAGATCATGCAGTCCGAGGACATCGACTTCGTGCAGCTCACTTACAACATCCTGGACCGTGAAGCAGAAGCGCGCCTGCTTCCCATGGCGCGCGAACGCGGCATTGCGGTGATCGTCAATAGACCCTACCAGCGGGGTGAGTTGATCCGCCGTTTTTCCGGCAAACCTCTGCCGTCTTGGGCTGGCGAGATCGGTGCAATGAGTTGGGCTCAATTCCTCCTCAAGTTTGTCATCGCGCATCCGGCGGTCACCTGCGCTATTCCCGCGACGACAAGCGTTGATCATGTGCGCGAGAACCTGGCAACGGCTGCGGGCATCCTTCCGGACCGAGCGATGCGGAAGCGAATGACGGACTATGTCGAGCAGCTCTAATGTCAGCCTGGTCGAATTACACGCTTTCCGATTTGTTGCTGTTCTCACCGAGGGTCTATGAGCGCCTGTTAGAGCTTCACAATGCGGAGTGGTGGCCAGCACATTTCGTAGCGATCTTTTCAGGCTTGGTGATCATCGCATGCGTTTTCCGCAATACCGCATTCCGCGGGAGAGTCGTCTATGCGCTCCTTGGAGTCGCTTGGCTCGTCGTGGCCTGGGCGTTCTTAGCGACACGGTATCAAACGATCAATTGGGCCGCTGAGTACATCGCGCCGATTATAGCGATCCAGGGATTACTTTTGCTGGTCGTTGCTGCACTAAGACCTCCACCTGATCCGATGTTCCAGGCCACGCCAGCCGGCGTGATCGCAATGCTCGTCCTCATACTTGGGGTTTTCGGTTATCCACTTATCGCGACGCTTTCCGGGCGTTCCTGGCAGGCCGCGGAATTTTTCGCATTGACGACCGATCCAACGGCCATCGTCACATTGGCGGTTCTCGCCCTAAGCACTGGCGCCGCTCGTTGGTTGGGCATGCTCGTTCCAGCGGCTTGGTGCATCATTAGCGGCCTCACCCTCTGGGCGCTCGGCTGGCCGGATTTCTTTG
>JARFQY010000044.1 GCA_029287535.1 Filomicrobium sp.
CTCCTCAGGGCCTGCTCATAGGTCGGCATCAGGGCCGCGCGATTGAGATACGCCCAGCCGTAGTATTGGATGTGCGCGACTTCCAAGCGATGCGCGCCGAGGTCGACGGCGAATGCGATGAGATCTTCCAGACGATCGATATTTTGGCGGTGGACCGGCGCGTTGATCGTCAGCGGCAAGTCGGCCTCCACCACCCACATCGCAACCTGGCGCTTCTTAGCGAGGCCGTCTCGATAGGCGCTGAGCCGTTCCGCGCTCGCTGCGTCCGTGTCCTGGATCGAAATCTGCACATGGTCGATCCCGCTCTCCAGAAGCTCGACAAACCGCGCGCGATCCAGCGTCACGGCGGCGGTGATCAAATTGGAATACATGCCGAGCGTAGCAATCTCGCGAACGAGCTCGGCCAGATCGCGCCGGACCGTCGGCTCACCGCCCGAAAGGTGCACCTGGAGAATCCCCATCTCCGCGGCCTGCCGAAACACATCGATCCAGTCTTGCGTCTCTAGCTCGGCATTCTGGCGATCGAGTTCGAGCGGGTTCGAGCAGTAGGCACACTGCAACGGGCAACGATGGGTCAGCTCCGCCAGCAGGCCCTCAGGAGCCGTGGCGCAAATGACGTTGCGGCCATCGATATCCATATCCGTCGCGGTGGTCATCCTTTGAGATACCCGTCGTCGGCCAGTCCCTGCAGCAGCTCGATCAAATCATCGGCGATCGCTTCAGGTGGTGCGTCATAGTCATTTGAGAGGATCGCGGCGATGTCACCTAGCGTTCGTTCTCCATCACACAGTTTAAGGACATCGATCGCAATGTCATCTGGTGTCATGACGCGTTCCGGCGCAAGCAGGGTCCAACGCTCACGACCGGGGTCGTGTCGCAGCTTCACGAACCGAGCAAGCTGAGGCCGGGTATCGACGGTCACAACCAATCGCTGGCGCCGAACGTCATTCATAACCCTAAACGTCCTTATCTGGTACGAAGGCCCCCGGCGGAATACGCCCCGGCTCCACATAGGCGCTGTAGAGCGCGTCAAGCTGACTCCAAAGAACGTTACACTTGAAGATCAACGCCCGTTCCGCCGCAAGCTGGCGTTCCGGAGTCGTCGCATGACGCTTGACATAGTCGAGGGCGAAGGCGACGTCTCGGGGCGCCTGATCGAGCCGTCGACGGAAATATTTCATGACATCAGCGGTGATAAACTCGTAGTGCTCCAGCATTCCCGAAATCCGTTCGCGGTGGATTGTCGGCGCAAACAGTTCCGTCAACGATGACGCGACGGCCTCCAGCATAGTGTTTTCGCGCACGAAGCGGACATAGGCCTCGACCGCGAACTTGGTCGCCGGCAATGCGCCTTCCATGGAGATCACGTAGTCGCGGTCGAGGCCGAGTCCGGTGGTCAGAACCAGCCAGCGGTCAATCCCGCCCTCATCCGCTTCACGACCGTCGTGGTCCGCTATGCGATGGATCCATTCGCGCCGGAGCTCACGATCCATTGCGCGGCTGATGAGGGCTGCGTCCTTGCGCGGTATGGCCGACTGGTAGCAATACCTATTAAGCGCCCAGGCCTGGACCTGCCCCTTGTTGAGGCGCCCGGTATGAAGGAGGTGGTGGAACGGATGGTTCGAGTGATAGCGGTCGCGACCGATTTCACGGAACCTCACTTCCAATTCTTCCGGGGTGAGTAGCTCGTTCACAGAGAAATCTCCATGCCGTCGTAGGCGACTTCCCAGCCGGCGGCCTCGACCACTGCCCGTTCGGCGGAGTCTTCGCGCAACACCGGGTTTGAATTGTTGATGTGGATATAGATCTGCCGCGCAACATTCAGGTTCTTGAACGCAGCGAGCGAGCCCTCAGGTCCGGACATGTTCATGTGTCCCATACGGTCGCCGGTCTTAGGCAAGAGACCTTGATCGAGCATCTCGGTATTCGTGAAGAGCGTGCCGTCAAAGAACACCAGCTGCGCACCCAAAAGTCGTTGGCGCAGGCTCTCATCGAGCCGGGCGCAACCGGGCACATAGTAAAAGGACGCGCCGGTCTCAGCGTGTGTCACCTTCAATCCGACGGTATCCCCGACCGTCGAGCCGTAGTCGGCGGCCGTTTCGTCTTCCAGATAGAGGGCGACCTTACCCGGAACAGCGAACATTTCAGCTGAAAGTCCCATAGGGCCGCTCGGGCCCTCGACATCCCACCGCCGATCCAGCGTGACCGCCTTGCGCGGGACCAGATCCGGCCTCAAGACATTGAAAATCGGGTTTGCCGACAGCACGGACAGGACGCGTTCCGCAGCGTAAAGGTGGAAGGCATGACCTTCGCGCAACGTGAGTAAGCCCGCGACGTGGTCGACATCGCCATTCGTCAGAATGACGGCTCTGATCGGACTGTTGCGGGGACCATCTTGCGGGGTTGGGTGCAGTTGCGTGCAGGCGTTGATCTGCTGACGAATGTCCGGGGACGCGTTGAGAAGTAACCATTGCTTGCCGTCGCTGCTGACGGCCAGCGAGGATTGAGTTCGGGGTTGGATGAAGGCTTCAACAGCACGTGTCGCCGCAGAGTTTCGCCCTGCGCAATTCCATTGCGGCAAACCGCCTCCGGCGGCTGAGCCCAGAACCTTGACATGCATAGACGCGTCTCTGGCGCGAAGGGTGCCTGGGTAAACAAAGCCGCAGCGATCCAAGCGTCTCATACGCTTCAGATCGCTGCGGCGTCTTCGAAGTTCAGCGAGAGAGCCGGCGATCGACTCCCACGATCACGCCTCAGAACAGGATTTCGCTATCGATGTCCGTCTGTTCGTAGCTGGTCACTTCCATGCCCGTCGCTTCAATTCGAATTTCGGGCTTCTTCCAAGCCTTCTTCATGGCATGCGTCCTCTAGCCTAGATTGGATTGCTTCGCAGGTCCCAAAATAGCAATAGCCCGAGGATCAGCGCAAGTCCTGCTCTCAACGACACGTCGCCTTGAGAGGCCTATCAAGGTGAATCCTTGCGACTTTGGAGGCCCCGTGCGGGATCGTAGGCGACGACGGCCGTGCCAAGAAAACAGGCCAGAGCGCCACAGACGATCACGAACGCCATGACATTGAACTGGCCATAGAGCGCGAAGCGGATCAATTCCACGGCGTGGCTCAGCGGGTTCAGACGGCAGAGCCAATACAGGAAGAGGCTCGACTCTTGCACCTTGGCGAGCGGATAAAGCGCCGAAGAGGCAAAAAACATGGGAAAGATCACAAAATTCATGACGCCGGCAAAATTCTCAAGCTGCTTGATCGTCGAGGCCAGCAGCATACCAAGGGCGCCGAGCATCAAGCCCGTCAGGACGAGTGGCAGCAGGACGGTGAGAAGACCGCTCCACGGCACATCAATCCCGACAAGACGTGCAATGATCAAGAACGCATAGACCTGCAGCAGCGAAACGATCACCCCAGCCAGCAGCCTGGCAAAGAGCAGGAAGGCGCGGGGCAGTGGCGTCGTGAGCAGCACCTTCATCGATCCCATCTCGCGGTCGTAGACCATCGACAATGAACTCTGCATGCCGTTAAAGAGTTGGACCATGGCCATCAAACCAGGCACGATGTACACTTCATAGGTTATATCGGTGACATAGGGGGGAAGGCTTGAGGCGCCCAAAGCCGCGCGTAAGCCCGTTGCGAAAATGAGCAGCCACACGAGAGGGCGGACGAGGGCGGCGAAAAAACGCTCCTTTTGCTGAAAGAAGCGCAAAAACTCGCGTTCAGCGATTCCGGCAAATGCGCGGCCATAATGTAGCGCCGTCATCACGCGGGATCCTTACGGCTCGGACTCAGGCTGTCCTTTTCGATCAGGCCATGGAAGGCGCCGGCAAGATCGGCCGCCCCGACTCGGCTGACGACCTCCCCCACACGGCCGCTCTCGATCACCTGACCGGCATTCAGCACGATCAGGTCATCCGCAGCTCGGATTTCATCGATTAGATGCGTTGCCCAGAGGACCGCGATGCCGCGCTCGGACGCGAGATTGTGGACATGGTCGACGATCGTTGCGCGGGTCGGGACATCGAGACCGACCGTTGCCTCGTCAAGAAGCAGCACGCTCGGCTCGTGCATTAGCGCACGAACAATTTCGACACGACGGCGATGCCCCCCATTGAGGACTCGCACCTTTTCATCGATACGCTCGGGCATGGCAAGATCCTCCAGCGTTCGCATCATGCGATCGTCTGCGCTTGCTCTCGACAGCCCCTGCAACGCCGCAAAGTATCTGAGGTTCTGGCGCACACTTAGATCAAGATCGAGCGCCGGCTGCTGAAAAACCACACCAAGCGGCGCCAGAGCGCGACTGCCCATCCGCGTTACGTCTAAGCCTGCGACCTTGATTGAGCCCTGCTGCAGCGCGAGCAGGCGCGTGATTAACGAAAACAGTGTCGTCTTACCGGCCCCGTTCAATCCCAACAGGGCCGCAAAGCGCCCCGGGGCAATCTCGAACGTCACGTTGCGAAGCGCGCTGCGTTCGCCAAAGACATGCGAAACTGAGGCTACGGATAGGGCAGCTTCGGGATTTTCGCGATTGGATGTCATGAGACTACGACACGGCTTCTCGAGCTTATTTGGATAGGCGCACTTTCCATTTGCCTGCGAGCGGCACTGTTCGCCACTGACCTTTGCCACATATGAATTGTCAACGATTTAACGACCTCTCCCTCCGACCCAAGTTGTCCGGCAACAACCCACGGTCGAAACGGTCCTTCGAGCGTGCCACCACGGGCCAGCAAACATGAGCAGGCGCCACATTGTTCTGCGAGAAGCAGAGCCATGATGATATCTAGCCAGGCATCAGGAGTGACGATGGTTTTCGTAAACCTGCAAATGCGTGTAAGCCGTCTCTAGCAACGGCGTATCAACTCCATGCTTTTTGGCTCGGGATATCATGTCGCCAAGGATGTGATCCGCTTCGGTCGGATTGCCAGCGTGCATGTCTCGTAGCATCGACGCCGTAATTGTTGACGTGCGGTCGAATAGCAAGCGGCGATAGTCCTGGGCGCGCGATGTCCCTGGCGGGTATCCCTCCGCACCTGCCGTGGAGTTGCATTCGTCGAATAGACCGCTGATCACTGTCTCGCCGTGCTCCGTCGCGAGGATTTCTCCGACAGAACCGCGCATCAAACATGTCGCAGCGGCAAGCGTTGCCAGGAAAGTCCACTTCTCCCACATGGCTTGGTCGACGTTCGTGCTAAGCGCCGCATCGATGTCGGCCCGTCTCATCTCTGAAACGAGTGTTTCGAGTGCCTCCTGACGCTCGGAGCCGCCGTGTCTCGGACCAAAAACAATCAGTTGGTTCGGATGCATTTGGCGGACTGTGCCGTCCTCGGTCAATGTCGCCACAATACCAGCCGTGCCCCCCAGAACGATTGCTCGCGGAAATCGGTTTTCTAGCTGCTCGATGTGAGCATAGCCGTTCAAAAGCGGAAGTATGAACGTGCCGTCACTGACATGTGGAGCAATCGCGTCAAGCGCGCTAGTCAGCCCGTATGACTTGCAAGACAGTATGATCATGTCAAAGGAGCCATCGACATCTTCCTCGGTCAGCGTCTTTACAGGAACCGTGATATCGCCGCGCGGACTCTCGATCTTTAGGCCATTTCTGAGTTGCACGGCCCGTCTTGGCCTCACAAGGAAAGTTACATCTGATCCAGCCGCTACCATGCGACCACCAAAGTAGCCGCCGACTGCGCCGGCTCCGAGCACCAGGATTTGCATCGCGACCTCTGCTATAGCTTCGAGACTTTCGGACGAGCTTTGAAAGCGCACCGCAGCACAAAAACTAAGTCTTCAACGCAACTGCGGGCTGGCCGGCGACGACGCACCGAGGGGCAACCCTGCTTACGACGAATTTTCGATGAGCCATGCACGCAGTGCTGCGGTCGTTGCCTCTGGTTGGCTCAGCGTCGGAAAGTGGCCGGCAGTCTCGATCACCTCGAGGCGTGCGCCGGGAATAAGCCGTGCGATTTCATCGCCATTTTCAAATGGCCAGGATTGGTCGTCTCTACCATGAATGACAACGGTAGGGCATGCGATCGATCCGAGAATTTCACGCGAATCGACACGATTTTTCATGGCGTCCTGCTGTCTGAAGAAGCAATCCTGCCCCGCTTCGTGAACCATCTGCCGAACGCTCTCCAGCACTTCCGGCGACCATGGCTGGCCGGAAGGCTGGAGTACTTTCAGAAAACCCTCGACTACCTCCTCGAAGCGGCCCGCACGAACGGCCTCGATCTGCTTCTTGCGCGCTGCAAGCCGCTCCGGGGCATCAGCTCTCGCACTGGTGCTGATGAGTGCTAGCCGCATGATTCGCTCAGGCGCACGACGTAGAATATCGAAAGCAGCAAACGCTCCAAGCGACAGGCCTGCAAGTGCGAAGCGTTCAGGGGCACGGTCAAGCACGGCATCGGCCATCTTCACAACGCTGTCATAGGGCGTCAGCTCAACTACCGTGATCTCGGCGATATCAGCGAGGGCATTAATCTGGGGTTCCCAGAGCGCACGCGTTGACATGAACGCTGGCAGGAGTACGAGCGGTATCTTTTCGGTCATAAGAAACCTCTCGATTCTATTCTGTATGATTTCGCGACGTCTAGGGGATCTGCGCGCAACAACTAGCCACTCAGTTTGAAGCCAGCATCTTATCGTATTCAGCCTTGAACGCCTCAAGGTCGTAGTTCATGCCATTGAGGATCGTGCTCCAATGGCGCACGGCGGCGGCCATTGCCACGGCTTCTCGGATTTCCGCATCCGTCGCACCTGCTGCGCGCGCCTTAGCGGTGTGCGCATGAACGCAGTATGTGCAGGGGATTTGAGCTGCCACGCCAAGCGCAACAAGCTCTCTCGCCTTGGCATCCAGCTTGGCGTCCTTGCCACCAAGTGTGCCATACCATTTGAGCGCCGCTCCCAGCGCATGCGAGGGATAAGTGTCGGAGAAGAATTTTGGCGCGTCGCCAGCGATCGCACAACTAGACGAAACGGCAAACGCCAGGGCTAAAATTAAACTTTTCATCTTGGTCTCCTGTTTATAGGCAGACCCCCTGGCACGGACCGTAGCAGCCGCGACAAACTGGCGCAACGTACCCATGTGCGCGTAACGTGGTGGCAAGGACCTGCCCTGGCCCGGCCATGCTACGCGGGAAGGCTTGAGCAATGAGATTTGCTGCGATTGCTGACATTCATGGCAACTGCTTCGCCCTCCAAGCTGTTTTGGCAGACGCGGCTGACTTGGGTGTTCAGGAGTTCGTAAATCTTGGGGATCACGTGAGTGGTCCGCTCGAAGCGGCAAAGACCGCAGACTTGTTGATGGAGCTTGGGTTCCCGTCGGTCCGAGGCGATCAGGATCGCCGTCTCTTGGAACTCCAGAAAGTTGGGTCTTCGAAACGTAGCGATTTTCAACAGCTCAGTGAGACGCACTTCGATTGGCTCGCAAGCCTGTCGGCAACGCTTGTCTATCACGATGACGTATTCCTGTGCCACGCGACACCAACAGACGATGCGAAGTTCTGGCTCGATCAGGCAACCGCGGATGGCACGGTACGCCCGAGTGGACGTGAAGAGATCGAAGCCGAAGCAGTCGGCCTCAAAGCCTCGCTGATCCTCTGCGGTCATACGCATATTCAGAGGGTCGTGCGATTGCCGGATGGCCGCCTGATCGTCAATCCTGGCAGTGTTGGCCTGCCCGGTTTCCGAGGACGGGGGCCGGTACCCTACAAGGTAGAGATCGGCACCCCTCATGCCTCCTACGCGATCATCGAGCGCAAACGCGATGCCTGGTCCGTCACGCTGCGATTTGTGCCTTACGACAGTCGCGCCGCAGCCGAAATGGCTCAGCACGCCGGTATGTCCGATTGGGCGAGTGCCTTGGCAAGCGGTTGGGTCGACTGACGCCCAACCGACCGGCTGTTGGCCCTTTTCGCCATTGGCCAACGCTTGATGGTTTCGTCTCCGGCTCAGGGATTAAGCGGAAAGCAGTCCTGAGGCGCTTTGAGGGTTCGGTCGACCTCTCTCTTTAGGGGGCCGTCCAGCGTCAAGTTGGGGGGCGGGGTCTTTCAAAGGGGGAGATGGCCGCGCCAAGTCACGGTCGAGCGCGGCGCGAGTGCCTGTATTCCACGACGAGCTTGGAAATCCGCTCCTTTCCGGCCTCATCCGTAAAAGTAAAGACTTGCTCTTTCCGGCCGTGACTGGAGCTCCAGCACTCAGCTTGCTCCTTATTGGCACCGGCGTGATTGTGATCAGAGGTCGTCTAAGCGTCCTAACGAGAAAGACGTCGCCTTTCGATGACCTCAAGCTTTGGCCTACTGCCGCTTATCCTTCTCGCGCCAACGAGAACAAGAGGGGACGGTTGAACCATCGGCAATGCCGGCTTG
Source organism: Filomicrobium sp. (assembly GCA_029287535.1). Taxonomy (GTDB): domain Bacteria; phylum Pseudomonadota; class Alphaproteobacteria; order Rhizobiales; family Hyphomicrobiaceae; genus Filomicrobium. The sequence continues at coordinate 8,379 of JARFQY010000044.1, forward strand.
TTCGTCGTCCGGTCGCATCAACACGTTTGGCTGTGGGTCTGCACGCCCCCGCTCCAGAGTTCTGAAGGCGCAGAATGCGCCATAGGTAGCAACGCAAAACGGTACGCAATAGGTCAGGACGACCTTCCACCAGTTTACCGCTCCGCCGGCAAACATCATGTCGCCCTGATTAATGACGTTCAGCACACTCCCCACAATGACCATGATTATCAGCGAGCGCTTGGCGACGGGCCATGCCAACGCCAAACGAAGCGTTTCAATTCGCGTGTGCGGTGAGCTGTCGAAGTCGCGCTCTGTCACCGTTAAAGCCTTGTCTTGTGTAGCCTAGGCTGCGAGCCGCATCCATTTGGCTGGCCGCGCGCCGCTTTTTGAGAGGTCCGCCTGCCTATCGCCACTCCGCGCTTTGAGCTTCTTCCCTTCCGCCAAGCTGCCCAACGACTGATCAGCCTAGCCTGAAGGCAACTTGAAGCGTGCGGTCACCCGCTCCGGGAGACCGAGTTTCGGCCGCTGCCGCCAAAACTCGGACGTCTGGTTGGTCAACTTTCGGTCCCTAGTCACACACCGCACGAAGTTGCACAGGAACTCTGATTCTTCGCCATTGGAATTAAAGCGCTGCAGCCGGCTGCCGCGTTCCACTAAGCGAGGTACGGCCCACAAATAAGCCGCGCAGCAACCTGCCCAATTCTATGGTGTCTCGACCGCGAAGGCGTCGACGGTAGCGGCCTTGCCTTTGATCATCACGTCGCCGAGGGGTTCGATCGATATGCCATCGCCCAGTTCATTTCGAGTCGCGCCATCAATGAGAATGCGGCGCTCGGCGACCTTGGTATGCGCTTCAAGTCGCGCAGCCAGGTTCACCGTGTCACCGACGCATGTATAGGTAGCGCGTTGGCGGGTGCCTGTATAGCCGGCGACGACGTCACCGGTTGCAATGCCGATCCCGATGTGGATCGGAGGCCTGTTTGTCGATGTGCGTTCGAGATTGAACTGATCAATCAATTCGACCATTTCCAGCGATGCGGCAACGGCGCTGTGAGCGCAATCGTCGAGCGACGACGGGGCGCCGAAAACGGCCATCAGTCCATCGCCAATCATGAGCGTAACCACACCGCCCTGGCCGCCAATGGCATCGAACATCAGCATGTAGTACGTGTTCAGCAATTCAATGGTCTCTTCCGGCGGCTGGCTCTCGCAGAGTGCCGTGAAGCTGCGAATGTCGCAGAACATAACGGAGACACGGACGCGTTTGCCCCCCAACGCAAAACCCGACTGCTGAAGATCCTGCTCGACCTCGGGGGTTGCAAAGCGCCGCACCAAGTCTCGCTGCTCATCGCGCAAGCGCTTTTTCTCGAGACTGGCACCTATGCGGGCCTTTAACAGCACGGCATTGACGGGCTTGGGCAGATAGTCCTCCGCACCGAGTTCGATGCAGCGTACGATGTTCTCCATTCCTTCGAGCGAGGATGTGACGATTACCGGAACGTCGCGAAGCGCAGGATCGGCCTTGAGTTGCTCAAGCACAGTAAAGCCATCCAGCTCAGGCATTTCGATATCGAGCAGCAGGAGATCAAATGGCTCGCTCCGCAACATTTCCAATGCGACCCGGCCATTCTCCGCCAGAGCGAACGGATGCCCCAGGAGATCGATGTGACGAGCCAGCAAGAGACGATTGACTTTGTTGTCATCGACGATCAGAAGGCGACGTCCATCTTCAGACATTGGTGAGCGCCTTCAGTGCAGCAGCGGCCTCTGCGAGTAGCGTTTCCAACTGAGACAACGCGTCGTCGTTGCGCAGCCGATCGTCATCGAGGCCTTTGACTTCCAATTCTCGTGCATGAGCGGCTAACGCAACTGCCCCGAATGTATTGGCGTTTGATTTGAGCGAGTGCGCTGCGCGCTGGAACCGCTCATTGTCACCCACTGCTCGCGCGTTATGCAGTTCGGCAATCATGCCCGGCGCCTCTTCGAGAAACGTGTTCGCCAATTCGACGGCGAATTCGGGGCCGGTTGCGGCTTGCAGGTCCGCAAATACCGAAAGATTTATTGGGTCTTCACTCATCCTAGGAATCACTCCTCGCGGGATGGTACCTGCATCAAAGCCGCGACCAGATGATCGACCCTGATGGGTTTGGCAATATAATCGTCCATGCCGGCGGCCATGCACATTTCGCGATCGCCCTGCATGGCATTGGCCGTCATGGCGACGATTCGAGGCCGACGGTCGGCCGGCAATGCCGCTATAATCCGTCGCGATGCCTCAAGGCCATCCATCTCCGGCATCTGCACGTCCATCAAAACCACATCGTAGATCTGCCGTTCAGCACTCTCGACCGCCTCGAGGCCATTGCTGGCCAGGTCAGCGCGGTAGCCCATCTGCTGTAGAAGCCTCAGAGCCAGCTTCTGGTTGACGGCATTATCTTCCGCCAAAAGGATACGCAACGGATGGCGTGCGGCCAGTCCGGGATCCATTTGCGGTTTGACAACCGGCTGTGACGTCGTCTTGGACACGACCTCCCGTGCCAGAAGCCCGGCCAGCGTATCGAATAGGACAGACTGGCGAAGCGGCTTGGCGAGATAAGCATTGAACAGACCCGCATCGTTTTCAGCCTCCTGTCGCCCGAGCGAACTGAACAGCACAAGCGGCAACTTGGCATCGAGCTTGCGGATCTCACGTGCCAACTTCAGTCCATCCATCTCAGGCATGTGCATGTCAAGAATCGCGAGGTCGAAGGCCTGGTCTGATTCGAGCAGGCGCAGCGCGTCCTTGGGACACTCCAAAGCATGCGAGACCATGCCCCACTTGGCGGTCTGTAATTCGAGGACGCGTCGGTTGGTTTCATTGTCGTCAACAATCAGAACTCTCTTGCCTTTGAGTTCCATCTGCATGCCAACAAGATCGCGTTCACGTGTCGGTGGCAGAACAGCCCTGCTCGCTTGTATTGTACATCTGAAGATGGAACCTCTGCCTGGGCCCTCGCTTTCAACCGAGATCATGCCGCCCATCAACTCAGCGAGCCGCTTCGAGATGGCAAGGCCGAGACCGGTGCCGCCGTATTTACGGGTAGTCGAGGAGTCCGCCTGACTGAAAGACTGGAACAGACGACCGATACCCTGCTCTGTTAGACCAATGCCAGTGTCACGGACCGCGAACGTCAATTCGATTCTGTCGTTCGCGAGGGGTTTGGAGGTCACCGTCAATACAACTTCACCCTCGTCCGTGAACTTGAGCGCGTTTGACAGCAGATTGAGCAGGATCTGGCGCAGGCGCGTGAGATCCCCTGTGATCGCCGTCGGCAGTTCACCCTCGAAGATATAGGCGAGGTCGAGATGCTTTTCGGCGGCGCGCGTGCTGACAAGCTCAAGCGCGGACTCGACGCATTCGCGCAAATCAAATGGATGGATCTCGATGTCCATATGCCCGGCTTCGATCTTGGAGAAGTCGAGGATGTCATTGATGATGCCCAGCAGCGCATCGCCGCTGTCGCGGATGGTGCCGGCATAATCCCGCTGCTCGGCATCAAGCTCGGTGTCAATCAACAGACCGCTCATGCCGATCACGGCGTTCATTGGCGTGCGGATCTCGTGACTCATGGTGGCAAGAAACGAACTCTTGGCCTCGTTGGCGGCTTCAGCGGCTGCGCGTGCCTCCTGCGTCTCCTTGAACAACCGCGCGTTCTGGATAGCGATTACGGCCTGGCCTGCAAAGGTCTCGAGGAGAGCTACATCCTTTGACGTGAAAGGCCTACCCTGGCTCTCGGTGAACGGGCGCGCAACGAAGATCGCGCCGACTTCGCGCTCCTGCCACATCATCGGCGCGACCAGGCATGAGATATTTTTTCCCATCTTTGCCGCCATTCGCCTGATCACGACAGGAACGTCCACTCCTCCCAAAGCGTCGGCGACATGTATGGTCCGCCGCCTTTCGACTGCGGCGGCGATGATCGTCTGTTCTATGGGAACCGGCCTGTAACTCTCGGCCGACTTGGTGCCGTAGGGGCCGCGCACCGAGGCAATGTGCACCAGCGAATTGTCGTCCACCGTTAGCACGGCCAGATCCCTCGTTGGAATCAGCCGCTGGCAGCTGTCGAGGATCTTGTCGAACACCGGCTGGGCATCGTCGACGGAATTGCTTATGACGCTCAAAATCTCGGCAGAGGCCTTCTGCTGCTCCAGGGCTTCCTTGGTCTCGTTGAACAGCCGCGTGTTCTCAATGGCGATCACGGCCTGGTCACCAAATGTCGTGAGCAGTTCGATCTGCTGGTCAGTGAACGCACGGCTAGCGTCAAGACGGGCCAATGTCAGCGCCAGGACCGGCACGCCGTCCTTGAGCAGCGGCACGCTCAACATGGTCTTGGAATTCGCGATAGCAGCCAGGTCGCTACGATAGCCAGCCGCGGTTTGAACGTTTTCGATCTGCATGACGCGCCTCTCCTGAAGCGCCTGGCCAGTCAAGGAGCCATCTCCGGCCTTGATCGGCTTTTCAAGGAGCGTTTCCAAAAAATTAGGCGACATATTTTCCGAAGCGGTGGGTCGATAATTGCCCTCCCCGTCCGGCTGGAACAACACCGCGATATCCGCCCCACACAGTCGCATGGCGCTTTCGGTGAGGGTCTGCAGCACGGTTTCGAGATCGAAGGTTGAGCGGCTGATGACCTGCAGCACGTTCGCGGTCGCCGTTTGCCGTTCAAGCGCCTCCTTGGTCTCGTTGAACAATCGAGAATTCTGTATTGCAATAACCGCCTGGTCAGCGAATGTTTCGAGCAGCGATATATCCTTGCCCGTAAACCGTGGCCATTGTCGCTCTTTGAATGAACGGACGACGTAAATCGCGCCGATCGTCTTGCTTTGCCAGATCAACGGTGCGATCAGGCACGAATAGTTACCAGTCTTGGCGGCCAGCCGGCGGATCGGCGCGGGTACATCGTCGCCCTCGAGTGCATCTTGAATGTGAACCGTGTCGCCTTCGAGCACCGCTTGTGCGATGACCGTTCTCTCGATCGGTACCGGCTTGTATTTCTGTGTAGCCATCAAAGCATGGGGACCGCGCGCAGCACGGACGTGCACGAGAGAATCGGTTTCAACCGTGAGCACTACCAGATCCGAACAGTTGATCAGCCGCTCGCAGCTGGCAAGGATCTTATCGAAGACCGGCTGCGTGTCCTCGACCGAATTGCTGATGACCTCCAGCACTTCGGCCATCGCCGTCTGCTGTTCCAGCGCCTCCCTGGTCTCATTGAACAGCCGTGCATTCTCGATGGCGATCACGGCCTGGTCGGCGAAGGTGCGTAAGAGACCGATTTCTTTGTCGCTCAGCGCACCAGGTGTTTCGCGATGGACTGATATCGTTCCTATCGCCACACCAGCTCTGATCATGGGCATAGTTGCGTTGGAGCGATAGCCGAGCCTTCGTCCGAGTTCCTTAGCTGTCTCGGGAATCCCCGGAGCTTCAACGTCCGCTACGTTCATCAGTTTTTTATCGAGGATTGCCCGACCGGTGAAAGAACCCCTATTCACCGGCATCGGGTACATGTTGCGAGCCGCGTCCAGATTGACGCTACCAACCGCAGCCTTGACCTGAATGAGGCCATCTTCCACGAGAAGAATTCCCACTCCAACGCCGTCAAACAATTGCAACGCGCTTTCCGCAATGCGGTCGAACACCGGTTGCGCGTCGTCCATTGATTTGCTGATGACGCTCAAAATATCTGCTGATGC
>JARFQY010000100.1 GCA_029287535.1 Filomicrobium sp.
CACCGCAAGGGGGGCGGCGAGGGCGGGAACACTCGGGAACACCCAAACGACAAACTGGCAAATCAATCCCGTCTACGATGTGCCGGCCGGTGGCCTGGTGCGATTACGGATTGCCGTGACCGACACCACGCGCATCTACAAGCTTGTGCTCCCCGATCTGCCGGGAAAGATTATCGCGTGGGATGGTCATCCGGTGAACGAGGCCGTTCCCTGGCCAACCAAAGAAGTGCCTTTGTGGTTGAGCCCTGGGCAACGGGTCGATATTGCGTTGCGCGTTCCCGATGACGAAGGCGTGGATATTCCACTGAGCGGTTTGTTCGGTCAGACGCTTCGATCGATTGCGACTTTGCGCTCCGTGGGAAGATCGCTGAAGAGGGATTTGGCGGAGCTTGGTCCCCTGCCAGCGAACCCGGTCGCACATCCTGACCTGGCATCCGCCGGCGTTCATGAGCTGTTGTTTGGCTGGTCGCCGGAAGGCAAGGGGCAGAACAACGGCCTATGCGGGAGCACCGGCTATACGTTCTGGTCGATCGACCGTAAGCCCTGGCCAGGGGACGCCGTAAAACATGTGGGACCGGTTGCGGAGTTGAAGCTGGGGAAGAGCTACGTGCTTCGGTTGCGAAACGACTCCCCTAACATGCATCCCATTCACCTGCATGGGCTGGTCTTCATGCCGATCCGTTCAAACAAGCGCCGACTGGCGAGGAACTGGACCGATACGATTCTGCTTTTGAAGAACGAGACCATCGATATCGCGCTCAAGGCAGATAACCCCGGCGACTGGGCCTTCCATTGCCACGTCATTGAGCACCAGAAGACCGGCTTGGCCGGGTACCTTCGCGTTGTCTAGAGCGTTTCCAAGGTATTCACAACCAGTGTCTTTTGTCCGTGTCTTGCAATCCCGGTTCGTTTCGGTTCATGGCGTTAGGCCTGAGCTTTACGCTGCTTCGAATAAGATCACCAACCTTGATGGTATGTCGATCCAAGGTGGGTCACCAGTTTTGCCAAGATGAATTGGACTGGTGTCGTTCACGGCCGCCGAACCGGTTATCCCCTTAGCTCATAGATCGTTATTTGCTGCAACGGAGATCGCGAGCCATAGTGGTCGGAACGATCAACAAAGCGGTCCGTGCAAGTGCAGTTCAGCGGCTGAGAAACGGTACGGAAGAAGCTAATTGGGAGCAGCGCCTCAATGGCCCGGCTAGTCTATGTTGTTACCTTGGCAATCGGCATGCTCACACTTCTGTTGGCGCCGGCGCATGCCAACATCGGCGCGGCCAAGGACTCCGTCGTCTCGGTCCTTCCTGATCGGCCCGGAAAGCCGCGCGGAGGCGAAGGGGCCAGGCCAGGGGTCGCGCCTGAAGCCACCGGTGTCGTGGTCGGCCCTAACGGGTTGATTGCAACGGCACTGCATGCGGTTGCCGCCGCCAGAAGAATTGACGTGCGCTTGGCGGATGGACGCATCTTGCCTGCCCAATTTGTTGGGCGGGATAAGCCAAGTGACATCGCGCTGCTGCTTGTCAACACCAAGATACCGCAGTTTTCATTCGCTCCCGAGCCGTCGTTGGCCCAGCCGGTGTGCGCTATCGCGAATGCCTACGGCCTCGGCCTTTCCGTGGCGTGCGGTGTCGTATCGGCCGTCGGCGTCAGCAACGCACGTTTTAATGCCGTGGAGGACTTCATTCAGACTGACGCGGCTGTGAATCCCGGAAGCTCCGGCGGCGCGCTGGTTGATGCCGATGGCCGGCTTGTCGGAATGATCTCGGCGATCTTCGCGGCCAAGGCGGACACCAACATCGGCATAAATTTCGCAGTCTCGGCGCGCTTGTTGCAGCGTGTCGTTTCGGCGTTGGCCGCGGACGGGCAAGTCGAATATTTTGCTCCGGGTTGGCGTCTAGCAAGGCTGTCGCGCAGGGAACTGGCCACCACCGTAGGCGTTCGTGTTGCGAAGGTTTCGGCGCAGGGTGCGGCCGCCGCGGCTGGACTCAAATCCCCCGATATTGTTACGCGCATCGGCGACAGTCGCATTCGCACACCGCGCGATGCCGTTGCGGCGCTGGCACTGGTGCGGCCCGGTGAAAGTGTTGAAGTGGACTTTGTAAGGGCGGGAAGAAAGCGCACCGCAACGCTGTCGTATGGAACGGCTGCGGAGGTCGACACCGCACCCGAAGCTCAGACAGCCGCGACACCGGACTGCCCGCATCCGCGTCAAGTCTGCGACGTTCGGCAGGCGGTTTTTCCGATCGAGAGCCGCGACCCCCTGGCAAGCGCCGTGCGCATTGGCAACGACTTACTCGTTACCAACAGACACGCAATCGGGGCTCGCCGTGATGCGACCGTGAACACGCCGAATGGGCAGCGCCAGGCCCGGGTCATTGCGTCGGCTTACCGAGGTGACCTTGCGCTGCTGCAGGTCGACGGCTTGCCACCCAATGGGTTGGTGCTGGCGCCAACGCCGGTTGACGCTAATCCTGCCGATGGCCGCTATTTCGTCGTCGGAGCCGACATTGTAAAAAAGCAAATCCGAGTGTTTAAACCCGGCCGTCTTCTCAGCGAGCCTGCCGAGGGAGCACCACTTGGACGTATTCATGTCGCCGCACAGATGCAGCCGGGCGTCAGTGGCGGTGCGCTGGTCGATGGCGATGGCCGCTTGGTTGGTATTGCCGTCGGCGGCGGAGAGGGCCGCAACGAGGCTTTGCCAATCGGCGGCATCAAAGCCCTGTTGGATGGTCGCAAAGGCGCTGCCGCGGAAGAGAGCCAGAAGGTTTTAGGCGAAGCATTGGAGGCTTGTGAGGCCGCGCTTGACAAGACTCAGCGGCTGCGACGGGGACAGCGGCCAGAGCCGGCGACGTTGTCGGCGCTGACTTCAAGCTGCTCAGCGTCTGAAAACCCCAGCCTACTTCTTCGGGCCGGTCGTCAGCTGGCATTTGCGCGGGCATTCGATGATGCGATCCGATTAACCAACGCAGCCGTGCAACAGACTCCGAACTCGATCAATGCGCGAATCTCACTGTTGGTTTCCCTGCAACTGGCGGGGCGGTTCGCACAGATGCTGCCGCACGCGAAATGGCTGATGGAAGCCCTCCCCAATGACCCGCAGGCCCTGCGGTTCTCGATCCAGTCGGGTGTCTGGGGTGGTGAGCCGCAGCTGGCTGAAGCCGCATACCAAAAACTGCTGAAGGTCGATCCCCGCCAGGCGCAGGCGGCACGCCGCTTCATCGATCGGCCGCCGCGAACACCGCCTCGAAGATGAGCTATTTCCTGAGTGGATCTGGTATCCAGCCAACGGCGACCACATCGCCTTCATAGGGTGAGGGCGTTGCGCGGTCGAACAGCCGCGCTTTGAGCTCGTCGGTCGTGAGCTCAGGTTCCTCGGCAAGAATTCGGGCCGCGAGGGAAGCGAGCCGAGGCACAGCATAGCTGGTTCCGGACGCGCGCACCTTGGCACCTCGGAAGTCAATAACGGGAACGTTCTCGGCAGGCAGCATGATGTCAACGGTGGTGCGCCCCCAGTTGGACCCGGGGGCCAGTCTGCCGAACGCGTCGGACGAAGTTACGACAATGACATTACTTAGTCCGAAGGAGGCCGGCCAGAGCGGTTGCTCATCGAGATCGCGGCCGTTGTTTCCCGCCGAGACGATAGCGAGCATTTGTGGATTGGCCTGCATGGCGGACTTAAAGGTGACCCAGTCTTCCTTTTTTCGGCTGCCAAGCGGCATCGCGATAATCCGAACGCCGGCGGCGGCGGCATGGTTGACGATCTCGCCCATGCGCGACATGTCGGGACGCGGGTATCGCAAAGGTACAAGTGCCGCTGTAGGCGCCTCTCGCACTACAATCGATGCAACTGCGGACCCGTGGCGTATGGGTTGAAATGCATTACGCGATACGTCGCCATCGTAGGGCCATGGGTCATTGTCCCAGAAGTCGAAGCCCAGTGGCTTGCCATCCGGGCCGCGCGCCAATCGATTTCGGAAGATGTCGAGATCGTAGGCCAACCCTGAGTCGACCAGCGCGACACGCGGACCGCCAGGATCATTCCCCGCTGGCCAAGCTGTTTGCAAGGTCTCGGACCACTTCACCGTCGATAGGTCGCTGTCCAATTGTTCCAGCGTGACCTCCGGACTGGAAGGATGCCTCACAATGCGGCGGCCGGCGACGATATTGCATGCTCCATCCGCCATGGCCTGGGCGACGGGACGTAGTTGCCCTTCGACCGGCCGATGCACTTCCGCCGTGAAGCGGCGCAGCCTACCCTGAGGCTGGACGCGAATGATGTGCAACTCCTCGCCACTTGGTAGAGCGAAGCGTTGCACGATGCGATTTGTCGAGCGGGTCGGATCTTCTGGTTCTTCGGAGATCAGCCATGCTCCCGGAAGCTCCTGTTGGGCTTCCAGCCCCCAAAGCGTCTCAGGGCCGCAGAGTCTATTGATTGCAAGGCGCAGCCAGTCCTCTGCCGCGTCCGGCTCCTGCGCGGCGCTTTGTGGCGTCGGGCAAGCCAGGGCGGCAAGTAAACCGTAGCGAATTATCCGGCCCGTTGTCAGGCCCATGGCGCTCGTGGGTGGCCCAATGACACCTCTATTGCTAACACTACTGCTGTCCCCACTCGGTTGGAAATCTAGTCGGTCGGTTTGATGTCTGAGTGGCCTAGTGAGCGCCCTGGCGAAATATGATCACGAACACGCTGCTTGAGTTCCTTGACGTCGGGAAAACGGCCCAACTCATGCCGGGACCATATCAGCTCGCCGTTGATATAGATATCGAAACGCCCTCCGTTGCGGTCCGGCGTCAATGTCACCGAGCCGATTTCCGCGGCGAATGTCGATAGGATCTCTTGCGCCATCCAGTTCGCGCGCAAGCCCCAGTTACAACGACTGCAGTATTCGATTTCAAAATGTGGTTCTGCTGGCATATTGGTTGGAAAGCGGCATGATTTGTCGATCCCAGCCTACCGGCCCATCGGTACGGCTTCAAGCACGAGGTCATCGTTTGCGCGGCGGAAGGCGGACGCGACGCGCCGGCGCCGCGCCCTTGTTCTGCGTTGCGTGGGTTCTGCCTGCCATGCGAATGGCGACGGTTCAGAGCCGGGCGGCCGATCCGTGCCATTCGTGCAATAGGCGAAAAGAGCCGGCCTGCGGTTACAGCTCTTCCGGCACCATCTTGATGGCACCACACGGGCATTCGGTTACGCAGATGCCGCAGCCTTTGCAGAAATCGTAATTGAACGCAAAACGCTTGCCGGGGCCGAGCTTGATGACGGCATTGTCCGGGCAGACGCCATAGCAGTTGTCGCATTCAAAGCAGTTGCCGCATGACAAGCATCGGCGCGCTTCGTAGAGCGCGTTGGTTTCATCGAGTCCGCCGAGGACTTCGCCGAATGTTGTCTGGCGCCTGGCAATGTCGAGCGTCTTCTGCACGGTCTCGGGTGCATTGGCGTAGTACCAGGTGTTGAGCTTATCGAACGTTGCAATTTCATGCCGAGATTCGGCCTGATAAAATCCGCCCTGCAACCACGCATGGATACAGCGCGCCGCATGTTTGCCATGCCCGACAGCAACGGTCACCGTGCGTTCAGAAGGGACCATGTCGCCGCCTGCGAAGACGCCTTTGTGGCCCGTCATCATCTGTGAGTTCACCTGGATCGTCTTGTCGGCGATTTGGACGCCTTCGAGTTTTTCAACGAATGAAGTGTCGACGTTCTGGCCAAGGGCCATTACGACCGTGTCGGCTTCGATCTCGTCGTATTCGCCGGTGGGTACGGGCCGGCCGTCTTCGTTCAGACGCATGCGCTCGACCATGATCTTGTCTTCACCCATTTCCTTGATGGTCGTGAGCCAATTGACGACGATGCCTTCTTCCATGGCTTCATCCATCTCGAAGTCATGCGCGGGCATCTGCTCGCGGGTGCGGCGATAGACAATCACGGCTTCTTCAGCCCCGAGCCGTTTGGCTGTGCGGGCCACGTCGACGGCTGTATTGCCCCCGCCGTAGACAACGACACGGCGGCCGAGCATCGGGGCCTCTTCGCCTGTTTCCATCTCGCGAAGGACATTGACTGCGTCGAGGATACGGCCGGCGTCCGCTGCCGGGATGTTGACCCGGTTGGCCAGATGCGCCCCGATGGCGAGGAAGACTGCATCAAAACCGCCGTCGGCCTTTTCTTTCTCGATGTCTTCGACTTTGCGGTTCAGGACGAACTCAACGCCCATGTCGGCGATCCGCTGGATGTTGGCTTCGACGATGTCGCGCGGCAGGCGGTAAGCGGGAATGCCAAAACGCATCATGCCGCCGGCGATGGGCCCGGCTTCATAGATAGTTACATCGTGACCGAGGCGGCGCAGATGATAGGCCGCGGACAGGCCCGACGGTCCTGCCCCAACGATGAGGATTTTCTTGCCGCTGGGTTCGCCGATGACTTCAGGTTTCCATCCTTTCTTGATTGCTTCGTCATCGAGAAACCGTTCCACGGCGTGGATGTTCACCGCCGTGTCGATGTCCTTGCGATTGCATGCGCCTTCGCAAGGATGGTAGCAGGCGCGACCCATGATCCCCGGTAGTGGGTTGTTGCGCATGATTTCCTGCCAGGCGGCGTGGTAGTCGCCTTCTTCGGCATGGGCGAGCCAAGCCTGTATATTCTCGCCGGCCGGGCAAGCGTCGTTGCACGGCGGGAGGCGGTCCAGGTAGACCGGACGTTCAGTGCGCCAGGACCCCGTTTGGTTTTCCAGGCTGGTGCCAACCTCTAATGTGATGGCGAATGGTGCGGTCGTTGGAACGGTCATGCCAGCGTCTCCTCGTCTTCACGCAGAAGATCGAACTCCTTGATGTTGGCGTCGCACTTGGCTTGCAGCTGGGAGATGGCCTCCTGGCCCTTCTCCGACTTGAAAAGGTGAGCAAAGCGACGCTGCGGTTTGAGATACTCAGTTACGGGCACCCGGCGGCGGATGGCCTTACTTGCCGTGACGCGCCCGGATTCAGCTTCGAACAGCGGGAACATCCCGGTCTCGACGACGAGCCGTGCAAGATTGATGGTCTGGTCACTGGCCGAACCCCAACCCAACGGACATGGCACGTAAATGTGGATGTAGCGCGCGCCGCGGAATTCCATTGCGCGCGTGATTTTCGCTTCCAGGTCCTGAAGGTAGCCGACGGAGGCGGTGGCCACATAGGGGATGTCATGGGCCATTGCGATCTTTGGCAGGTTCTTGCCCGTGCCAAACCCGTTTCCGTGGTGGTCGCCGATCGGCATTGTCGTTGCCGTGCGCGCGCCACCCGGTGTTGCCCCCGAGCGCTGCACGCCAGTGTTCATGTAAGCCTCATTGTCGTAGCAGATGTAGAGGACGTCATCGTTGCGCTCGAACATGCCAGACAGGCAGCCGAACCCGATATCGACGGTACCTCCGTCGCCGCCTTGCGCGATGATACGGACATCGTCGCGCCCCTTGGCCTTCATCGCAGCGGCCATGCCGGTTGCAACGGCCGGGGCATTGCCGAAAAGCGAATGCATCCATGGGATCTGCCAGGACGTTTCCGGGTACGGGGTGGTAAAAACCTCAAGACATCCGGTCGCGTTCGCGGCCATGATCTTGCCGCCGGTCAGACGCATCGCGGTATCGAGCGCATAACGTGCGCCCAAGGCCTCGCCGCACCCCTGACAGGCGCGGTGGCCGGATGTAATCGCGTTGCTGCGGTCCATGCTGGCCTGCACGGACCGAGTTTCGGCGTTCACCAGCCGGTTGCCGACGGTGAAGGTTCCCTTTTGGTAAAACTTGACCTTTTGGGACGGTGAGAGGTCTTCGTTCGAGGGCATGATCTCGTTCTTTCCTAGCTGGCGTTCGCGGCGGAAGCCTCATCGCGGTAAAGGCTTTTGAGGATGTTTTCGGCGATCGGCCCAGCTCCGATTTGAGCGTGCTGGCGCGCAAGTTCGGCGTCGACAACATCCCGGCGCAGATCGAGGAAATGAAGATCCTCAAGTTTGTCGGCGTGGGCTGATTCAAACAGTGTCGTCAGCGACGGCACGGTAATCGGCCTGCCGCCGAGTCCTGCGACCACGGTATGGACATGGATGCCGCTGCCCTGCATCGCCATCATGATGTTGTTTGCGACGACGCCACCGAAACCAACGGCCAGGGACTTCTCCAAAACAACGATGCGTTTTGCTCCGCTGAGTTCCTTGCGCAGTGCCTGTAACGGAAATGGCCGGAATGACCCGATTGTGACCACCCCTATCTTGGTGCCGCCTTCGCGGAGCTGATCGACGGTATCCTTCACGGTGCCAGCGACAGACCCCAATGTTACGATGACGGTTTCCGCGTCATCGACCTTGTAGCCGTGCATTAGCCCACCGCTGTCACGTCCGAACAGCGTCTTGAATTCGGCGGCGACCTCCGGGATCACCTCGAGTGCCTGGACCTGCTTGTCATGGGCAAGATAGCGTACCTCCATGAAGGCATCTGGACCCACCATTGCGCCAATGGAGTAAGGGTTGGCGGGGTCAAGCACCTGTCGGGGTTCGAACGGTGGCAGGAACTTGTCGACGGTCTCCTGGTCAGGCATATCCACGCGCTCGTAAGCGTGTGTGAGAATGAAGCCGTCCATGCACACCATGACCGGACACGAGAGCCGTTCGGCGATTTTGAAAGCCTGGATGTGCAGGTCGAGCGCTTCCTGATTGGTTTCCGCGAACAACTGGATCCAGCCGGCGTCACGCATCGACATGCTGTCGGTGTGATCGTTCCAGATGTTGATTGGGGCACCGATCGCGCGGTTGGCGACGGTCATAACGATTGGAAGGCCGAGACCAGCTGCGTTGTACACCGCTTCGGCCATGTATAGGAGGCCCTGGCTGGCGGTCGCTGTATAACTGCGCGCGCCCGCTGCTGATGACCCGATTGCGACTGAGAGTGCCGCAAATTCGCTTTCGACATTGATGAACTCGCAGTTGCCGACGCGCCCTTCTCGTACGAGTTCGCCACAGCGCTCAACGATGTGCGTCTGGGGGCTGATTGGATAAGCGCAGATCACCTCCGGCCGGCAAAGCGCGACGGCCTCTGCAACGGCGTGACTTCCCTCAAGCTGTTTGAGCATTGGCCAGTTCCTTTCCAAGCGCGGCCGCGTGGGCTGCGCGTGCAGCTTCAATGTTTCCAGCAGCAATGCGGCCGCCGAACTTCGTTGCGATGGCCTTTTCCACGGCCTCGAGAGTGATTTGACCAGAGATCGCGGCGAAACCGCCAAGCAACGCGGCGTTGGGGACCGGCCGGCCGACATGGCGAATGGCCAGCTCCGTCGCGTTGACTCCGCGAATGTGGTCCCGGGGGACGTTCTTCAGCTGCTCCGCGACGCCGAGCTCCTCTACGCTCTTACCGGAGTTGATCAGGACGTAGCCACCAGGCTTCAGCCCCTGGAATACGTCGATCGCATGAAACAGCGTGGGGTCCTGGACGATCACGCAATCGGGTTCGTGTATCGGTTCGCGGAGCCTGATTTCCTTGTCGTCCAGTCTGCAGAAAGAAACGACTGGCGCACCGGTGCGCTCGGATCCGAATGAGGGAAAAGCCTGGGCATGTTTGCCTTGGGTGAAGCCGGCGATAGAGAGCAACTCCGCTGCCGTGACAACACCTTGGCCACCTCGGCCGTGTAGTCGGACTTGGAACATTTCTGCGGTTTCCTTAGCGTTCTGGGGTGTGATTTTTCAGGTTGAGTCTTCGATTGCCCGAAGGCCTGGCCATCATGTTACTGCACCTCCTCTTGTCTGTGAGTCAGTACTGCTGTCGTTTTCGGCCAGAACTACAGGCGGGGCTTCAGGGCGGCGCTGTTGTTTCGAAGTCTTGCCGATGCCTGGATTGAACGAGTTCGTCGGGTCGAGCTCTTCATAGAAGGCAGCGAGCTGTGGCTTGGCCGCGTAGAGATGACCCACGTTGTGTTCGGCCGGGTATTCGGCACCGCGCCGGTCCAACAATTCCAGCATCTTGTTCTTGACCGCTTTTGGATCAGCGCCTTTGCGTATGGCATAGTCCTGGTGGAAGACGTGGCAAAGGAAATGGCCATAGTAGAGCTTGATGAGAATGTCGCGCTCGATTTCCTCGGGCAGTTCTTCGAACCATTCTTCGTCGTTACGGCGCAGTGCGATATCGAGAGCCAGTATGTCCTCAACCTTGCCGGGGTGGACGGCACCGTAACGGGCGGCAGCGCCGGCGGCAGCAAAGCGGTGAAGAAGCGCCTTTTTGGCCTCTGCTGCATCGCAAAGAAACCAACCGTCCTTGCCAGGCACATCGTTGAGGATTGCTTCTGTTTGTGCCGACTGACCTGCGCTGACCTTCAAGATCAGGTGGTGCTCAAAGCGTTCGCGGTACTGCAGCATCCGCTTTGGCAAAGCTTCCGGCACAACCCGCGTTACCAACTGCATCGTTCGGTCGATAAGGTTCTTGGGCAGGATGGGGATGCGATCAAAGACACCATCCATTTGTCCCTTCAACTTGAAGATTGCCGGCAGCGCGTCGGTGCCAAGCCAATGGATCAGGAGAAGCGTGTCCTTGCCGTAAACGCGCGCTATGTCAAAGATGTCTCGATGGAGGTACTCGGCGCTGATCGGCAACGGGTCCATTTCTGTGAGGAGCCGGCGGCGTAGAGCGCTCAAGTCAGCTGTCGAGTTCGTGCCGACGTAGTAGACTTTTTCGCCGGTCTCTAAGGGAAACGTGTCGAGACGAACCGCAAAGACAGCAAGCTTGCCCGCGCACCCCGACGCCTCGTGAAGGGTTCTCGGGTCTGCATTGAAGCGCGCCGGAGTGTTGGCGTCGACATCGCGGACGCGGTCAGCGTAGCTGTCGTCGGATGCGCGCTTGTCGGTCGGTTGGAAATCAGCGTCCGAGATTTCGCCCCGGTCAAGCCGGCCCAGGATCTCCTCGGGTTCGTTTCCAAGGTCCATTCCAAGATGGTTCACCAGAACCAGGCTTCCATCATTGCGCTTTTGCGCATAGACGGACAGTTCCGTGTAGACGGGGCCGCGCCGGACAAGCGCACCGCCTGAGTTGTTGCAGACGCCGCCCATGATCGATGCGCCTATGCAGGATGAGCCGATCACCGAATGGGGTTGGCGCCCGTATGGCTCGAGCAGCTTTTCGAGTTTGAAGAGTGTGCCGCCCGGGTGCGAAACGATCTGGCGGCCTTCATCGAGAAGGTGGATCTTGTTCAGGCGCAGCGTGCTGATGACGACAACGGGGCGATCATACTCACCGTTTGGAGCCGAGCCTTCGGTCAAGCCGGTATTGGCGGCTTGCATGATAATAACTCGGTCGTGTTCCACGCATGCTTGAAGGATGCGCCAGAGTTCGACGAGGTTGCCCGGTTCAACGGCGGCTTCGGCTTCGCCTTCGCCGGAGCGCCAGCCCTTGCGAAAGCGCGCTGTCGCCGATGCGCTGGTGTGAACGAATTTTCCTCCAACTATCGAAGTGAGTTGTTTGATGAAGTGGTGGTCTGTCATTGTTTTCACTCCCTTGTGCCGGGACCGGGGTGCAGTCGGTCCAGGCTTGTTCAAGGTCTGCTTTACTTAAAGGCGATCGACGGCAGCCAGGTTGCCAGCCAGGGCATGGCGAAGACGATTCCCAATCCAACCAGCTGCAGGATGACGAAGGGGATCACGCCCTTGTAGATGTCGGTTAGTTTCACTTCAGGGGGGCACACGCCCTTGAGATAGAAGAGCGCAAAACCGACAGGTGGCGTGAGGAACGAGGTCTGCAGGGTGACCGCAACGAGAATCACGAACCAAACGAGCTGAGGTTCGTCGATGGCGTCAAAGCCCGGGATGTCGAGACCCAGTGCATTAACGATGGGGCGCATCAGCGGCAGCACGATCAAGGTGATCTCGATCCAGTCCAGCACGAAACCCAGCAGAAAGACGATGAACAAGATGAGAATGATGGTGCCTTCGGCGCCAAAGCCGGTCGACTGAATCATCTGTTCGATCAGCTCATCGCCGCCAAGTTCGCGAAGCACGTAAGAGAAAACAGTGGCGCCGATGAAAATCGCAAAGATGTAAGCCGTGGTGTTGAACGTCGAGATGCAGACGTTGGTGAGCTTCTTCAAGTTCAGCTTGCCATAGGCGAGCGCCAGGAGTGTCGCTCCGAAGGCGCCGACACCGGAGGCTTCCGTCGGCGTTGTCAGGCCGGCGAAGATCGACCCCAGTACCGCAAGGATCAGGAGGATCGGCGGTAGCACTGCAATCAGCACATCCAGGAGCTCGGCAAACCCCGGTGCCTTGGCATTCTCGGGTGCGGGCGCGGCAGAGGGGAACAGCAAGCCGAACGCCAGAATATAGACGAGATAAAGAGCGCCAATGATCAGGCCTGGCAGGAGAGCTGCCATGAACAGGTCGCCCACCGAGAGGACCATCTGGTCAGCCATGATCACCAGCATGATCGAGGGCGGGATCAAGATGCCAAGCGTGCCGGCAGCCGCGATCGTGCCGGTGGCAAGCGGTTTGGAGTAGTTCTGCGCGACCATGGCAGGCAATGAGAGTACGCCCAGGAGGACGACGGATGCACCGATGATGCCCGTGGATGCGGCGAGGATGATGCCGATGCCCGTAACGGTAATCGCAAGGCCGCCGCGCAGGCCGCCGAAGAGGCGCTGCATCGATGTCATCAGGCGGTTGGCGACGCCGCTCTCATCCAACATCAGGCCCATGAAAATGAACATCGGGAGTGCAACCAGAACGGCATTCGACATGGTTGCGTAGACCCGGTTCACGGTCGCGCCCAAGCTCAGGTAGTCCAGTCCTGTCAGAGTTTCCTCCAGGCCAGTCCAGGCCATGAAGCCGTTATCGAACAGGAACGCGATACCGCAGTAGAGGACGCCGGTTCCCGCGAGAACCCAGGCGACCGGGAAGCCAACAAACAGGAGGCCGATAAACGTCATGAACATCGCAATGACGAGTTTTTCCTCCGTGCTTTCGACAAGGTAGGAAAAAAGCACGGTCGCCAGCGCCGTCACTGCCAGAACGATCAGGATTGGCAGGTAGCCCATCCCATCTTCGCGCCGCGGTCTTGTCAGAAGTGCATGGGTGTCGTGGAGCAGACGCGCGATGGCTGCTAAGGCCAGAAGAGCGAAACTGATCGGGATGACGGCTTTGAACACCCAGCGTGCCGGGAGGCCTGTCGGGCTATCCGAGCGCTCGTTGACCCTCCAGGATTCATAGAAATAGTCGAAGCCTTGATCGACCATCAGATAAATGAATGGGGCGAGCAGCAGCAGGATGCCGACGATCTCGATCACGCGCTTTACGTCGCTGCGAAAGCCGGTGTAGAGCACGTCAACGCGCACGTGCGTGTTTTGAACCATGGCAAAGCTCAAGCCCACCATGGTCGTCAGGCCGTAAAGGTGCCATTGCAGCTCGTCGAGCTTTGGATAATTGAGATCGAAGAGATAGCGGAGCGAGACCTGGGTGATGATCGCGGCCACGAGCGCAACGTTCGCCCACATGACCGTATAGCCGACCCACCTCACGATGGCGTCCAGTGTTGTTGCGAAACTTTGCTTGTCGCTGTCGCGCTGCTCCAGGATTTCTTCGTAGGTTTCGACCGGATCACTGATCGGTTTTGAAGGGTCGGTCTGTGACATGGCAGGCGGTTCCTTCCGGCGCGGATGCGGTCAAAGCCGCATGATTGGCCAAGATCGAAGCGGGGGCTTCGCCGTAATCGAAGAGACTTCACCGGGCCGGGCGGTCAGCGGTCCGTCGTGACCGACGACCGCCCGAAAAACCGCTTATTGACGTGGCAGGAAGGCGTTGGTCTTCCAGACCTGATAACCCTCTCTGAAGGAATTCAGGTCAGCAAGAACTTTTGCGAAGAACGCATCGTTCTTGGCTTCTTCTTCGGCGACCTCGTTCCACGTCTTTTGGAACGTCGCCAGCATGTCATCGTTCCAGGTCTTGATTTGCACGCCGTGCTTTTCGACGTTTTTGATCATGGCTGCATGCTGGATTGCTTCGCCCTCAGCAAAGCTGTCGGCCATCGATGCCTTGCAGGCATTCTCCAGGATCGCCTTGTGTTGAGCGGATGCTCCGTTCCAGACGTCTTTGTTGATGAGCACCTCAAAGACGGTTGCCTGTTGGTGCCAGCCTGGGAAGTAGTTGAATTTCACAAGCTTATGGAAGCCGAGGCGAGCATCGATCGCAGGCATTGAGAACTCGGTTGCGTCGATCGCTCCTTTTTCCAAGGCAGGAAAGATCTCGCCTCCGGGCAGGAGCGAGGTTGCGACCCCAAGCTTCTGCATCACCTTGCCACCAAGACCGAAGAAACGCATTTTCAGACCCTTCAGGTCGTCGGGTGAGTTTATCTCCGTGGCAAACCAGCCGGACGTTTCAGGGGCAATGATCGCGCAGGGGATGACATGCACGTTGTAACCCGCCTGGTCATACATTTCCTGATACAACTTGAGGCCATTGCCATAGTAGAGCCAGGCCATGTACTCACCGGCCTCCGGACCAAATGGGACGGCCGAGAAAAGGGGCGCGGCTGGAATCTTGCCGGCCCAGTAGCCGGACGTGGTGTAGCCGGAGTTGATCTTGCCGGATGAAACGGCACCGAGAATCTCAAATGGTGGCACGAGCTTTCCTGGCTCATAGACCTTCATGCGCAGTGTCCCGCCCGACATGAGCTTGATCTGCTTGGCAACGCGCGGAATTGGCGATCCCAAACCTGGTAGGGCTGTGGCGAACGCGATTGGCGTTTTGAGAAGAAGTTTGTCTTTGGCGACCGCTGGCGGCGGGGCGATGGTTGCGGCCGATGCCACGATTGCCGTAACGGCAAGGGTGGTGTGCAGTCGTGCGGCGCTCAGCGACTTGGCGGCGGCGTTCAGCTTCGTGGTCATGGGTTTTCCTCACTAACTGTAGGGTGGCGATGGTCGAAAAATCGCCTGGCACAAGTGGTAAAAAGACTTAACCTAGCGATGTTGCGACCGGCGATTGGGCCTCTGTTCGGTCAGTTCTTGGATCAGCAAGTGCTCAAAAAACGGCCTATCTGACGTGCGTTCAGCACTATTTTGCCGTCACACGCTGGGTAACCGGCACTAAAATGATGAACTTTGATCTGGATCAATTGGTAACTAAAGTTTACCAGAGAAGATGCGGTGAGAACCGAAAGAGAGAAAGCGATGGCAGAGATCAACTCAGTCTTCGAACCTATTCACACCGCCACGGTGTCCGAAGCCGTGGTGGCGCAGATCGAGGACCTGGTGCTGAGCGGGGTGCTCAAGAGTGGGCAGAAGTTGCCGCCCGAACGTGAGTTGGCCGAGCTCATGGACGTGTCTCGCCCCATGGTTCGTGAGGCGATCAAATCTCTCGAAGCGCGCAATCTTCTCGTTGTCCGGCAAGGAGAAGGTACGTTCATTGCCGAGTTGACGGGCGCGGCGCTCTCGCCTGCCATGATCGAACTGTTCGCTCAGCGTCCCAAGGCGTTTGAGGACTATCTTGAGTTTCGATTTGAAGTGGAGGGCTATGCGGCCTTCCTGGCGGCACAACGGGCGACGGATAGCGATCGTGAGATTATCAAGGGTATCATCGCGGAAATGGAGGCCGCCCACGAACTGGAAGATCCAACCCGGGAAGCTCAGGCCGATGTCGTGCTCCACACATCGATCGTCGATGCCACGCATAACTCAATGCTCGTCCATGTGATGTCGTCGATCTACGAACTCATGCGGCGCGGCGTCTTCTACAATCGCAAGTTCTTGTATGAGAGAGGTGATGGGAGGGAGGCTTTGCTTGCCCAGCACAAAGCCATCGCAGATGCGGTCCTTGCGCGTGATCCCGAAAAGGCGTGCGAGGCCGCCGAGGCGCACATGGTCTATGTGCAATCGGCGTTCGATGCCGGGCGCGAGAGCCAAAAACGGATCCGCACCGCGAGCAAGAGGCTGCTTCTTTTTCAAAATGCCTCAAGACATGCCGGTTTGCGCTCGAGGCGAGTGCCCAGTTGACGTGAGTTCTTTGTCACGAGCGGCTGCGTTTGGGATGCTGCGAATGATCGCGGGGGTCGATCCGGCTCAAACACTGAGTCCTGCTGGACGGTAAGTTGCACTTTGCCTGCCGCGGGTCTCCGGCATCGCGTTGAATCAGCCGCGGTTTGTGACGGTGCCGATCCAGCAGGCCCCAATCAGGTTGCTTGCCCGTCCTGAAGTGCCTTTATGATCCGTCGACGCTGTTCGGCGTCACGAATGGGCGGGAGGGTCTTGAATGTGCCGCGAGCGTAGCCAACCGGGTTTTCCAGATAGCGGTCTAGTTCTTCTGGTGTCCACTTGCCGCCCTTTCGCGCAAGCGCCGGCGAATACGCGAACCATCGCGCCCGGGCCACAGGGCTGCCGATGATTCCCTCAAGCGAGGGAGCCGATCGCTCAGGTCCGTCTGAACCGATGCGGTGGCAGACGACGCAGTCGGCAAGCGCCTCGTGCGCGGACGGTGATACTGTGGCAAAGCGTTGGTCGCCGATCTGCGCTATGTCCGATTGGAGTTTGGGCTTCTCGGTGCCGGCGGCCCAATACGCGCCAATGCCGATCGCGGCGATTGCGGCCATTGAGTAGATGTAGCCAAGCATTCCACATGCTCCCTTAGTTTCAATCGTCGGCCAGTCGTCCGCATACGGCAGCTGGAACCCATCGGAATTATTGGGATCTTGGGACCAAGTACGGCTGTTCGGGAATGACGATCGTCAAATTCCTACGCCCATTGGCGCACTCCTCAGGTGACCAAAGTCAAGGAAAGGCACCCAGGTTCATTGCGAGAGTGGGGTAGTGTTCATCGATGCCGGCGAGTTTCGGCCGGGCTGGCCGGAGTTCGTCGTCTTCGGTCGATGACGAGTGCGCCTCATGAAGTCGTTTGACGAAAAGCCGAGCGACGCTTCCATATTGTCTTGCAAAGCTTGCGCGATACGGGCGACGAGCGACTGGGCAGATTTGCCGGAGCACTGCTTTAACATTATTGACCGGGTCAAGCGGCCGCGTGCGTTGGAGCAGGGCGAGGTTCTCTTCCACGAAGGAGACGAGAACCAGGGCTTGCACTGCGTGGGGATTTCAAGCGTTCGGAGACAGTGATCTTCTTGGCGTTTTGATCACGCCCTGGTTCATGAACCTGTTGATGTATCCAATCGAGCCGCAAGCTATTGACCCGAACCGATACGGCGAAGCCAAGACCTTTGCACTGCCATGCGGTGAGCGGTCATTTCTTTACGGTGGCGATGAAGCCATCGGGGTGTTCTGGGGGGCCTCGCTGCATTCACCGATGGACATCTTTGTCAATCAAGCTCAGGCCAGAGCCGAGGCGCGCTTGCGCCTCATCGAGGCGCTGACGGTGCCTGACAAGAAAGATGAGGAGCCTGAGTCCACACCCGGCAAAAAGCTGAGCCGACGCTCGTTCTTTAAGATGAGCTAGCGTCAAGGCCGACATTTCATCACGGTGACGGCTTGGGATGCGCAGTTGCACGGTGGTGTCTTGATCGATCCCGGTCTGGGGTCTCAGGTCAATGAGGATTCTGAGCTTTTCGCATACGGCCCGACTGGGTGCAGGCTAGGACCTGTCGTGGGAGCTCTTATCTGCCGTCAGTCACTGCTTGCTCGGCCACGCCTTGTGAAACTCATCAATGACAAACTCGTGCTCATGGACAAATGCCTCTCCGTTGCGACGGGCGTCTTCGATATGGGGGTGGCCGAGTTGCAAATTGGTATGCGTGTGGACGACCGACGCAGGATCGCGATGCGGCCAGACGACCAGCGCGATTAAGATTCCGGTACCAGCAAGCCCGGCAAGCGTGAGGCTCGTCAGTCCGAGCCCCGCATAGGCGCCAAGCCAACCGGCCACCGCGTAGGTCACCAGCCAACATGCGTGGGAGAGAGCGAATTGCGCTGCGAACAGCTTTGGCCGGTCCGCCTTGTGGCATGAGCGGCGCAGCAGCCGGCCACTTGGCGTCAGTACCAGCGAGTAGCCGAACCCGACCGCGAACCAGAGTATCAGAAGCGCTTCCCAGCCATGCTGCCAGCTGGCCGATACCGCGCTCGTCAGCAGCAGGCAAACGAAGATGATGATGGCACCGGTCGTCATCGCGATTCGATCGGGAACCGTCTCAAGGACCCATGGGAGAAGTAACGCCGAAACAATGGATCCGGCACCGAACATTGCCAAGGCAATTGCAACTTCACTCTCGCTGCCCTGGAACACGCTTTGCACATAGACAACGGTATTCACGATCACCATCGCGCCGCCCGAGGCAGCGGCAAGGTTAAGCGCCAGCAAGCCGCGCAAGCGTGGGGTTGCGAGGTAGTAACGGATGCCGCGCGTCGTGCGATCGAAGAAGTTTGCAGCATCACTGCGAGTCGCAATGGCGGGTAGCGCCGCAAATGTGATCAAGAGTGCCGACAGCAAAAAGCCTGCCCCGGTCCCGGCGAATAACAACTGATAACCAGCGAACGACAACAGCGCGGCGGCAATAATCGGACTGATCAAGGTCTCGAGATCATGCGCGAGCCTGGAGAGTGACAAAGCCCGTGTGTAGTCCCGCTCATCGGGCAGGATATCGGGAATCGTGGCCTGAAATGCCGGCGTAAACGCGGCCGATGATGATTGCAGCAGAAAGATCAGTACATAGATCTGCCAAACCTGATCCACGAAGGGCAGCATCAATGCTATGCCTGCCCGAATGATATCAAGTGTGATCAGCAAGAGTCCTCGCGGCATCGTTTCAGCAATGACGCTGGCAATCGGTGCCACTGCGATATAGGCAACCATCTTAATGACGAGCGCCGTCCCAAGGACGCTACCGGCCTGCGCGCCTGCCAGATCCCAAGCCAGTAGTCCAAGTGCAACCGTTAGCAAGCCGGTGCCGAGAAGCGCGATGATCTGCGCTAGGAAAAGCCGACGATAGGTCCGGTTGGCGAAGAGTTCGAGCATGCGTACGGCTACAAATATCGAGTGATGGTCCGAAGCTGGGCCATGTCTTCGGGGTTTTCTTCTGCGTTGAGACAGCAGTCGATGTGATCGTCGATGAGTTCGCGATTTGCGTTTGTTACGGCCTTTTCAACCGCGCTCAGTTGCTGTGCGATATCAACGCAATCGCAGCCATCCTGGATCATCGTGATGACATGGCGCGGGTGTCCCTCCGCACGTCTCAGGCGTACAACTGCAGATGGATGGCTGGCATGCGTATGTGCT
Source organism: Filomicrobium sp. (assembly GCA_029287535.1). Taxonomy (GTDB): domain Bacteria; phylum Pseudomonadota; class Alphaproteobacteria; order Rhizobiales; family Hyphomicrobiaceae; genus Filomicrobium. Next base: position 19,187 of record JARFQY010000100.1, read on the forward strand.
CTCGTCATGGCGCATGCCATATCCTCCCTGGGGGGGATATGGCAAGGTCGAAAATCTTCGACTGCGTGGAGATCAACAAAACATGAAACTGTGGGCTTATGGATGCCGGGCCGCTCGGTTCCGCGCATAAGCTTCTCACAGAACACCGGAGATTCGGGCCGGCAATCGCCGCTATGATCTATGTGCGTTGATTGGGATGATGCTTGACGTGGCCCTGCCTCTTACGGACATGGTCCTGCAGCTGACGCCGCGCCGCGGCAAACGCGTCGCGAATGGCGACAAAGATATCCTCGTGCGCATGGTTCAATCCAGGATCCCTGTTGACGACGATGTCAGGACCTCCCGGCACTGTCAGGACGATACGCACCATGTACGTATCTCCTTTGTGATGCCGTCGCTGTGGGCGCTCTACGACAGCGCGAACCGAGATTAAGCGGTCGTAGAACTGCTCGAGTTTGACCACCTCCTCGTTGATGCGAACCTCAACGGCATCCGAGTGCTCGACGTTGTCGAAGGTTATTTGAACGGGCACCTGCATGTGTCGCCTCCTTTTGGCCGGCTGCAAGAAACCGAAACGGCAAGAACTTATTATCCCGACATCCCCGCAAAAAGGATTTGACTTCTATCATTCCTAGCTACACCCGGCAATTGAGCAGCCGGCGTTTGTCAAGTCGCAGCTGCTGCTTCAATGTGTAACGAAGTATGCCTACTCTCCATTGCGTCGGGTGCCCTTATGGCCTGAGAGTGAGAGGTGATCTTATGCGGTCTTGTCCCTCCTGCTCCTGACGAGGTTCAATAAGTCCATCGGCAGCGGAAACACAATTGTCGAACTCTTTTCGCCCGCAATATTTGCGAGCGTGCCAAGATACCTCAGCTGCATAGACTCCGGGTGCCGGGATAGCTTTTCGCCGGCTTCGACAAGGCGTTCAGCAGCCTGCTTTTCACCTTCAGCATCGATAATCTTCGCGCGCCGAAGCCGTTCGGCCTCCGCCTGCTTGGCGATCGCCCGGATCATTTGAGCGTCAAGATCGATGTGTTTGAGTTCGACATTTGAGACCTTGATGCCCCAAGCGTCTGTTTGCGAGTCAAGGATGGTTTGCACATCCGCATTCAGCTTCTCCCGTTCGGCAAGCATCTGGTCAAGTTCGTGCTGGCCGACCACCGAGCGCAGAGTGGTTTGCGCGAGTTCGCTGGTGGCCTGACTGTAGTTCTCGACCTGGATTATTGCTTTTTCAGGATCAATGACACGGTAATAGACCACGGCGTTCACAGTAACCGATACATTATCGCGTGAGATGACATCCTGCGGCGGAACGTCAAACACACGTGTTCGAAGGTCGACCCGTTCCATCTGTTGAATGATCGGTATGACAATGATCAAGCCAGGGCCTTTGACCTTGTAGAACCTGCCCAGCATGAAGATCACGCCGCGCTCGTATTCGCGCAAGATACGGATCGAGGCCCAGATTATTAGCAAAATCACGAGAACTGGCAGCAGACCCGGTATCATATCAAATACAGTGAACAATTCGCTCATTGCAGTCTCCATCACGATGCGGGGGCAACCACGAGAACAAGACCATCGCGCCGACTTACGCTGACGGTGTCACCCGTTTTCAGCGGAAACCCGCTGCGCGCGGCCCAGATCTCGCCGTGCACCCGAACGCGGCCTTCTCGTGCAGCCCATTCGACAACCTCGCCTTGCATGCCAATCAGCTGTTCGCTCCCAGTTACGACGGCTTGACGTCGTGCTCGAAGCACCATTCCCAGGACACCGGCAAGTAGCAGCAATGTGGTCAGAGTGGTTGCTGCGATTACGGGCCAGGTCAGCGACAAATCGAAATCGGCTCCGGCAGGATCAAACAGGAACAGCGCGCCCGCAACGAAGGCGACCACACCACCAAGGCCCAAGATTCCATAGCCTGGTGCAAAGGCTTCAGCGACCAGAAGTACAATGCCAAGGACGATGAGGCTTGCCCCCGCGTAGCTGATCGGCAGAGCAGATAGTCCCATCAGTGCGATCATCAGGCAGATGGCGCCGATGATACCCGGTCCCGCCAGACCCGGACTCCAGAACTCGAACAGGATTCCGTAAATCCCAATCATCAAGAGAATGAAAGCCACATTGGGATCAGTGACGACCGAAATCAGTTTGGATTTCCAACTTGCCTCATGGTAGCGCACGCTCATTCCGGTCGTGTGCAGCGTCTGCGGCCCCTTTGCGGTATCAACCTGTCGTTTGTCGATCTGTTTAAGGAGGTCGGTAACGTCTACGGCGATCAGATCGACGACTTTTTCTTGCTGCGCTTCTTTCGCTGTTAACGTAGCGGCTTCGGTGACGGCCTCCTCGGCCCATTCGGCGTTGCGGCCTCTCAGTTGGGCCAAAGCGCGCAAGTAAGCCACAGCATCATTCATGACTTTTTTCTGCGATGCGTTGGCTGGCGTTCGGCTTGAGCCTTCTTTCGAATCTCCAGGATTAGGCGGCTGCGATGATGGCGGAGCTCCAAGCGGGATGGGTGTTGCGGCGCCTAAATGGGTTCCAGGTGACATGGCCGAGATATGGGCTGCGTATGTGAGGTACGTCCCGGCGCTGGCTGCTCGTGCGCCATCCGGCGCAACAAAGATCGCAATAGGTATCGGCGAGGCGAGTATGTCGCTGATCATTGCGCGTGTGGCCGTTACTAGCCCGCCAGGCGTGTCCAATCGTACGATTAAAAGTTCGGCGTCAATCGCGCGGGCCCGCTCCAGAGCTTCTGAGAAGTGATGGTGGGCTCCCACGGAGACGGGACCTTTCAGGTCGAGCAACACTGCCTCTCCAGCCCGGCACGGAAGCGGCCATGCTGCAAGTGCGAGCAGTAGGACAGCAACCAATTTGACGTGTCGCGCCGCCACCTCAGCAATGAGGCAAGAAACCCATGTCCGAGCAAGACCAATCATGGCAAATTATGCAACCCGCAAGACACAATCCAATAATAAATTATAGACCTCTCGGCCGGGCAGTCATTGATCGAACACAAACCACCACAATTGACAGAGAACATAGCGGACCTGCGAACCGCCATGCATAATTCAAGCACAATAAGGAATGGTTTGATATCGTCGGTGATGGTTGTCCGCTCGGTGAAGACTGTTCTCCAAGTCGTAAAGCCATGTTGAAGTCTGAGCTTCCAGAGCGAACCAGCGAGCGGTCACCGCGAAACCCGCTGCACCGATTGGTGTGGCCATTACTCCGGCTTTCCGAGGTTGCCGCGCGGTGGCCTAAGGCGGCGTTGAGCCTCCTCATTGTGCTTACGATAACGATGGCTCTCGGCATCCAATGGGTTTCCACGGACGATGCGCTCGAGAACTTCCTGCGCGCGCCGACGGAGGATTACAGAATATTCGAGCGCATGCGCGAGCGCTTTCCAACAAGCGACCATGATGTTTTCGTTACCATCGAAGCACAAGATATCTTCACCGCTGCGAACTTGCAGTCATTGCAGGAACTGCAATTCACGTTGCTGCTTGCCGACTCAGTCAAGTCAGTGGTGTCGATCTTCTCGTTGAAGGAACCGTTGCAAGGCGAAGGGGTTCCCGATCCCATCATCCCCGATGAGATCCCTGAAGATCCCACTGAGCTGAAACGCTTGGAAACGCTTCTCTATCAGCATCCATTGTCGCTGGACCGACTGCTTGCCAAACGTGACACCGGCGGTCAGTTGACCTTGTTCCTCGTCGGCCTCGACAACCAAGAAGTCGACAGAGTTGGGCTGGCTGCCGCCGTGGCGACTTTGAAGTCCGACGTCCTGGACGTGCTAGGAAATAGCCAGCTCAAGGTGGGCGTCGCAGGTGTGCCGGCAATGAAGGCGGAAGTCATCGAGGGGACCGCCCGCGACGTTGTACTATTCAATGCTGTCGGTCTGCTGGTGGGTCTTGTTGTTTGCTGGCTCTTCTTTCGAGACCCACAGCTCGTCCTCCTGTCGAATGTGCCAGCCTTTGTGACAGTTATTTTCTGCCTTGGATTGTTTGGCTGGTCGGGAACAGAGATCGATCCCTTGCTGAATGCGGTGATCCCGCTTGTTATCGTCGTGACGTTCAATAACGCCATGCATTTCCTGTTCGCGATCTGTCGCGGGCTTGATGACGGCAAACCAAAACCGGCGGCCATTCAGCAGGCGATATTCGAGATCGGACCGGCTTGTGCGCTGACCTCGATAACAACTTCCGTCGCCCTGTTTTCGCTGCTGTTCTCCAGCTCACCACTCATTCGAACATTCGGAGCTATGGCTGGTGCGAGCGTGTTGATCTCTCTAACTCTGATTGTCGTGATCATGCCCGTGCTCGCTGTACTCTTTCTGCGAAACGGTAAACGATACCTCATCGGCCGGGGCCGGTCCTATGGTGTGCATTACCTCGACAAGGCGACGTCCTTTCTGGCAAAGGCGGTTGCGCTCCAACCATGGGGTGTTGCAATTGCCGGCGTGCTACTGACCGGCCTATTTTTCTTCGAATACGTCCAGCTTGAACCACGCTATCGGCTCAGCGATATGCTTCCCGATCAGGGGCAATCCGCAACTGTCACGGAGCGCATGTCGGACCGGCTTGGAGGTGTCTTCCCGCTTAGCGTCCTCTTGGAATGGCCCGAGGGGGTCGACGCTACAGACCCCGAGGTCCGTTCGGTTCTCAAGCAGACCCACAAAATTATCCAGAAACACCCCGACATTAGTAAGGTCAGCTCATTATGGGATCTGCAAACATGGGCCGAGTCAGGGCGCATGGAGCCCGATGAGGCAGGTGCGCAATTGTTGCAGACGATTCCCGACGAGATAAAATCCCGATTTGTCAACGAGAGCAATCGGTCGGCGCTCATCTCCGGCTATGTGGATGACCTGGAGTCAAAGGAGATTGTTCGCATTTCCCAGGAGATCGAAGCAAAGCTTGCTGATTTGAAGGCTCAGCATCCCGAAATGCACCTTTCGCTAACCGGTCTGTCTCACGTAGCGGCCATACGCTCAAGTGATGTCATCTCCCAGTTAAGGGTCAGCATGCTCGGCGCGGTGGTCATAGTCATCTTGATCATCGGCGTTGCCTTCGCTTCTGTGCAAACCTCCGCACTCAGCACGGTTCCCAATCTTTTTGCGCTTTTCGCCACCGGGGCGTGGTTGCACTACACGAACGGGGGGCTCGACTACGCCACGATCGTTGGTCTGACCGTAGCTTTTGGCCTCGCCGTCGACGATACGATCCACGTTCTCAACAGATACGAGCTTGAGACCGCAAAAGGGGTTTCGGCAGCGCTCGCTGTTGACCGAACCTTGCGTGTCATTGGCACGGTGCTGATTTTGACGACCGTCGTGCTGCTTGCCGGATTATCGGTGACACAGCTGAGCATTGTACCGCCGACGCGGCAATTCGGTATGATCTGTATCTTAACACTTTTCTTCGCACTGATAGCAGACCTTGTCATCCTGCCCGCGTTGCTCCTCGTCTCGGCAAGGAGCGGCAGAGGTGCTCGCATCCGGATAGACAAAAGAAAAACAAGTCCTCGGGTTCAAATCTCGAAATAGAGCCTGTGATCTAGGAGACGCAAATGAGAAGCTTCACGTCGATCGCCGTTTACACCCTTGCGGTTATCGTCATCGGATTTCCGATGACCAGTCACGCTGCCTCGCTGGAGGGGACTTGGAGTGGGACGGGATTTGTGAATCCTAAGGATAGTAAGAAACAGAAGGTACGCTGCCGGATCACGTACTCCCGAGAAAGCAGCAAAGTGTTCGGAGTTCGAGCGGCCTGCGCAACGACATCAAACAAGTTTGTGCAGACCGGCCGGGTTCTGAAGGTGAACTCGAAGCGCTACATTGGCGACTTCTATAATCCGCAGTTTGATGTTTCAGGACGCGTGCGGGTGTCGGTTAGCGGCTCCCGCCAAACAGTTTCGTTCTCGAGCTTGAAGGGGCGTGGCAGAGTCACGCTCAGGAAGCGTTGACAAGGCCAACACGCTCCGACTTATTGAGAGGATCAGGGTCCTGAATCAATAGCGCTCCACGCCGCAGTCGAACACAGATTGGAGTTACCGATGGCACTTCGTTTCTTGTTTCTCGCCGCTGCTTTCGTTTTTTTAGCGGCTCCAGCGCGCGCTCAGCCTGTTGGTGATGCCACGCAAGGACAGAAAATAGTCGATCGATTGTGCATCGAGTGTCATGCCGTTAGCGACGAAAAGACTGGCCACAGAATCAACCAGGCCGCGAGTTTCCAAACCATTGCCAACACGCCAGGCATGACACCGCTCGCATTATCGGTCTGGTTCAGAACACCTCACCGCGAAATGCCCAACATCATCCTGTCTAAAGATGAGCAGGAAGACCTGATCGCGTTCATAACCAGCTTGAAGTCAACGAATTAGCACGGTTGGGTCTCGCCTAGCCGTCTCCCACCCCTGGGTAAACTCATTGGCAGCTGTGGCCGCCCCGAAATCGCGGTTAGGCGGAGCATTCGCGGCCGGTCAGAAGATACTGCTCCAAGGATGGATGCTCGGGCAGGCAGTCGGATGCGAACGCAAGTAGTGATGCAAGACGTGCAGCAAGCTCAGCACGTGCTCACGATCGCCACGCTGTTGGGCCCTCCGAATATCATCCACAATCATGTCTCGGACTTTCGCCTCCCCCTCGGTGCTTTGCGAGTAGTACTCCGCCAAGCTACAGGCGGCTGCCTCCGGTATATGTTCGTGTTCCGCAATGGCCAGTATTTCTTCTTCGGTCATCCCACTGAAGGAAATGAGGTCTTCAAGGGTCAACATGGTTGTCGTTCCCAACTGCGGCCCAAACGCGTTTGAGACAACCGCCACCGGGCCGCAAGGGTGCAATTGGCGGCAACGGGCTACATCAATCGATACAAAAACCGATCTGGCTTCAGAGCTTGGCGTCAATGGGTGTTATCGGGACAGAGGTCTGCCGACTTGCCGCCGCTGCTCTCACAGCAAGTCTTCGATTACCATCGACTAACGCTGGTCGAATTGATGTTTCTCAAAGTCGTTCCGAGCCGATCAGCTCTAGCGGGCGAGGGTTCACCTGGCCCGAACCTCGTATTCTTCGGAGAAATCTGTCCTAGATCGGTGCATGAGCGATCTCAAAGCCGATGCATGGGACTCCGTGCTACAATTATTTCGTCATCCTGGCGTCGGCTCCACCCGGGCCGGTGTTAGCGACGTGAACTTCAGTTAAGTGCGCAGATGTCGGATGGCCTCTTGAGCTGGAGTCGATACGATCGACGCGCATCTCTAGGAGTTAGACCAATGTTCAACAATATACTCGTACCCATCGACATTTATGCAGAGAGCTCGCCATCCCGACAGCTTGCCGTAGCTAAACGCTTTGCCGATGCCAATGGCGGCAAGATTACCGTCGTTTATGTCTTGCCCAGCATTCCAGGATATGCGCAGGCCGTACTGCCCAGCGGGACACACTCTAACGTTCTTGCCGAAGCCAAGAAGAAACTCGAGGAAATCGCGATGTCCGCGGAGCTCTCGGGCCAGGCCGAGCTGATGTTACTCGAGGGAAATCCAGCACGCGCAATTCTTGATCATGCTGACGAGATGGCGGCGGACCTCATAATCATGGCCTCCCATGATCCCAACATTACCGACTACCTAATTGGTTCCACTGCATCGCGGGTCGTTCACCACGCCCACTGTTCAATGTTCATTGTCCGAAATCTCAAAGATTGAACGCAATGCTGCAGGAGGCTGCTACCGGTGCCTTCACAGGTGCAGCCGCTTTCTTTTGGGGACATGCCACATCTAACGGCGAATGAACTCGGCAACTTTGCCCGCCACGGGGTGAAACCCATCATCTTTGTGCTCAACAACAGTGGCTTCTCGGTGGAGCGGGTGATTGAGGACTGCCCGGACTGGATCTACAACGATATCGCTCCGTGGAACTACCACATGTTGCCAGCGGCAATGGGCTGCACAGATTGGTATACGGCTAGCGTAACCACCAACGGCGAGCTTGATGCCGCAATGGCCCATTCGAGTGAGGCCGATACGGCGTGCTACATCGAAATCGTTGCCGGGAAGCACGATTATCCGCCGGCTACAAAGGTCTTGCACGAACGGTGGGCCGAGCTTTGCGGGATAATGCGACCCCTCTGGCAGACCGTACCTCGCTGACGCCAGCCGCAGGCCCCTTTTCCAGCAGCGGCGTCAGGTTATTGCCGTGCAGCTTGCGGGTGATACTGGCGTGTTTCCCTGCGTCCATGCCCGTCCAGGCGACCAGCGTGGGGGCAGGCCAGGAGATGTCTACATTCTAGCGGTCGACCCTCGGTATCAGCGACATGGGGTTGCAACTGCTCTGTTGGATTTTGCGACGAGCAAGATGCGCGACGCCGGAATGGCGATTGTCATGGTGGAGACTGGCGGCGATCCCGGTCACGCACCGTCACGAGCGACATATGAAAATGCAGGCTTCGAACGCTGGCCGGTCGCGCGTTACTCCCGGAAGCTTTGAGCTGGAATCATGAGGCGGCGAGTGGATTGCTGTGCTGGAGAGCTAGGCGCACCTTTTCGAACACCGCTTGGTGGTCGGCAATGAAGGCAGTCTTCAACTGGTTTTGACGTCACCGGCGAAGCGAGCGGCGTTCTCCTTTAGGAATTCGCTTTCATCGCCCTGCCCCCAGAAGGCCGGGACCGATTTTGGGATTGTCAGCGCTTGTTGGACGGCGGGTCGAGCGTCAATTCGCTCAAACCACGATTTCAGGTGGTCAAGATCGTCAATGGGAACTTTCGCCCAGACATAGGCGCGCGCCCAGGGATAAATCATCATGTCGGCGATTGAATACTCTTCGACAATGAAGTCGCGTCCTTCGAGGCGCGTGTTCAACACCTCCAAGAGACGGCGGGATTCATCAATATACCGATCGATCGAAAACGGTTCTTCGTGGCCGTTCGGCGCGGCGATTCGCTGAAAGTACATCGCCTGCCCCATCATCGGGCCGACATGACCGACCTGGAAGAACATCCACTGCATGACCTCAGACCGCGCTACGGGGTCCTCGGGAAGAAACTGTCCGTACTTGTTCGCTAGATGCCACAGGATCGCGCCGGATTCGAAAATCGCGCGGTCTTCGGACCGGTCATAGATTGTTGGAATTTTTGCGTTCGGATTCAGCTTCACGTAGTCCGGAGACTTTTGTTCCTGATTGGCGAAATTGACAAAGGTGAGGTCATATGGGACGCCCGCCTCCTCCAGGAAAATGACGGGCTTGTAGCCATTCATCGTGGCGGCGGTGTAAAGGTGGATGTCATGGTGTGCCATTTCATGGGCTCCATCTAGGCCGGGAAGTGTTCGGAGAGGTGCGCCTCGAAGCGCGCAAAATCGTTTTCGATATCGGGATTTTTCATGACATCGTGAGCTGCGAACGTCGGCAGCGGCTCCATGCCGTAGAACTTCGCATTGAGATGGGTGGGGAGCCTCAGGTCATCAACGGACCGTCCCGCGAAGAAGAGTTGCTTGTGCGCGCGCTCAACCAACGCTGCATTCAGTTCGCCCTTTGCGAACGGATAGGGCTGATGCCCATTGATGATGAAGACCTTGCTCATGATTGCTCTCACGATCTGCTTGGCTGTTGGCGCGCTCGCCGATAGGCGCACTGGCGTTGTCGCTGACAAACTGGTATCGTGGAAACTAAAGTCAACCAGTATACTTTTAGTAACCTGCTGTGGCGCAAAGAGTCTCCGGGAGGCGAGCGACGATGAAGGCACGCATTGAAGGAGATGCTAAAGGACGCAAACGAGTCGTCGACGCCTGCGACGAGCCATGCGCAATCGAGCGCGGTATGCGTATTCTGGGCGGTAAATGGACCGGTTCCATCCTTTGGCATCTCAAGGACGAACCGGTGCGTTTCAACGACCTCGCGCGGATGATTGGCGGTGCGAGCAAGAAGATGATCGCGGAGCGACTGCGCCAGCTTGAGGATCAGGGGTTGATCGAGCGGCGTGTCCTCGAAACCTCTCCCGTTGCCGTCGAGTACCAGATAACAAAGTTCGGCTGCTCGGCTTTGGAGTGCTTGGATGCGTTGAGGCGATGGTCGGATAGCCTTCCTGCATCACTTGCAGACCAAGCTGGATTCGATGATTGAAGCAGCCTTATACCGAAATCCTCGAACGCCAGCATGCCAACTAGTGGGCCACTTGCGTCGAGTCTACGCCGCGTTTGTCGTGCTTTTGCGCGAGCGACCCAATACCCAAAGAACGTCGACTTGACGTCGGCTAGGACGAGAAAGAAGTGATTGTTCGGATTTTTCGGTTTTATTTCGCCAGTCGGTAATTTCGGATTGCTAAACTGTGATCATCGAGGGTTCCGATGGGACCTTCAGACTGCCATGTGTCATCTCACTGGGCCGTCCTTCGGGGCGGCCCTGTTTTTTTATGCAGCGCATCTCGACCCCGATCGGAGCGCCCTAACGAGGTTCACTAGGGCCCCCGATAAAAAGTGTAACTAATAACCAAGAGGTCCGGGGTCGGAGTCGCGACACGGAGCAATTCAGCGTCTAATCGGTGGCGGTGCGCTCCCCACCCTACCCGTCACTTTCCTTCTCGCGGAGAGCCGCTTCAAATCTCTCGCAGTAGCTGGAAAGTACTTTGAGGCGAGCAAAGCGCTTGTCATTGCCCTCGACAAGGATCCAAGGAGCCACCTTGGTGCTGGTGTATTGCACCATGTCGTGAACTGCCTCTTCGTAGTCGTGCCACTTTTCGCGGTTGCGCCAGTCTTCGGCGGTGAGCTTCCAGCTCTTGTAGGATGTCGTTTCGCGCAGCTTGAAACGAGCAAGCTGTTCGTCTTCTGAGATATGTATCCAGTATTTCAGAAGCACGATCCCATGTTCTGTAAGCTGGGTCTCAAAATCGTTGATCTCGGCGTAGGCGCGGCGCCACTGCTCCTCTGAAGCGAATCCTTCGATGCGCTCGACGAGGACACGGCCATACCAGGAACGGTCGAAAATGGTGATGCGGCCCGCGCTGGTAAGGTGACGCCAGAACCGCCACAGGTAGTGCTGTGAGGCCTCTTCCTCGGTGGGTGCCGCAATGCCGTGTACTTGGTAGTTCCGTGGATGCAACGCCGCAGTAATGCGCCGAATGGCTCCGCCCTTACCGGCCGCGTCTGGTCCTTCGAACACAAGAATGCTTGATACACCTTGCTCCCTGGCGCGCAGATGCAACTGGTGAAGCTGACCCTGCAATTCTTTCAACCTGACACTGTAGTCCGCCTTGTCGACTTTTTGCCGCATGTCGAGCCGGTGGAGGACAGTCACTCTTGAGCCGGGAATTGAGTCGCTATTTCCGGGTGCGAGCTCCAGGTCCTCTTTGCTCGTGTCCTCGGCTTTGTTTGGCTTTCTTTTGGCGGCCTGCTTTTTGGCCGAGTTCTTCTTCGTCGCTTCCAGTTTCGCTGCTTCAGCTATTTCAAGGCTACGGTCTAATGCGTCACGCAGGATCGTCGTCACTGTCAGGCTGCGGTAGCGGTCATCCGCACCTTCAACGATCGTCCAGGAGGCGGTCCCGGTGTTGGTTCGGGCCACGACCTGTTCCGCAGCTTCGATGAACCGGTCATAGAGCCGTAGGTGCCCCCAGTCATGTTTGCCAACCAGGGACGACGTCGCAGGGTCCAGTTCGAGTGCCTTCAGCCGCTCCTCCTGAGCCTCCTGGCTGAGATGCATCCAGAACTTCAGGATTAGCGCACCTTCCTGAACCAAGGCCGTCTCGAACGCGTTGATCCGATCGAGCCGTTTAATGAAGGTGGCTTCATCAATGCTGTCGTAGACGCGGTCAAGAACAGGTTGCGAGTACCATGCGCTGAGGAACATCCCTATTCTTCCCCGGCTCGGTAAATCACGCCAGTAGCGCCAGAACTCGGGACGTTCTCTCTCGCTGTCCCTTGGCTCGTCATAGGCACGGGTGGACATCCAACGCGGGTCCATCCATTGGTTAAGAAGCCCCACGACCTCACTCTTGCCCGCGCCGTCCACCCCGGCGAACAGGAGAATGACTCTGAAGTCTCGCCCTGTCCTCAACCTCTCTTGCAACTCAAGGAGACGCTGGCGGAGCTGAGGCTCGGCATCTTTGAAATCCTTCCGCGAAACTGTGCGGCCAAGTTCAGCTGTTTCAAACACGGCAAACTCCCTGCCGAATGGAAAACGTGGACCTGTCTTCACAAAGCACGGGCTTGGTGAGACAGTGCAAAACGAGAGTTTATCGAAATTCAAGGCATCCCGTTAGGCTCAATTCGTCCCATACGGACCGCATCGACAGCGCAGTCAGGGTATTGCGAATCGCCATCACAAATGGTTGCGCAGAACGTCTGGATGTCCGCCTCGATCACCGGGCGGACTTTGATGCTGCGGCTTTGAAGGCTGACAGGACCATAGGGAAGCTGCAGCTCGTATTGGCATCATGCGTCGGGTAGCAAGGCGTCCAGTTCTGGTGTCATCACGATGTCGTCTTGATCATCGCCGGACGAATGAACGACGATCCAGGTGCAGGGCGCACCGCTGTCGTTGACGGGAGCGTGTGGTACGTCTCGCGGCATGAACATCTGTTCGCCCGCCGCGACTTCAGCGCGGTGCTCTAGTTGGTCACCATAATAGACCGAGCAGCGACCCTCCAACAGATACGCGATCGTGTCGATGCCTAGATGGTAGTGCGAGTTAGCCTTAGCGCCTGGCGGCATCGGCAACACGTTCATGCAAACGCTTGTCTCGCCCACCGTGTTGCGTGAGACACCGGCCTGATATGTAAAGCCCTGCTGGCCAACATATGTACGACCTGGCCTCACCAGCTTCGCCCGCTCTGCAGCTGATCCCATCTCCATCTCCTTTGCTGCGCGGCTTGAATTGATACTGGTAGAACTACTAGGCTACAGCTGCTAGTCAAAGGCAAATGGAGAACAGTCGCAGGTTGCCCAATCCGAGCTGAGGATCGAGGGTCGGCGGGTGGGCACTGTCACCTCAATTCATTTTTTGATGCCTAACAGGGCGCAAGTGTACTCGGAGTCATAAAGTATGCAGAAGTTCAGACGGTGCTTAGCGAATTGGTCTGCAGTCGGCGCTGGTATGGTATTTTTGGCCGTCGCACCAAGCATCGCCAGCGCATCGGACAAGATCGTTCACGATGCCGAGTACTACATCCTCGAAGCTCAAAACAAGGACAAGTGGGCCGCAGAAGATAAATCTCTCGATGATAAGTTGGCTGAGTTCCGCAAGCAGAACGGTGGCACGCCACCGAACATTTTTTATATTCTGATCGACGATATCGGCTTTGGTGACCTTGGCAGCGCAGCACTCAATTCCATTCGCGGTTATAGCACACCCGCGATCAACGAATTTGCGCGTGAGGGTATGCGCTTGTCTCGCATGTACACGGAGCCATCCTGTACACCGACGCGTGTTGCCTTCATGACCGGTCGGCAACCTTACAGAAACGGCATGGGCAATACCTCCGTTGATATTTCAGGGTTCGGGCTGGCTGAAAAGGAAGTGACTCTCGCGGAGGTGCTGTCTGAAGTGGGCTACAACACGTCCCATGTGGGAAAATGGCACATGGGCGACATCAAGGAGGCCTGGCCCAACTACCAGGGCTTCGACTATGCGTCCTTTCCCATCCATCAGCAGGGCCAGCTGACAATATTTCACGATGACGCTGCAGACGAAGAAGTTTCGATCGGCATAGGTGACAACAACTATGACGACCGCTTCACGATTGATCGCTGGTTGCGCACGGACGCATCAAGCATGGTCACCGGCGTCGAGGGCGTTCGCGGCGAGAATGTTCGTGAGGTCCATATGGAGCCTGGCGAGCGCTGGACGGAAGCTAAGTATCATGAAATGAACGTGCGCTATCAGCAGCAGGCCAAGGAACAACTCCGCAAGCTGGCCAAGGCGAACAAGCCTTTCTTCCTCCAATACTGGCCTCTTTACCCGCTGACCGGCCCCAGGACGACGACCGATAACTACACGACTCCTAATGGCGGAACCTATGTCGAAAAGATGAAGCTGGTTGACCGCTGGATTGGCGAGTTGATGGCAGAAATGGATGAACTCCGTATTGCGGATAAGACGCTCGTTATCATCATGGGCGACAACGGGCATTTCACAAAGTACTCCCCGCAATCCGGTTATACGCCAATGATCTTTCGCGGTGGCAAAGGCGATACGACCGAGGGCGGCGTGCGCGTCGATGCGTTTGTCCGTTGGCCTGGCATGATCAAGGAAGACTCCGTTGCAGGCGACATCGTGCATGTCACCGACCTTTTCCCAACCATTACCCGTCTTGGTGGCGCGGTGGATCAGGTCCCGACCGACAGGATTATTGACGGGATTGATCAAACCTCGTTGTTGCTGAACGGCGAAACCCATGGCCGTCGCGATTACGTCTTCCTTTACAACATCAACAAACTCGAGGCGGTCGTGAAGGAGCAATACAAGCTGGCGATCCCTGGCGGCAACCTGGATAACGCTATCCTGGCGGACTTCTATGACCTGTTCCGGGACCCGCAAGAGAAGCACCCAGTGTCGACGGAGATTGGTGCGTGGGGTGGCGCCAAGTTTGTTCGCATGATTCAGCGCCACGTGGCCCGCAAGGCGAAGTATCCGGATGAAGGGCCAGCCACCGGCATGCCCTACGAAGGCATTGAGAACCTGAGGCCGGAATCGAAGGCCGCCGTCCAGGAGTTTCTCTTCATGATGAAAACTCCTCGGTTGTAAGACGTCCGCACTTTGGACTTGGCGGACTAAGCTTCGTTCGCGCTGCATTGTAATGGCAGCGATGTCGTGTGAGAGGTCAGGGCCAAGTGGTCTTCGGACATCAACTTGGTCCTGACGCTCCTTCTTTTTTCTTTGAACTCTAGAAGTCAGGACGCTTCGCGAAGTTTGGGGCCGCCCGCCTTGCCCTCTTCTTGGTGAGCCTCTGGTGTCCTGTTGTGGTTTTTCGCAAATCCTGAATGTTCGAGCTGAATGGTGTTGCACGCACGAACGAAAACACTTCGTCGCTTATGCTCGGTTGGCAAAGGCGGCGCCGAGACACAATAATCCTGCAACTGGTGCAACAAAGAAATCCGGCCAGCCGAGCGCCCAGAGGGTGAGGCCGCTAATGATGCACCAAGCCGCTGGAACGAGCATGCCCAACCAACGAGCGGCGCCAGTGCTTAGGGCGAGAACCGCCAATGTGACGATGGCCGTTGGATCGG
>JARFQY010000132.1 GCA_029287535.1 Filomicrobium sp.
CTCGGAATTGGGTTATGAGGCGCGTTTGACATCGGCGGGATTCGGGACGGTCGTCACGGAACTCCTGGAGCCCCCTTTGGACTTGCCCGACGTTATCGCGATCCAGGTTGATCCTGCTGGTCTCATAAAACGCGACTGGCGTCTTACCACTGAAGATGGCGAGCGGTTATTCTCACAAAGCATCGAGATGTTTCTTGGAGCATTGGAGGAGTTTTCACGCAAGCACAGTGTCCAGGTGCTCATCAACAGCCTTCCATCGCCGGTGTCGCCATCGGCGGGCTATTTGGATCCCTTTCATCCAGACGGCGCCGGCTACCTTGTGGAGGTGTTCAATCGCCGCCTTGGCGAATGTGTGAGGACTTGCAGCAACGTCACGATCATCGATACGGACTTGGCGATGGCCCACATCGCGCCCGCCAAGCGGTCGGACCCCAAGCTCTGGTTTTATGGTCGCGTGCCCTACTCCATGGAGGCGACCCGCGCATTGGCCGTCGCGTTCGCCAAGGCCTACCTCGCGCGCAAATCCAAACCCATAAAGGTCCTTGCGCTCGACCTCGACAATACACTCTGGCGCGGCATCTACGGAGAAGATGGACTTCAGGGGATCGAATGCGGCGACGATTTTCCCGGCAACGCTTTCAGGGCCTTTCAAAACGAGTGTCTGCGGCTGAAGAGCCAGGGGCTGTTGCTCACCGTTTTAAGCAAGAACGACGAGGATGTCCTCGAAGTCTTCGATGCGCATCCGGGCATGGCGCTGAGACGAGAGGATATCGTTGCACACCGGATCAATTGGGAACCCAAGGCTCAGAACATTCGCGCCCTGGCCGATGAACTCGGTGTCGGCCTCGACAGTTTTCTGTTTCTTGATGACAGCCCGCACGAGAGAGAGGCCATGCGGCGGCTGGCCCCCGAGGTGCGCGTACCGGAACTTCCCGAAGACCCAGCTCTTCGCATCGATTTTCTTCGCAACCACCAGCCCCTATGGCCGTTGCGCCTCACAGCTGAGGACCGGTCGCGGTCCGAACTCTACGTTGTCCAAAGCAAGGGCCGCGCACTCAAAAGCCAGGTCGCCAGTATCAACGAGTATCTAGCCGGGCTCGGCCAGCGGCTGTCCGTCGAACCGATGCGGCCCGAAACGTTGCCCCGCGTCGCGCAAATGCATGCGCGAACAAACCAGTTCAATCTGACGACGCTCCGCCTGACTGAGGCCGAACTCTCCTCCCAGATGGCTGATGAAGATGGCCATACGGTACTCCTGGGTCGTTTGAGAGATCAGTTCGGCGACCATGGCATCGTGATTTGCGCGAGCGTCCGCCGCACTGGGTCGCATGCCGAGATTGTTACATTTTTGATGAGCTGCCGCGTCATTGGGCGTCAGGTCGAATTCGCCTTCTTGGACGCACTGTTGACGCACCTTGTCGCCAATGGCGTTGAACACGTCACCGCCAGCTGCCTTCCGACGCAGAAGAACACACCGGCACGCGACTTTTTCGAGAAGGCCGGTTTCGACCTTGAACGTCGAACGGATACCGACCTTGGCCCTGAAACCCATTGGCATTGGCGAAAGGATACCCACCGCCAGCCCGGTTCGGATTTCATTTCCGTCGAAGGCATCGGTTAGACATCCTCTAATTTCACCATATACAAGCTAAGAGGGAGGGCACTGGCCGTGGCGCAAGGGTAAGCGCCACGCCGTGCGGCCAAACCGAAAGCAATCTGAGACGTGAAACCACTCCTCGTTCTGTTGGGCTGTGTAGCCACACTATTGGCATTGGCTGGCGCGATCCTGCCGGGGTTACCAACGACACCTTTTCTACTGGTTGCGCTTTGGGCGTTCGCGCGCTCCAGCCAGCGTCTGCACAATTGGCTGGTTCGGGTTCCCGTTTTGCAGAGTGCACTTATCGAAGCCAGACGCTTCGAAGAAAAGCGGGCGATGCGGCCGGCAGTGAAGATCATTGCCTTCGTGATGGCGTGGACCTCCGTGGCGGTGACGGCCTTTTTGGCAGACGGGCAAAAACCGGTTCTCGTGGCGATCGTGGCCGTTGCGGCGATCCTGGCGACTGTTGTCGTTGTGCTTGTCCCGACGGACCGCGATTAGTTCGGCGGCCATGGGTAGGTTTCGACTACCCGATTGCGTAGGGCGAAAAGAAGCGGCTCTCTCCTGAACTGCACTATTGCGCCGGTCCACGAACTCCGTACTAGTATTGCCGATGGTCGCTTGCCGACAAAAAAGGGTGCGGAAACAGCACCCAACGCCGTTTCGAAGCGGAAGCCAGGGGAACGCCAAGTGCAGAAGAACAAGATTATTTCAGCCAGCGATGCCGTCGCACTCATTGGCGACAACAACGTGATTGCCACCACCGGGTTTGTGCAAAGCTGTATCCCGGAGGCCCTGCATGCGGCGTTGGAGAAGCGCTATGTGTCGTCCGGACAGCCGCGAGACCTGACCCTCATCATGTGCGCCGGCGCCGGTGACAGCAAAGGCCTTGGCACCGGGCGTTTCCATCACCCGGGACTCCTGAAGCGCGTCATCGCCGGCAATCTCGGCCGCATGCCGAAGGTCGCTGAAGCAGCGCGCAACAACCTCATCCATGGCTACAACCTACCGCAGGGGATTATCGCAAAACTCTACCGGTCCTGTGCCGCGGGTCACCCGGGACTGTTTTCCAAGGTTGGGCTGCATACCTATGTCGATCCCCGTATCGATGGCGGCAAGGTCAATGAGATCACCACCGAGGATATCGTCAAGCTTGTCGAGGTTGATGGCGAGGAATGGCTTTTCTACAAGGCGACCCCGATCGATATCGCGCTCATTAGGGCGACCAGCGCCGATCCGAGCGGTAACCTGAGTATGGAAAAGGAGCCACTAACCCTTGACGTTCTGGCCCAGGCAATGGCCGCGCATAACAATGGCGGCGTCGTTATCGCCCAGGTTGAGAGGATCGTTGAGCAGGGATCTCTGAAACCCAAGGACGTAAAGGTTCCGGGCATTCTCGTCGATTGCGTCGTGCTCTCTGAAACACCAGAACTACACCGGATGAACTACGGCGTCCATTACGACCCTGCGCTTTCCGGTGAGGTCCGGGTGCCAGTGGAAGCCATGCCGAAGATGCCGCTCAATGAGCGTAAGATCATCGCCCGCCGCGCCGCCTTCGAGCTACCACCCAACGGCGTTATCAATCTTGGCGTCGGCGCTCCCGACGGTGTCGCCGCCGTTGCCAATGAGGAAAAAGTTACTCCCCACATCGTCATGACGACGGAGGCCGGTGCCGTGGGTGGGGTTCTCGCCGGGGGCTCGAGCTTCGGTTCTTCGGCCAATGCGCATGCCATCATCGACCAGAACCAGATGTTCGACTTCTATCACGGTGGCGGATTGGATCTCACCTGTCTCGGCATGGCTGAATGTGACAGTGCCGGCAATGTCAACACCAGTCGCTTCGGCGGCCGCCTCAACGGCTGCGGGGGCTTCATCGATATCTCGCAGAATTCCCGCGCCGTGGTGTTTGCCGGCACATTCACCGCTGGCGGGCTCAAGGTGGAGGTCAAGGACGGCGAGGTGAAGATCCTACAGGAGGGGCGTTCCAAGAAATTCGTCAAGCGAGTCGAGCAGATCACGTTCTCAGGCACCTATGCCGCGATGCGCTCGCAGCCCGTCATCTATGTCACCGAGCGATGCGTGTTCCAGCTGACCCTTCAGGGATTGGAGCTGATCGAGATCGCACCGGGGATCGACATCGGAGGCGACATTCTCCCTCATATGGATTTCGCTCCGGTCATCAACACACCGATTTCCATGAACCCGCGCATCTTCATCGACGAGCCCATGGACCTCATGGGCGAACTCATGAACCGCACGCTGTCCGAGCGGGTCAGTTACGATGAGGCTCGCAACATTCTCTTCCTGAACCTCGAGGGTTGGAGTGTTCGCAAGAAGTCCGACGTCACCGACCTGCGCGAGGTCCTGGTCGAAGCTTGCGAGAAGGCCGGCAAGCGTGTGAACACCGTCGTCAATCACGACGGCTGCCGCATTGCCGAGGACCTCTATGATGACTATGCCGAGATGATCGATCACATGCTGCGCCACTACTATGCCAGCACCGCGCGCTACTCGACCAGCGCGTTCATGCGCCTCAAGATGCA
>JARFQY010000183.1 GCA_029287535.1 Filomicrobium sp.
TCAGTCCTCGCCAATTGCGCATTTTGGTGGCTCGGCCAGTGCGTGCAGTATTGATTTCGCTATGGTAAGCACCTGCCAATATGCGCAAAACACAAGGTCTCATACGCGTGACACACGACAAAAGTTCGCTAATTGTGATGACCGGGGCGACCTCTGGACTTGGACTTGAGGCCGCCCGGTCACTTGTTGAACGACAGAACGTGCACCTCATCATCGGTGCGCGCGCGCCCGAGCGTGCGGACGCGTTGCGCACTGGGGTTCCGACCGACCGCCTCACTGTCTTCCGCCTCGATACCAGCTCCCTAGCCTCGGTACACACCTTCGCTAACGCGGTCCACGAAAAGCGCGGCTCGCGTCTGATCTCTGCGCTCGGTATGAATGCCGGCATGTTGGGTGGAGAGAGACTACAGCTAACCGACGCCGGGGTGGAGCAAACCTTCGCCACTAATTGTCTCGGGCATGTTGCGCTCGCCGACCAACTCAGGAACGCATTGGCCCCCGGCGCAATTGTGCTAATGACCGCTAGCCAATCGCACAATCCCGCCGATCGCCTCACCAAGCTACTAGGCTATCGCGGCGCTATCTTTCCAAACGCTGAGTCTGTGGTACACGGCAAACTCGATGAATCGGCCGGCCCTGCTCAAGCATCACGGGATCGCTACGCCACCTCCAAGCTGTGCTGCTTACTTTGGACCTTCGCAATGGCGCGTCTCACACAGGGCGAAGATATCCGCTTCCTCGCCTATGATCCTGGCGCTGTTCCAGCTACACAGCTGGCTCGCAACCTGGACTTTTCCTCTCGCATTGGCTGGGAGCGACTTTTGCCTCTCGCCGTTCCGGTGCTATCGAGCTTCACAACGCCACAAGCCTCCGGCCGCAGCCTCGCCCGCCTCTTAGCGAACCCGGAGGTGGCCCCGCAGACGGGTCAGTATCATGATCACCGCCTACAAGCAGCAACCCTATGGCCGAAGGCAAAGTGCACCGCCTGGCAAAATGATCTCTTGAACGTCTGCGCAGGTCTGACGAAAAGTTAAGTGCCTAGACTAGCACATCACTCCGCGGCCGCTGTGGGACGGCATTGACATCCAGCGGTCGCTTGAGCCGCTCTGACGCAAGTATCATCGTTCGTTCTGCCAGCGCCGTGATTGTCAACAGTGGGCTGACGCCGACAGCCGATGGCACTGCCGCTCCGTCGCACACATAAAGTCCCTCATAGACACCCCGCGGCCCCTTCAACGGATCGAAGACGCGTCCGTCCGGAGCTACCACGCCCTGGTCGACATGCTCCCCCATCCCGCATCCTCCCAGTGGATGAGCAATGATGCGGTTGCCGCCGAACGACCGCATCACAAAAGGATTGGACTGGAACACTCCACCCATGGCTTCGATCATCGCCTGTGCCCTCTTTTGCGCTGTAGCTAGCCCAGCACTCTTGCTGTAGTTCGGCCAGTCGACAATGGCACTCCCCTTATGCAGTTTTAGCCTTCCGCTGGCATCATCATGAGCGACAATATAGAGGATTAAATCTCGGCTCTGCTCATAGCCATAGATCCCGCCTTTTAAGAGCCGCCAGGCGCGGGAAAAACATAGATTCAAAGCTTCTTTGTAGGGGGCTAGCCGGGCCATCATCGTCAGCATTGACCCGTCATGAATCCAAGCTGGGCCTAGCTCATCACCAAGGTCAATCATCGATATTGAGTGCGGGCCCACCGGCGGCATCCCGAGTGGCGCTTGCGAGGGATGGCCGGTCGCCACCGCATTGGCCGGCTGGGCCAGCTTATTGGCGAAGACTAGATCGTCGCCGTTCGCAGAAAAGTTCTCTCCAAGACGCTTCGATAGCGCCAAGCCTTCACGTTGGGCCCGCAGCAGCAATTCGTTCGTCCCAAGCGTCCCAGCCGCGAGCACCAGGTTTTTTGCTTTGACTTGCCGGCGCTCACCGCCGCCAGAGAGGTCCTCGACTTCGACCGCCCAGCCGTCTCCGGCCTTGGCGATCGATGCAACACGGCTCTCGCAAAAGACCTGCGCACCATTATCGACGGCATCGGCGATATAGGTCATGCCGACGGTCGTCTTGGCGGTCGTATTGCAACCTGACCAACAGTCGCCGCAATGCTCGCAGGCTTCCTGCATCACACCTGCTGCGTTGCGACCTGACTTGTGCGAAATCGTCATTGCTGGCCGTCGCAGTTTCTTGCCCGCCGCTGCGGCCGCACGTTCCATCGCGGCATATTTCGCAAAGCGCTCGGGATTTGGGACCGGCTTCGCTCCGAGCATTCTTTCGGCCCGCCTTAAGCCCTCGTCGAGACGCCCATCGCAGAGCACCGCCTCGGGCCAACCGGACTTGCGCAACTGATGCAGATCGGGACGCAGCGCTATGCCAGCATTAATCAGCGACCCGCCGCCGAGGCCGGTCGCGGCAAATACTGATAGGCCCTTGCCTACCGTCAGGCGCCAGAGCCCGGTCGGATCGCCGATACTTGGCATCTTGCCGGTGACATACATGGACTTGAGTCGCGCCTTAGTGGTGGTGGGAAAATCGCCCGGCCGCCAGTCTCTACCCTGCTCCATAACCGCTACGCTGAAGCCCATTCGCGCGAGACGTGAAGCAGCGACCCCGCCGCCATATCCGGAGCCGACAACAATCGCATCATAGGTCGGCGCAAGCTGACGGGCGGGCTTAGTTTGCAATTTCATACGTGAGGAATCCGTTTTCTGGTCTTTCATTCGTCCAAGGCATTGGTGATTGAACTAGAAGCTGAAGGGTGGTCGGGAAGGCAATTTGCGGACTAGCTGACTTTCCTCGGTCATTAATCGCGAGAGACATGGGGGCTGATCGGGAAGAGCGGGATGGTGCCGAATGCAAGGAAAGGTGATGCCTCAAGCCAGTGCCGGCTGAGTGCGGCCTGGCATGTGTTGCATTGGGCATTATAAGGCAAACGTGCGGCGCATTCGCGCTGCTGGTTTACTTCGCGTCCCGTTGTTGGTCTGGTTGTTATTCCAGCGCTTAACTCCGCTGATCGGTTCAATAAATGAGTGTTATTGCATGAGTGAAATCGAAGAGCTTCGGCAGGCAGTGCAAGCATTGAATCGTGCTGTCTTTCTACTCGATAACAAAGTGCGAAACCTGGAAGCCAATATCAAAAAAGTAGAAACGCCACGGCTACCAAAGGCCCATCGATTGAGTGCCTAACGGCAGCAGTGACAAGTGCTCAGAAGCGGAGAGTTCGACGAACGCTCCCTTCAGCGTCAATCGTAGCACCGAAGAAGCCCGGCGTGCCAGTTACATAATGACGCCGCCGGGCTTCGACAGTCCCCACCCCCGTCACGCAGATCAGAGGCCATTTCGCAGGCTTTAAAAAAAACCGGCGTGGTGCAGGTGGTCCACGCCGGGTATCAGAATCTTCCGGTTGTCCGAGGGAGCGAACGGACCGGGGTTGCGCTTTGCGGAGCGACTGCGAGGGGACGGAGCCGCTTCAATCGCAGAGATGGTGATCGTTCTTGAAAGCGCCAATAAGAACTTACCGCTCGAGTGATCGCTTACAGCAATCAGCTGTGTGGTACGCTCTGCAACCAATTGGGCGTTGATGCAGTCCAAGTTGACCAAGGTCGCGCCTAGTCTGACAAAACTCACTTGCGTCCCGCAGCCGGTCTATAGAATTGATCAAATCACCGAATCGCAGACGCGGCCAATCCCACCGTTTAGTCTGACGACAAATCTTCACGGATTTGAGCTTCTGGTCTTCACCTAAGAGTACGTGACAAGGTCAGCACCGCATTCTAGGCTCATTCCCCTACAGCGATCCGGTTGAATTTCACATTGAACGATCCTGAAACGCATGTCGAAGCGTGCGCAGTTCCGCCAAACTTGATGCGCCGAGGCTCCTTGAGAGGTTGTTTTCGATCTTGAAAGGAGCGTGTCGCTAGCATCCTGTCAGGCTGGCGGACATCACGATGCGAGGACCATGCCGCAACCCAAGAGGTAAGCCATGTATAGAGCCGCAATGCTGTCCTTTCTTGCGTTCTGCCTTCTCTGGTCTGTGACGAATAGCTTTGCGCAGGATCAGAAAACGCAGCTTCTTTTTGTGCAGAGCGCAGGCTCAATGTCCTATAGCGACGGCGTGCTGACGCTGAAGGATGTCGCACCATTAACCGTTTTCTTCTCCGATCGCCCACAGCGTGTGGCAGGACACATGCCGACGAAGTCATTCATGCAGCATTGGACAACCGGCAAGAACAGCTTTGAGAAGGACCCGCCAAACGCCACCCTGTCGGTATTTCACCAGAATGCCCCAGCGACGGATGCCGTTGTGGAGCTGACCAGTCCCAAGGTGGAAGGCGGCGACATCAGCTTTCGTATCAAAGTTCTGTCAGGAAAGGTTCCTGCGCAAGGCGGCGAGGCGTCGTTGTTTATCGATGGCAGCGATGGTGCCTGCTGGGCGGGATATGACGACTTTGGCGGTGACCTGCCGTGTTGGGCACGGAAAGCCTTCTCGGACGATAGGACCTAGCCGACTGCTGGCAGATAGGCAGGTGGGAGACGTGGCAAGCCGCACTGGCTGAGCGCAGCGGGTGCTTCGGCCCGAATTTCTGTAATGGACATGCGCTGCGTACAGCTGCAGTTCGCATTCACATCCGTTGAGTTATTGCGCGCCGATGTTGTTCGCCCTTGGGCGGGACATCGAAGTGAGTTTCGGCGGCCCCGTGATAGCGTTCACGAGGCAATCGAATTGATCGCTGGCGTACAAACATGTATACTATCCTTGAGCTTCGAAGACACAGGGATTGAATAATGGAAGTTACCCAGCAAAAGTGTGCCTGCTCTGATTGCGTGTGCATCGTTAATGTCGACAAAGCACTGAAGAAGAACGGCAAGAATTACTGCTCGGAATCCTGTGCTAACGGTCATCCGGAGGGCTCTGGCTGCGGGCACACCGGCTGCAAGTGTCACGGTTAGCCGAGGGCAGACTTCGAGTCTTACTCTGCATTTGAAATCGAGTGTCGGCCCGGCCGGCGCCGTGGTCTGAGCTTATCAGGCCGAACCATTTTGGCGCCGGCCTTGGCGCTATGAGGTGGTTCGCGCCGATAATGCGAAGTCACTGTATGTTTGCTGTCCGGGGCCAGCTGCAGCTTGCCGCGTGCTTCATTCAAGACTGTCCGGCATGAGCCCGGTTCTCCGCCAACATTCGCTCAATCACGTTGCTGATTGGTTCATTTGTCAGGCGGTCGGGACCCGAAAAGGGAAAGTTCAAGTTTACAGTCAAAAAAAGGATCGCACCGATGATGGCAGCTAAGCCAGCGGTCATTAGGATCTGCGGCGCGATTTCCCTGGTTGCGAAGAAGGCCGGATAAGCCAGTGTCACGATGACGCCTAGCAACATGACCCACCAGATTGTTGCAGTCATGTGCCCGTTGACGTCCGCCAGTCTCTCCAACCGAAGGTCCGCGATCTCTTGAATGAGATTCATCGCATGAATAACGCTTGGCAGCAGTTCAATACTCTTTGGTTTGGTCTGCCCGACGGTGAAGCTCAGTTTCGTATAGGCTTCTGACGCGGTTTTGCTTCCACGATATCCTCGTTCCATCATCGGCCAGTCGCTGTCGCGCACCTCGATTGCATAGCCGATGATGGCCTCTCGAATCTTGCTGCCCGTTGCATCGGGGAAGTTGTAGGAGTTCCGGTGGAGGTTATACAACCGCTCCGCTTCAGCTTGCACTGTTTGATCAGTGCGATCAAACTCACTCCAGACGCCGAATACGACGAAGGCGAGGAGAACCGCGTAAGCAACGCCCACGACCGAGTATTTGAAACCGGCGACCTCATGGTTCAGCTGTAGGCGGTCGATGCCATAGTGCCAACGAACGATGAGCTG
>JARFQY010000289.1 GCA_029287535.1 Filomicrobium sp.
ATGTGGCGGAGAGGGAGGGATTCGAACCCTCGATACCCTTGCGAGTATGCCGCATTTCGAGTGCGGTGCTTTCGACCACTCAGCCACCTCTCCGAATGCCGTGTTTATTGGCAGAAGCGCGCTTTTAGCGTCTCGCTACGCCGCGCGCAAGAGACACCGCCCCGACGCCATTCCTGCCGCGAACGCTGAAACGCGGTGGTTTTGCTGACCGCGGATCCGCCGTTGAGCGAATCTGCTGTCCCTGCTAGTATTTGAGTCGAATGCAGCAACATGAAGGGAGGTGATCTGATGTCGAGTGAGATCTATGTGCCGGCCGGAGATTTCGGGCGCCGTAGCGCGACGTTGGAGCAGCCTCTGACACGCAGCTAGACGCCAAGGTTCTGCAAAAGGCCACGATTTCTCAAGCGGGCCAATCTCACGGGGGGTCACCAGCACGCGCAAACCGCGCGATTGGTGGCCCCTTTTCATTTCAAGAGCACGACGAGGCGGAGCTGTTCCCCAGGTGACAGCACCGCGTTAATGCATTGTGGCACTTCGCGGGACTTCGGCACCTGCGAGGGCGCGATTCTGATCGCCTCAATTGACCGCGGGAGCCACACCATTTCTGGAGCCCTGCATGACCCATTTTCGTCAACGCCTGCCGCTACGCGATGGCCTGTTTCTGACCGACGGCGGCCTTGAAACCGTTTTGATCTTTCAACAGGGCGTCGAACTCGCATCCTTCGCGGCCATAGACCTGATGCGCCGCCCCGAAGGTCCGCAAATCCTGCGCGATTATTTCGAACCCTACCTCGACATTGCCCGATCAGCAGGTACCGGCCTTGTGCTCGAGACGCCCACCTGGCGGGCCAGTCCCGACTGGGCCGAACCTGTTGGTTTCACCGACCTGAGCCAGCTTGCCGACGCCAACCGAAGAGGACTGGACCTGACCGACCAAATCCGCCGGGCCAACGCGACCCCCACAATGCCGATTGTCGTCTCCGGTTGTATCGGCCCCCGCGGCGATGGCTACGACCCCGGTCAGATCATGAGCGTCGAGGCAGCCGAGAGCTATCACGCCTGGCAGATCGAGATCTTCGCGAATGGAGCAGCGGACCTTGTCTCGGCCATCACCATGACCAACATCAGCGAAGCCGTGGGGATCGCCCGGGCCGCAAAGGCACACTCCATACCGGTGGTCATCTCCTTCACCGTCGAAACAGATGGCAATCTGCCGACCGGAGACGACCTGGGCGAAGCGATCGCGGCCGTCGATGGCGCCACCGGCGCCTACCCCGTCTACTACATGATCAACTGTGCCCACCCCGACCACTTCGCCGAGACCCTATCAAGCGCATCCTCCTGGCGGGATCGCCTTGGTGGCATCCGCGCCAACGCCTCCAAACGGTCGCACGCAGAACTCGACTGCACCTGCGATCTCGATGATGGCGATCCCGTCGAACTCGGCCGCCAGTTGGCTGAATTGCGCCAGCGCTTCCCGCAGCTCACGGTACTGGGCGGTTGTTGCGGCACCGACCACCGTCATATCGCGGAAATCGCCAAGGCCACGGGTTCACTTTCGAGCGCCTGAGCCTCAAACAGTCAAATCAAGAGGCGCTGTCGCCGGCGCCTCACACTCATAGCCCTGCGCCAGAATTCGCCCCTCGGCCGCGTCAGCGACCATCGCGAGCCGGGTCAGGGGGTTCAAGACGGGAGGGCGCAACCAGCCGAAACCCTCATCGAATCTTGGAACAAGGTTTGACAGCGTTCGCGCGCGACCTTCGCTGTCAAACCCTCGCGAAGTGCCCTGCCAGCCCGCCGCCTGCCAGTGATTGGCCGCAACCCCGGGACCATCATGGACTTCGGCGCTCTCCTCGTCCCGATCGATCACCACCCCCTCGTCCGCAGAGGTGCCCGCGAGAACAAAGATGCACGGCGCGGCAATCGGCGTTTCCATGAGCCGCCGCCTGGCCTCGTCGAAATCCCTGGCCGTCTCGAACACCTCTCTGAGCAAGTGCCCGGGCATGGGATGCGGCCTTGACCAGAGCCGCGCCTTGTTGGCCGCCCAGTCGATGGCGAACAGTCCAATGGGCCGTCGCATCGGGGCCTGATTAAGCGCCGCCGCGAACCGGCCCGGTGCCATTCCCTGTAAGACCCCGGTGTAGCCCGGCCAAGTCATCGAAACGAACACGCCCGCTTCCGCACGCACGCGGGCGGCGATAACGTGCTTACCGAGCCCAGGCGTGCGCCAGTCCAGGACGCGGGCTAGTCTGGCCGAACCGCCGCCAGGAGCGGCAGCGACACGGCAGGTACACCCCCATTCATAGCTGACGCACAAATAATAGGCCCCAGGCCGGCCGAGAAGCTCCGCAACCCGATCAATCTCGGCAAGTTCAGCATGGTTCCAACGCGCCAGCCACCGCCGGGAAACCGCGTCAAGCGCCTGCAGCGCGGCCCGAGGAACCCGCCCGGTCGAGGCGTCGACCAGCGCCTCAGCGCGACCGCGTTCGGCAAGCAGCGTCTCTATGCCGAGTTCGGAAGCGACATCGACCACCGGAATGGAGTGCAGTCGCGCGGCCGCCGCCACATCGCACCTTTGCATCAGCTGAGCCTCCGTCGAGAGGCGCCGACATTGACAAATGCCGTCCGCTCGGCCAGAAGAAGGCACCGCGAGAAGCTGGCGCTTCCCGCGCCTAAGCCGCTGCTTGAGGCCAAGCCATTTCGGCTACCGGAGAAATCCCGTCCGTCGGGTGAGACAGGTTGCATGAGCCCCAATGTGGTGGAAAGCAACCAGGATCACAACCGACGAACCCAAAGTCCGCATCGAGCCCCGGTGGGCAATTCTGCGATGCGGCGCCGTAGGGCGCGAACAAACCGACAGGGTCCCCGATCAGGGAACCTGCAAAGAAACACGTGTGAACGAAGGATTCCGTCAGCCATGTACGCTGTCATCAAAACGGGCGGCAAGCAGTACCGCGTCGCCCAGAACGATCTTCTCACAATCGAGCGTCTCGAAGGCGAACCCGGCGCCTCTATCGAATTTTCCGACGTCCTCATGGTCGGCGAAGGCGATAGCGTCAAGTTTGGTGCGCCGTTCGTTGATGGCGCGAAGGTAACCGCGGAGCTCGTCGACCAAGCCCGCGGCCCCAAAGTCATTGCTTTCAAAAAGCGCCGCCGCCAGAATTCGCGGCGTAAGAAAGGGCATCGCCAGCACTTGAGCCTGGTCCGCATCACCGGCATCACTGGCGCCTGAGCCCTTTGAATATCTGATCAACGGCAGCGTCGCCGACCGACACAGGGCGCGACAGGTCTGCCAGGAAACGCAAGGAACCGAACACATGGCACAGAAGAAAGCTGGCGGCTCGACAAAGAACGGCCGCGACTCAGAATCCAAACGCCTCGGCGTCAAGCGCTATGGCGGCGAGCTCGTTATCCCTGGCAACATCATCGTGCGCCAGCGCGGCACGAAGTGGCACCCGGGCGCTGGCGTTGGCATGGGCACCGACCACACGATCTTCGCCAAAGTCGAAGGCAATGTGGAATTCCGCACCAAGCGCAACGGCCGCACCTATATCTCAGTGCAGCCGAAATCTGCCGACGCGGCGGAGTAACCCGCTCAGGATCCAAGCGCGCCAGTCGGCATCGATCGCAGGGGCTGACGGTGTCAGGCTTCGAAATCAGAACAAACCGGCTCGTTCTGCGCCAGCTGACATCGGCGGACGCAGCCCGTATCGCCGAACTCGGTGGTGATTGGGACGTCGCCAGCATGACGTCCCGCATGCCATACCCGTATACGGTGCACGCCGCGTATCAATGGATTGATGATCTCGAAACCGGCGAGAAGGTATTTGGCATTACACATGCGGGCGAATTGACCGGCATCACCGGCTACACGCTCGCACCCGATCATCGGAGCGCGGAGATTGGCTACTGGATCGGTAAACCGTACTGGGGGCGCGGCTTCGCCACCGAGGCCGCCCAGGCCGTTATCGAATACTGCTTCAGGCACACCCGCGTAAAGCGGATAACCTGCGGCCACTTCGCCGACAACCCGGCCTCGCGACGCGTGATTGAAAAGCTGGGCTTTACTCATTCCGGATCCGGGCCATGCTGGTGCGAGGCGCGCAGGCTTGAGGCTGACGCGGCCCGTTACCACCTCGACCGCAAAGGACCCTGGCTTCGATTTCCAGGAACTGTCGGCTGGTTCAGGACGGGATGACCGTAGAAACAATCAAAACGCCGCGTCTCACGCTTAGGGCGGTTCGCCCGGAGGACGCTGAGGACATTCACCGCCACATCTCGGATTGGGACGTGGTACGAATGCTGGCGCTGCCGCCGTGGCCTTACACGCGCCAAGACGCCATGCAGTTCGCGGCACTGCGAACAGGACACGCGCTGGAATGCCACGACGAGGTCATTGGCGTCGCCGGCATCGAAAGCCGAGGCGGCAAGATCACTCTGGGCTACTGGATTGGTAGAGATTATTGGGGCCGCGGGCTTATGACCGAAGCCCTCACCGCCCTTGTTGCCGACCACTTTGAACGATCTGATGCCGAGCCATTGTACTCCGGCTATGCTTTTGACAACCCGGCGTCCTGGCGCGTTCAACAAAAGCTGGGTTTCGTGAAAGTCGGCGAGGAACTGACCCACATCGTTTCGCGCGGCGAAAAAGTCAGAGAGATCAAAACCAAGCTAACGCGCGAAGAGTTCGAGAAAGCAAGTCGATGAAGTTCCTTGACCAAGCCAAGATTTACATAAAGTCCGGCAAGGGCGGAGATGGTGCAATCTCCTTCCGCCGCGAAAAGTTTATCGAATATGGCGGCCCGGACGGAGGGGACGGCGGTCGCGGTGGTGACGTCTGGGTGGAGTGCGTCGCAAATCTCAACACGCTCATCGATTTCCGCTACCAACAGCACTACAAGGCAAAGAACGGCACACCCGGCATGGGCCGTAACCGTTCCGGCCCCTCGGGCGAGGATCGCATCATCAAGGTCCCTCCTGGCACTCAGGTCTATGACGAAGACAACGAGACGCTGCTTGCCGACCTCCAACAACCAGGCGAGCGCGTGCGTCTGGCCAAGGGCGGCAACGGTGGTTTCGGTAACGCTCACTTCAAGAGCCCGACAAACCAAGCCCCCCGTCATTCAAATCCAGGACTGCACGGCGAGGAGCTGACCATCTGGCTCAGACTGAAGCTCATCGCCGATGCCGGTTTGCTCGGGCTTCCTAACGCAGGCAAGTCGACCTTCCTGGCCGCAGTCTCTGCCGCCAAACCCAAGATCGCCGACTACCCTTTTACAACGCTGCACCCCAACCTCGGGGTCGTCAAAGCCGGCTCCCGTGACTTTGTCCTGGCCGACATCCCAGGCCTTATTGAAGGTGCCAGCGACGGCGCCGGACTTGGCACGCGTTTCCTCGGGCACGTCGAGCGCACCCGCGTCCTGCTGCATTTAGTTGACTGCACGCAAGAGGATGTCGTCGGGGCCTACCAAACCGTACGAGCCGAACTCGAGGCGTATGATGCAGAGCTCGCCGAAAAGCCGGAAATCGTCGCGCTTTCCAAAATCGACGCTTTGCCCCAGGACGAACTCAAGACGCGCTTCGAAGCCCTGCGGAATGGATCTGGCAAGCGCCCGCTGTTGCTGTCGGCGGTCTCCGGCAAGGGCGTCGACGAAGCCCTTTTCGCGATTGCCCGGCAAATCGACAGCCAGCAGGCTGAAGAGCAGGCCGCAGACGGCCAGCAGAGCAAACAGTGGCGACCCTAGAGGGCGAACAAACCCGACACGGCAAACGTTTCATGCTATCAGCGCCACGACACTATTGTGCCCCGGCAGACGAAGAACTCATGGCAGACAGCCCCCAAACCGATAACCATAACCAAACACGCGAAGAATGGTCGGCGGCGCGCCGCATCGTCGTCAAGCTGGGCTCGTCGCTCCTTGCCTGCCGGGAAACCGGCACGTTGAAGACCGACTGGCTTGGCTCTTTGGTGGACGATATCGCCCAGCTATCCAAAAAGGGGCGTGAGGTCGTTCTTGTTTCCTCCGGCGCCATCGCTCTTGGGCGCCACTCGCTTGCTCTCGCAGCTGGGCCGCTGCAGCTGGAAAAAAGCCAGGCTGCCGCCGCGGTTGGTCAGATCGCGCTGGCCCATGCCTACTCCGAATTGGCCCGTGCACACGGCCTTACCGCCGCGCAGATTCTGCTCACGTTGAGCGATACCGAACAACGGCGCCGCTACCTCAACGCGCGCGATACGCTGCTGACTCTGCTCCAACTGAAAGCGCTCCCGGTCGTCAATGAAAACGACTCGGTCGCTACCACCGAGATCCGCTATGGCGATAACGATCGCCTCTCGGCCCGAGTCGCGTCCATGATCGATGCCGACTGTCTGGTGCTTTTGTCCGATGTCGACGGCCTTTACACCGCCCCACCCGGCGAACATGCAGGGGCGCAACGTCTCGACCTGGTGACCGAAATTACTGGCGATATCGAAGCCATGGCCGGCGATGCTGGCAGCGAGCTTTCACGTGGTGGAATGAAGACCAAGGTGGAGGCTGCCAAAATCGCCCGCGCCGCTGGTTGTGACATGGTCATCACCTCCGGCAAACGCATGCACCCGCTGCGCGCCATAGCCGAGGGCGCGCCATGCACCTGGTTCCTTGCTCCCTCCGATCCTGTCACTGCACGACAACGCTGGATTTCCGGCCAACTCGAACCCAAGGGCATCATTGTCGTTGATGCGGGGGCCGAAAAAGCGCTGAATTCCGGACGCAGCCTGCTGCCCGCCGGCGTCTCGTCCGTCTCTGGCAAATTTGATCGCGGCGATTCTGTAATTATCCGCAGCCAGGATGGTCGCGAACTGGGACGTGGCCTTGTCGCTTATGCCAAGAAGGAAACCGAGCAGATTATTGGAAAGAAGACGAGCGAGATTGCTGCCATTCTCGGCTTTGCAGGGCGTGACGAACTCATACACCGCGATGACATGGCACTCCATCGTCAGCATCGCAACGATAGAGGGAGCTAGGACTATCATGCAGAATGCACAACCCGTTGTTGCGGAGATAGAATCACTGGCCGAGAACTTTCGAAACATCGGCCTTCCTGTGGAAGTGGCAGGGCCCGGAGAGGGCTCCAAGGGCATTCGCGCCAGCACAAGCGGCATTCCGTTCTCTGCATTTCTTTTCAAGAATGAAGAACAGGACAGCCCGTATCTCATGCTGAGCGCTATGTTTCCTGAGCACAAGGCGAGCCTTGAATGGGCCAATAACTGGAACAATCGCTTTCCATTGACACGCGCCTCCCTCACCGAGGACGGTGAAGCCATGATTACCCACGCCGTCATTTTGACCGGCACAAACACCGACCACCTGAAGGAGACCGCTTCCTGGTGGGATCTGCTGCTGCGGATTTTCGTCGAGGATCTGGTGTCCGCGAAGACATAGCCCCGAGGGACTGAGAGACCCTGGAGAAACAAAAGAATGAACGCGATCGTCCAAAAGCTCCTACACGACAGCAACGTTGAAGCAGCCATGCTGGCAATGGGCAAAGCCGGCCGCGACGCTGCCCGCCTTTTGGCGGCTGCGCCGCGTGACGCCAAGGACGCAGCGCTCAAAACCGCTGCCGCCGAGTTGCGGCGGCATACCCCGGTCATCATAGAAGCCAATAAGCGCGATCTGGCGACTGCCGAGGACGCCGGCAAGCCGGGCGCCTACCTTGACCGCCTGATGCTTGACCCCGATCGTGTCGAAGGCATTGCCAGCAGCCTTGAGTCGATCGCTGAACTGCCCGACCCCGTCGGCGAAGTCATCGCCGAATGGGACCGGCCAAACGGACTTCGCATTTCCAGGGTGCGCGTTCCCATCGGGGTCATTGGCATCATTTATGAGAGCCGTCCGAACGTCACCGCAGATGCTGGCGCCTTGTGCCTCAAGTCGGGTAACGCGGCGATATTGCGCGGAGGTTCCGACAGCCATCACTCGAGCATGGCTATCCTCACCTGCCTCGCCCACGGTCTTCGCGAAGCCGAACTGCCGGAGGATGCCATCCAGATCGTGCCGACCATTGATCGCGAAGCTGTCGGTTACATGCTGCGCGGCCTCGACGGCGCGATTGACGTCATCGTGCCTCGCGGTGGCAAAAGCCTCGTCGCCCGCGTCCAGGAGGAAGCCCGCGTTCCGGTCTTCGCACACCTCGAGGGCGTCTGTCACACGTACGTTGATCGCGGTGCCGACATCGACAAGGCCATTGAGATTCTCGTCAACGCCAAACTCCGCCGAACCGGCGTGTGTGGCGCTACCGAGACCCTGCTTGTCGACAAGAACGCCCACGAGGACTACCTGACACCGCTCGTCAAAGCGTTACTCGATGCAGGCTGCGAGGTTCGCGGCGACTCTCCGACCCAGGCCGCTGACCCACGCGCCGTGCCCGCGACCGAAAACGACTGGGGCACCGAATACCTCGATGCGATCATTGCCGTGAAGGTCGTTGATGGCATCGACGAGGCAATCGCGCACATTGGCCAATACAGTTCGCAGCACACAGACTGCATCATCACCGAATGCCTGGGCACCGCGGAGCGTTTCCTCGCGCGTGTGGATTCGGCCATCGTCATGCACAACGCATCGACACAGTTCGCCGACGGCGGCGAATTCGGGATGGGCGCCGAGATCGGCATCGCCACCGGCCGGCTGCATGCCCGCGGTCCCGTCGGCTTGGAGCAGTTGACGACGTTCAAGTACGTTGTTCGTGGCGACGGCCAGATCCGTCCATGAGAAGTCAGCGACCCTGGCCGGGAGCTGCCTGAGTGACTTCAGCCAAGACACATCGCTCGGCATTCTCGATCCGAACGCCACCCGTCTGGCCCGGTGCGCGCATCGGCCTGATGGGCGGGTCATTCAACCCGCCGCACGAGGGGCACCTGGTGGTTGCCCGCGCATCGTTGCGCCGCCTGCACTTGGATCAGCTCTGGTGGGTCGTGACACCGGGCAATCCATTGAAGTCCCATGGCGGGCTGCCGGCCACCGACAGCCGTATCGAGGCCGTCGAGTCCCTGGCCAAACATCCAAAGATGCTCACCACGGCATTTGAGACGGAGCTTGGCACTCCGTACACGGCCGCAACGATTGAATTTTTGCTGAAGAGATATCCGCAGGCGCGCTTTGTTTGGGTCATGGGAGCCGACAACCTGGCTACCTTTCACCGTTGGCAACGCTGGCGCGACATTGCCGCCATGGTTCCGATCGCCGTCATCGACAGGCCCGGCTGGCGGTTCCCCGGCTTGTCGTCGCCGGCAGCAAAAGGTTTGGCTTCGGCTCGTATACGTGAAGAAAATGCTCGTTTTCTGCCGTTCAGAAAGCCCCCGGCTTGGGTTTTCTTGACCACCCGACTGTCAAACCAGTCCTCCACCGCCCTTCGCACCGGTGCCTGAAAGTGAAACATCTCGTGGGGTGTGCCCTGATCTTCACACGCCTGCAACAAAATGCCCATTATCTATTGCTGGCGCTTCGCCATGGGCCTATTCTTTCAATTGGTGGAAGGAGTGTTTATATCTCGCGTTCACGTCACCTGGGCGCTTCCGCGTTGGACGACCCGGGAATGCAAGATGGCCCTTTGGAAACAACCTCCACAGTGGGTTCGATGAGGAAAGGACGACAACTCAAATATGCCAAGTGCGCTTGAGGCAGCCAGGACCGGCAAGCCTCCAGCTGAGGCGTTGCACGACAGCAATTCTTCGGCACTGCTCGCAAAGCAGATCGTTCACTGGCTTGATGAAGCCAAGGCGGAAGAAATCGTCACGATCGATCTGGCCGGCAAGACCTCCATCGGTGACTTCATGATCATCGCATCGGGTCGTACGGACCGGCATGTTGGCGCCATCGCCGACAAGATTCAGCAAAAACTGAAAGACGGTGGTCACGGCCGCGCGCGCGTCGAGGGTGGTGACACCTGCGACTGGGTCTTGATCGACACGGGCGACATCATCGTCCACCTGTTCCGGCCAGAGGTTCGCGAGTTCTACAATCTGGAACGGATGTGGTCGACGGAACGTCCAACCGAGCCGGCACCGCACTAAACCCGGCTGCTGTTTTTGAACAGTGCACTGGCTTGGCTTGTGCCCCGGCCCGAACAATGGTTTTTGTGCCGTTGCCTCTGAGAAGGAACGCGCAATGCAACTGACCATCGTTGCCGTGGGCCGGCTCAAATCCGGTCCCGAACGCGAACTCATTGAGCGCTACCGCGGCCTTCTCGGTGGTCTGGGACGATCCTGCAGCTTCAAGCCCGCGAACATCATCGAACTGCCGGAAGGCCGTGCATCGCAGCCAGCGCTGAGGCAACAGGACGAAGCGCAAAGATTGCTGGCTGCGTCCTCTGAAGCGGGCTTGCGCGTCCTGCTCGATGAGCGCGGTACGCAGATGACAAGCCAGCAACTCTCCGATTTCCTCGCCAGCGAACGCGACAGCGGTACCCGGGAGATTGCCTTTCTCATAGGAGGCGCGGATGGTCATGCAGATGCTGCTAGAGCAAAAGCCGACAAAACGATGAGCCTGTCTCGACTGACCCTTCCGCATGGGCTAGCGCGAATTCTCCTTGCCGAGCAGCTCTACCGCGCTGTGACGATCCTGGCTGGCCACCCTTATCATCGTTCGTAAGCACAACCGGAATGGACTCAACCTCCTCGAATGTCGTGCGGTTCATTGGGAGAGCAGGAACCGGTCCAGCACCCTTGTCGGCAGAACGCGGCGCATGACGTCCGCCGTGAATGTCGGCGTTGTCACGAAGTATCGCGGCTTAGGACGCGCACTCTCGACGGCATGGACGAGCTTGTCAGCGACAGCCTCCGGCTCGAGCTTGAACGTTTGCTTCCCGCCCGCCTCCAATCGCTGCAATCTCGCATTATAGGCTTGCCGGTGCACGGACGCTTCCGGATCGATCGTTGCCTTGAACCGCTCAACCGTGCTTTCCAGAAATCGGGTTCGAATTGGCCCCGGCTCGATAAGGGAGACGTGAATACCGCTATCGCGCAGCTCAAGACGCATCGCGTCACTCAATGCCTCGAGCGCGAATTTGGATGCGCAATAAGCTCCACGATAGACACCTGACACAAGGCCCAGCACTGAAGAGCATTGCACGATGCGCCCGAACCTCCGCGCTCGCATCTGTGGCAATAACCGGCATGTCAGATCGTGCCCGCCGATGACGTTGACCTCAAACTGTTCACGCAGAAGAGATGCGGACAAGTCCTCCACCGCGCCCAGCTGGCCGTACGCCGCATTGTTGAACAATGCATCGATTCGCCCATCGGCCAGTTCCAAGGCACGCTCCGCGCAAGCAGCGATCGACGCGCCCTCTGATAGCTCCAAGGTAATTGCTGAAACACCAATATCCCTTTCGAGGTGCTCCAGGTCTTCAGAACGCCGCGCCGTTGCGAGCACGCGCCAGCCCCGCGCTTTCATAGTCTTCGCGCAAGACAGACCAATGCCCGAAGAACAGCCCGTAATGAGGATTGTTCTTTCAGGCAAAAGCGCCGCTCCTTGACGGAAACCAAATGGGTATGGGTAAGCCGTCTTCTACTCGGACTTGGCTTTGTCGCGACAGCTCGCGCACACACCCGAAACTTCGATGAACTTGACCTTCGGAGTGAAGCCGACTGACGCGGCCAGCGTTTTGACCTCATCGAAGATGTGCTGTGCCGGCACCTCGACGACCCCACCGCATTGCTCGCAAGCCAGAAAAATCGGGCGGCCCTTCTTGCCGTGCTCATGTCGTCGGCAGGCAAAGAACGCATTCTTGCTCTCAAGGCGGTGGATAACACCCACCTCCATCAGCGCATCAATAGATCTGTAAACAGAGATTGGAGCCAGCCGGGTTCCCTTCTCCGCCAGCCGTTCCAAAATCTCATAAGCTCCGATGGAGCCGCGAATTGCAGCAATCTCAGAGAACACTTGTTCTCTGAGCTGCGTAAACCTGAGATTCCGTTCATCAAACGCTTCTCGCGCGCGTTTGACGATCTCATCGAGGCCCTTGTCAGCTGCAAGTTCGGCGGTATCGCTCTCGGCCTGTTTCATCATTGCTTTGGCCATCTGTGTCGTTTCCACCCTCCGCATATAGGTGTTCCCCACATGTTTTGCGACAGAGTATTGGATTTGCCGTTATTCTCAACCCGTGATCGCCGCGAGGCCTCGTGAATGTTGCGCCTTTGGGCATCGCCTTACTTTCGCAAACTTTTCAATGTCGGAATCAAAAGGGGCGGGCGATCGGTGAGTACACCTGAATAGATGCCGCCCGTTTTTCGTTCTGATCCAGTACTAATAAAGGCGGTTGGTGACGCACGATGCACCGCACAATTTCCTCATACATAATCGCTGCCAGACGCACAGCTTTGGGCCGTGTCGGCGGGTTGCACCGCAACCGGCGCATCGAGTCGCTGACCGCGCCAGTTATTGCCGCAGCGCTCGAAGATTGCCATCTGGCGCCTGATCGCGTCGACGAGATCATTATCGGCAACGCCACTCAGGGCGGAAATCCGGCACGCCTCATCGCCCTCGCAGCAGGCCTGCCCGAATGCGCTTCAGCGTTAACGATTGACCGCCAGTGCGCCTCTGGTCTCGACGCCATCGTGACAGCTTGTCGCGCGGTTGCTGATGGCCAGGCCGACGTGATCGCCGCCGGCGGCGCCGAGGCGATCTCGACCGCGCCCTGGCGCATCGCCAAGCCCAAGACGCTCTACCAGCTCCCACGCTTCATCGGCGTTGAGCCCGCGATGATGGATGAATCCGAGGAGCCGCACCTTTTTGAAGCCTCGGAAGAACTGTCGCAACGGCTCAACATCGCCCGTGAACAGCAGGATGCCTGGGCTTTGCTCTCGCACCTCAAAGCCGAGAGCGCCCGAGAGAACCGGAAGTTTGTTGGGGAGATAGTTCCACTGCGCTCCGCACCTGAGGAAGCCAAGGATCAAAGTGCTTCCGCGGGCGCCGAACCGGAGGACTTCTCCGCCGAGCCACCCTTCCAACCGCCCGAGGGCAGTTTGACCCCGGCCAATACCAGCGCCATGCATGACGGAGCAGCCATTACGATCGTTGTCTCCGAAAGCGTCTGGGAGGAGCTGGGCCGCCCTCCGGCCTTGCGCATGGTGGCCAGCGTGTCCCGAGGCGTCGCTCACGATAATGAGGCAGGCGCCCCAATGGAGGCGATGCAGAAGTTGTACGACCGCCTCGAGGGCTTTAACCCGAAAGACATTGGTCTGATTGAGTTGAGCGAAACATCGGCGGCTCAGGCCATCGCGTTCACCTCCTCCCTGGGACTTGAAGAGGATCTGATCAACCCCGACGGCGGCGCGGTGGTCCGTGGCCATCCTTTGGCGGCGGCGGGCGCGGTCCTCGTCGTTCGACTGTTTAGCCGAATGGTGCGCCAAAGGGATGAAAAACGCCTGCAATACGGCGTTGCTGCGCTCGGTGCCATAGGCGGCATTGGCGTCGCCACCCTTTTTGAAGCGGTCTGAAAATCAGCACCTTGTAGAGCCCCACCCCCAATGGATTGCGGATTTTTGATCCGAAGCACCTCGAAACATTGTCAGACTCATTTAATATCGGCCGAGCCCGGTTGATTTAGGCGAGTCGGTGCTTTTGGGCATCTGACCGTTGCTCAGATAACACAAAATGCGGGCGTGCTTTCGAACACTGCGCCTTGGCCGCCGAATTGTCGGTTTCGCCAGCAATAGTGGTTCGGAAGTGGTGGCTCCTTGACACGACGAAGCCGTGCTCTGGAGATGCGGGACCCGCTGGGTGTGGAGCAGAACGAACATGGACATCGTAGCGATCTCGGAGTCGCTGAGGCCGGTCACTGACTGGATTGCAAAGAACTGGCCGATCCTCGCGATCGCGATCAGCTGCTATCTGCTCTTCCGCTGGTCCCGCGGATTCTGGGTGCGCGTCGGCCAGGCCATCGAAAAGCTGGCGTTTTCCAACTGGCAACTCGCACTGCTGGCCTCGACCGGTATCGTCCTTTCGCTCGCCTCCGGTTGGACGACCTGGGACGGCATGCGCAATTTCACCAACGAGCCGCTGCTCTCGTTGATGATCACGTTCGGCATTCAGGGCGTGATGCTGATTGTTGCCTGGCTGATTGGTGAGAGCTTCGCCTCCGGCATGAACGTCAACCGCAACGTGAGCAGCGACAGGGGCGGTCTGACATTGGAATGGGTGGCCGGCGCTCTGCTCGGCATCTTTGTCGTCGCCGCCTGCATCATTGCTCTTTCGAAAACCGGCAGCCTGTTGCTCAGTCAGGAGCAGGTCATATTCGGCTTGGTTGCGGCCGCCATCATCGCACTGATCGCCATCCTGCAGGGAGACCTCCTCTCACCCTACCTGCGCAGCACGAAGATCATCATTCGCAACGCTGTCTTATGGGTAATGTTCCTGTCCTGCATGGCGACGTCGGTGTTTTTCTCCTTCGACTCGCTCTTCTCCACCATCTTCCCGCAGCAAGAACGCGTGCGGGCCGCCCAGCTTCGCGCCCAGAACCAGGTTGCCGGTATCGTCTCCGACATCGGCCAGACCACCGCCACCCGCCGCCTCGAACAAGCCGAAGCCCTATTCACCTCCGAAGGCTGGCTCACATACCAAGCCGAACTCGATGAACTGGCCGGCAAAGCACAAGGCGCCCAACAAGCGATCGAGGACTACTTCGTCAAGAAGATGGAGGAGCGCCGCAGCGAAATTGCCGAACAGCAGGAGCGCCAAGCCTCTGCGAAAGCGCAGCAGGCCGGTCTGCAAGGCAAGCTGATTCAGCTCAATGAAGAAATCTCCCGACTGCAGGCTCAGCGCCCGGAAGCCGCCACTGCGGTCGCTCAACAACGCCAAGTGGTCCTTGAAGTCGAGCGCCGCCTTGATGAACAGCGCGCCAAGGTGCTTGCCGAGGAAAAGGGCGTTGAAGGAACCGGCAAGGTGGGCCGCGGCAGCCAGTGGCGTATCGAACGGGCCAATGAGGCCAAAATCCGCGCTGAATTGCAGGTCGCAAACCAGCGCCTCGATTCTCCCAGAAAGCGCGTGCTCAGCATCGACAAACGCATATCGGCGATCAAGGCGGAGCTGTCCTTGATCGAAGGCCAGCTCGCGCAGCTGAAGGGGGAAGCCCAAACCGCCGGGCAGCGCATCCGCGCCACGCAGCTGACGACCGGCCTCGACGAAGAGGCGATGAAGGTCGATCCCGCGCGCGTCCTTCCGGCATTTGAACGCGCCAAGGTGGCTTTCCGCCAGGAACCAACCACTGCGCGGCTCAACACTCTGCAGCAGCAGTGCACTCAGCTGCTCGGCGCCATGCTCGCAACGCCCAGCACGAAACACAGCGTCCGGAGCATTGATTGCGATCCCAAGGCCGCCAGCGAAGCCGCCGCCGGCGTGTTCGCCTTGAACCAGGGCATGACAACGTTCGCGGCCAATTGCGCCAGTGGCGAGAACCTCGAAAAACAGGGATCCACCGACGCACTCTTCGGATTTGCTCGCAAATGCCTGGCCGATTCAGGGTTGCCGAGCACCGACACCGACGAGCTACGCACCAAGATCAATCTCGCAGAACTGAATCGGGACGATAAGGCCCACCGGTTCGTGGTCACTTGGAACGCCTTCAATGACGGCAACCGTCTGGCGTATCTCGCGCTCGCCATCGCCATCGCCATTGACGCGCTTGTTTTCATGTCCGGCCTATTCGGCGCCAACGCGATCCGTTCACCGCTGCAGGACGTTCCCCGTCAACAGCCGCGCTCGGCCCAACAACTGGAGTCGGTCATGGAGGCTGCGCTTCAGCCGCATCCTTATGAGGCCGCTCACGCCGTCATCGAAGCGATGCACCCCATCGCCGCCGAGAGCGGTTACACCCAGGAGATTCTTCTCGGCCAGAATAACACGCACAATCGAGCCGCCGTCGCCAAGGTCTTGAACGCCGGCGCGACGATCGGCGCCGTGACCCGCGATGAATACGATCCTAGCCGCTACTTGATCCGGCCCGAGCTATTCGAGTTCCTCTCAATCGTTGCCCGCCGCCATTATGAGTCCGACAAAGACCACCGCCGTCTCGCTGAACTGAAGCGGCTGTTGACGGTGGCGCTGCAGCCCCATGTCGGCGACCACGCGGAAGTCGTGCTGCACAACATGCATCCGATCAACACCCGCGGGGATCTAACCTCCGAGGTCTTTTTGAACGAAGTCGCGCCCGAGGAGGCTCGGATCGTCAAACGCACGCTGAACGCAGGTTCGGTTCTCGCCTATGTTGTCCCCGACGAGCGACCCGACCAGCGAGGCCGCTTCTACGTCCACAAGGATCTCTACAGAACGCTTTGCATAATCGCGGCCGCCAACCCGACCACGGGGACTTGGCTTGAAGAGCGGCCTCAGCTTGGCGGAGCCGGTCATCCGCGATCCGCCAACCTCACCCCTCCACAAAAGCAGGTTGATGCCTCACGCACGCAATTGTTGACGGACAAAAGCGACCTGTCACACGGCTCCCCATCACCGGATCCAGGAAACGTTTCGAGAGCCCGGCATGACCGCGGCGTCGCCGACACGGACCACCAACCAGATGCCTATCGCGCCTATTTTGAAGGGCAGTTTCTAACCGCTGTCGGTTTTGATGAACCAGAGCACATCCGTCACCGTCTGGCGGCCGATGGAGTGAAGTCAGCCGCGATGGATGCATGGAAAGCGCTGAAGCATCGTGGCCTTGACAATCCGAGGCTTGATCACCTCGTCGACGAATTCCGCCAGAAACCAGGCGAGGCGCTATCGCGCGAGTACTCCAACCTCCGAAGCGAGATTGGAGGTGACCGAGCTCTGTTGGACGTTCTTGATAGCGTGGACACCGGCATTCACGAGAACCTGCCCGTGCTGTTGTTGTTCCCCGAGTTGGGCTTGATCTCTTACTTACTCTATCAATTGGAGGAGGCGGTCGCCGAAGACCCAAGAGCCAACCTCGAAGAAGAAGACTTGCTCACGCGACTGCGCGCCGTCGACAACATCATTCGACAAGTCGACCTCGGCGACGCGACTGCCTGGCTACAGATCAAGGACACGCTAGCCGGCCAGGACGATCCTAACCGCGGCTCGTCTTCTCGCAGGACGGGCGACAATTCCGGCGGCGTCTAGCTGGCAAGTTGCATACAAACGCCAAGCGTTGGATCGCCGTGCCCGCTCGAACCGCAGTACGTGGGCTACCTCCTTTTGCCGCGATTGATCGCCATTTCGCCACAACCACAGCGCCATTCCGCCGCACCCGCCCTTTAGGTTCGATTCGTCTTTTGAGTCGGTCTCCAGGAGCTGTTGCGGCATGTCGATTCTCAATCCCATTAAGACCGCGGTCATGACCGCGGCACTCGTATTCAGCCTCAGTGTGCTTGCACTCACTGTGGGCATTTTTCTTGCTGGTTTTTCCCCAGCGCACGCTTCGGAAGTGAAGCTGTCCGCCGGCCTGGGTCAGTCGGTCATTCCGTCTGGCGGCGGTAAGGTCTATCTCCGGCTGAACCTTAAGGCTCTGGCCCATGAGACAAGTGAGAACCGCCCGCCCATAAACGTCGGCCTTGTCCTGGACCGTTCCGGTTCAATGCGCGGACCGCGCATCGCCGCAGCCAAGGAGGCGGCCCGCATGGCCCTGTCGCGCCTCGGGTCCGACGACGTTGTCGCGCTCGTGGCCTACAACCACAAAGTAGACGTTCTGCAGGCTGCCCGCTCGCTCAGCAATCATGAACGCTTCACCTCGGCCATCGACCGCCTGGCCGCCGATGGACGAACAGCACTTTACGCCGGCGTCAAGGAAGGCGGACGCCAGGTTGAACGCTTCATGAGCGACCGCCGCATCAATCGCGTTATCTTGATGTCCGACGGTCTGGCCAACGTCGGCCCATCGTCACCCGCTGAATTGGCCAAGCTCGGTCAACGCCTTGGTGGCAAGGGCATCTCGGTAACAACCATTGGCCTCGGCCTCGGCTACAACGAGGATTTGATGCAGCGCCTGGCACTAGCGAGCGATGGCAATCATGCCTTCGCTGAAACGCCCGACGATCTCATCAAGATCTTCAACTCGGAATTCGGCGACACGCTGTCGATCGCCGCCAAGGACATCGAGATCATCATCGAGGTGCGCGCCGGCTTCAGTCCGGTCCGTGTTCTCGGCCGCGATGCGGACATCGACGGCTCACGTATCAAGCTTCGCCTCAACCAACTCACCGCGTTGAACGAACGCTATCTGGTCGTGGAATTGGACGCCGCGAGCTCGAAACCAACCGACGATGTCGCCGTCGCCCAAATCGAAACGCGTTACCTGGACCTGCAGGCCGGAAAGCGTCGCAAGTCGACGGCCTATGTCAACGCCAGCATCTCCGACGATAAGGCCAGGCAGGA
Source organism: Filomicrobium sp. (assembly GCA_029287535.1). GTDB lineage: Bacteria > Pseudomonadota > Alphaproteobacteria > Rhizobiales > Hyphomicrobiaceae > Filomicrobium. The sequence continues at coordinate 18,366 of JARFQY010000289.1, forward strand.
AGCAAGCCGCAACAAACAAGTGCTCAGCGAAATCACGACACAGATTGCCACCGAACGGTCCGAGAAGGCAGTTGACCTGCGCGATAAGGGAGACCTCGCCGGCGCGCGAAAACTCCTGCAGGAGAACGCGGCTTACCTGAAGTCTTCCCGCCAGCTCTTCGCCGTCGGTGCGGCGCCCGCCTCACCCAAGGCACTTAAGGAACTCAAGCAGCTCGAACAACAAAGCGCGACGGCGGCCGACAACCTTGACGCCAAGAAGTGGAGCAAGACACGCAAGTCGATGCGCTATCAACAACACAAGGCAAAGGTTCGCCAGAGTTACTAGCTTCGCCGCAGACCTTTGGGATGAAGAAAATGGGGCCACGCGCTGCGCGGCCCCATTGCCTTTTGGACGCATCGTTTGGAAAAAGAAGTGCTACGGCTGGAAGGCCACGACCGTCTGCCGCTGCTCGCCCAGGCCGTCGATCCCGAGCCGCATGACGTCGCCAACCTGCAACCACTGCGGCTCCGGCATTCCGAGAGCCACACCAGGCGGCGTTCCTGTGGTGATCACATCTCCCGGTTCCAGAACCATGAATTGCGAGACGTAGGCCAGCTTGTAGGGGATCTTGAAGATCATGTTCGCGGTCGATCCTGTTTGTCGCCGCTCGCCGTTAACGTCCAGCCACAGCCCAAGATTGTCGACGTCCAACTCATCGGCGGTGACAAGCCACGGTCCCAATGGCCCGAATGTCTCGCAGCACTTGCCCTTCGCCCACTGACCCGATCGTTCGGTTTGGAAATGCCGCTCGGAGATGTCGTTGCAGATACAGTATCCGGCGATGTAAGACGCCGCATCAGCTTCCTCGACATAGCGGGCGCGTTTCCCGATGACGAACGCAAGCTCGACTTCGTAGTCCAGCTTCTGACAGTCTCGCGGCATCATGACATCATCGTTTGGCCCGACGACGCAATTTCCGGCCTTGTTGAAGATCACCGGCTCGCGCGGAATCCGAAGTCCGGCTTCGGCGGCGTGGTCGGCGTAGTTGAGACCGATTCCGATGAAATTACGCACATAACCGACCGGCGGCCCGATACGCACGCCCTCGTCAACGACGGGAAGGCCATCGAGGTCAAGCTGCCTCAGTTTGTCGAGTGCCTCCGGTGAAAGGCCGTCGCCGGCATAATCCGCAACCAAATGCGAAACGTCCCGTACCCGGCCCTCTGCATCAAGAATCCCGGGCTTTTCGCTGCCTGCTGCACCGAAGCGGATGAGCCGCATATCACAACCTCATAATCTCACCGGGCCAACAGCCCAAGCCAAACACATCTCATGAGCAGCCACAAATCCCGCAACTGCGGCACTGAGAGAAGTCAGCGCGCACCATTCTCGCTTCGACAGCGCTCACTCAGCCAACCCTATGCCTGGTGTATACTGCTAACAGATAGCCCTCGAAAGTGCTCAGGGAGCTGTCCTTGCCGCAAAAAAGCTCAACTTTTGCCGATCGTGCCTTTTTGATGTGGGGTTCGTCAGAAGTTGTGGGTGTTAGTAATGATTAGGAATGCCGCGCTTGGAAAACTCCTGGCGGTTATTTCTCTGCTGGTCTTGGTTTCCGATGCATCGATCGCTGCCGAGATCACGCTGCGCATGAAGGGTGGCGGCTTCGAGATCAAAGGCAAGCTCAGGGCCTTCGATGGCGAGAGCTACATTATCAAATCACCCGAACTCGGTCTCTTGGAGATCAATAGCGGGCGCTTCGAGTGCATTGGCGACGGCTGCCCAAGTGCGGACGGCCGGTTGCCGGGCGCCCCGCAGCAAGCGATAACCGATCGCTCGGTCTCCGGGTCGACGCCAAGCCTTGGCCAGGCAACCTTCGTTGGCGGGAGCGCCATAGGCACCCAGTTCATGCCGGAACTGATCACGTCTTATGCCGCCAATAGGGGACTGAGCGTGGAGAAGTCCGTCGGCCAGGACGACCGGGATCTTGTCTTCACCCTTACTGGAAGCAATGGTAGCGAAACCGGCCGCGTGACGATCATGCGCCACGGCGTTCCCGCTGGCCTGGATGCGCTGCTTGATGACCAGGCCGATTTGGTCTGGGCCAGTCGCCCGATCAACGATCAGGAGGCCGGCCGCTTTGCCGCCCAAGGCTTCAACATGCGCGCCGCCGGCAACGAGCACGTCTTTGGCCTCGATGCATTGGTTATCCTCGTCAATCGTGAAAACTCTTTGATCTCCCTTTCCCTTGATCGGATCGCACAGATCTTCGCTGGCGAGATCACGGACTGGGCAGAGCTCGGACAGCCACCTGGCAGGATCAACGTGTATGCGCCGATTTCCGGCATGGGCACATGGACCACCTTCAACGACACATTGCTCAAGCCCCGCGGGCTGACGGTCGCCGGTGAAGTCAAGCGGTTGCCAACGGCGGTCGAGTGGTCCGATGCCGTCGCCGCCGATGAGAGCGGAATTGGGATCACGATGATGGCCTACGTCCGCAACGCCAAGGCTCTCAACGTCGAACAAAGCTGCGGCCTGACCTCCAGGCCCTCGGTATTCTCGGCCAAGACCGAAGAGTTTCCATTGGCCCGCCGGCTCTATTTCTACACCAAGGGAAGGCCGCGCTCACAGCTTGCCCGAGAGTTGCTGGCATTTGCGATGTCGCCGAAATCCCAGGAGGCACTGAAGAACGCGCAATTCGTGGATCAGGCGCCAGAACTGCTACCTTTCCGCGAACAGGCAGGCCGCATTGCCTATGCGCTCAATGCCCAAGACGAAGACTTCCGTCTGGAACCAATGCGGTCACTGATCTCGGAAATCTCCCAAGCCAGCCGCCTGTCGACAACCTTCCGCTTCGCCCTCGGTTCGGCTTTCCTGGACAGTAAGGCCCAAGAGGATGTTGTGCGGCTCGCCCGAGAATTGAAGAAGCCGTCTTATCGCGACCGCAAGGTTATGCTGATTGGCTTCGCCGACTCTGCTGGCAATTACAACGTCAATCAGAACGTCTCGAAGGCACGCGCCGAAACCGTAGCGCAAGCACTCAACAAGGCCGGCTTCAACAAAGCAGAGGCGAAAGCTTACGGTGAACTTGCCCCTGTCGCCTGCAACGACACACCTGCAGGGCAGTATCTCAACCGGCGCGTTGAGGTTTGGGTCAAATAGCCGTCGGGCAAAGACATCGCTGTAATGTGCTGCAAGCGAGGAAGAATGCTGATCAAAATTCGAAAAACGCGCAGGACGGCGGAAACCGCGATCGCCCTGACCGTTTCACTGGTTTTTTCATTATTTCTGATCACGCCAACATTAGCGGCCTGGCAACCGACCAAACCGATTACATTCATCGTTATGGCCGGTAAGGGCGGCGGGGCCGACAAGGCCGTTCGCTTTCTGGTCAAGACGATGGCTGAGGAATCGCTCATCAATGTCCCATTCGAGATCGTCAACATAACCGGCAACTCCGGAGGTGACGCGCTGGCCGAGCTGCAGCGGCGGCGCGGCGATGACCACGCGATTTTGTTTACGCTCAACAGCTTCTACACGACCCCGCTCAGAAAGCCGGAATTGAAGATCAACATTTCGTCCTTCACCCCCATCGCGCGCCTCGCACAGGATGTCTTTTTGCTCTGGGTCCATAGCGACCGCACGGACATCAACTCGATCGAGGACTTCGTCAAAGCCGCCCGTGCCAAAGGCAACGAGTGGATCATGTCAGGCACCGGAAGCGGTTCGGAAGACAACCTTCTGACTGACTTCTTCAACACAATGTACGGGCTCAATATCAAGTATCGGCCCCTGAAGGGCGGTGGCGCCGTGGCCAAGGAACTGGTCGCCAAGAAAGCCGACTCCACGGTCAACAACCCGTCCGAGCAAGCCAAGTACTACGAACAAGGGCTGACTAAGCCGATTGTCGCCATCACACCGGCAAGATTGGAGCAGTACCGGCGCACCCCGACACTCAACGAAACCGGCATGGCGTTTCACTACTACATGCAGCGCTCGGTGGTCGGCGCGCCTGGCATGAGCGACGGCGCCCGGCAATTCTACGAGACGCTCTTCAAGAACCTCTTCAACTCGCCGCAATGGCAGGGTTACCGCGAGAAGAACAGCCTTACGGGAGAACTGATTTCCGGACAGGCGCTCATGAACTATTGGGAAAAGGAACGAGAAAAACACCGGCGCTGGGGCATGACCATCGAAGTTCTGCAGACGCTCAACCCGCAAAGATGAGCCAAGTTTCCAAGGCGCGGCGACGGAGCACCATCACCACCCCGGCACCTTGCCTTCTCCCAGCCCCGAATGTACGGAATTGTACGCATTCCGGAAATCGACCGAAAGCGAGCCGCGAGGATGGCCACTGACCAGCACATACCCGGCGATGACAGCCTTTCTATCGCCATGCGCATTCGTGAGGAAATCGCCCGCCGTCACATCACCCGCCAACAACTCGCCGATGATGCGCGCATTAGCCTTTCAACGTTGGAAAAAGCGCTGTCCGGTCGGCGTCCATTCACGATCGCCACACTGGTAAGACTGGAGCAGGCCCTCGGTATGAGCCTGCGTGGCGACTCGGGAAATTCCAGTGCGACAACCGAAAAGATCACGTCGCTCGCACCGGAGAACCTTGGATCCTACGCCCGACCAGCCGTGACGTGGATCGAAGGCTCCTATCTGACACTGCGTCCGTCATTCACGGACGCATCCGCCGTCTATGCTTACCGTACCGAAATCGCCTGGGATGAGGACACGTCCAGCCTCGGCTTTCGTGAAGCCGAACGCATGGACGCGGATTTCACCCAATGGGGTCAAGTCTCGATCCCGCATCAGTCCGGCCACATTTACCTGATCACAAACCGGCACGGTCAGTTCCGGCTTATCGTGGTCTCGCGGCCGCTGATTAATGGTGAAATGCTGGGCATATTGACGACCCTTCAGGCTGGTCGCGGTGCGCAGCTCACGCCGGTGTCAACACCGATTGCCCTAATCCCCATTGATGGTGTCAAGAAACTCCAATTCGGACGCATCGCCAAAGGCCACCCCGCCTTCGAACGCTACAGCGCATCCTTGCGCCGCATTATCGACGAGCCGTTTGCACACCTGCTATCTCCGGAACGTTACAGCCGTTGAGCGAAAGCTCTAGAGCACCAGCTGCCGGACATCACCCAGCACTTCCGCCAGTTTGCGCGTGAAGCGCGCGGCCAACGCCCCGTCAATCACGCGGTGATCATAGGAACAGCACAAAGGCAGCATCAGCCGCGGTTGAAATGTCTCGCCATCCCACACAGGCTTCATCGATGAGCGGACAACACCAAGAATCGCCACCTCAGGCGCGTTTACAATCGGCGTGAAGTTTGTGCCGCCGATGCCACCCAAACTGGAGATGGAGAATGTTGCGCCCTGGATATCCGCCGGCGTGATTTTCCCCGCGCGCATGCGCCCAGAGACCTCCGCAAGCTCCTTCGAAAGCTCCACGATCCCCTTTCGGTCGACATCCTTGATGACCGGCACGACGAGCCCGTCCTCGGTGTCGACCGCAACGCCGAGGTGATAATACTTCTTCATGATCAGAGCGTCTTTGGTGGGTGCCAGCGAAGCGTTGAAGGTTGGGTACTCCTTGAGTGCCGCCACGCAGGCCTTCAGCAGGAACGAGATCAGCGTCACCCGGTAACCCTTCTCTTTCGCCGCCGAGTCGAGCGTCTTCCGGTAGGCTTCCAGATCCGTGATGTCCGCTTCGTCAGTGTGCGTGACGTGTGGCACATTGAGCCATGAGCGGTGTAACGCCGGCCCCGAGAGTTTCTTCAACCTGCTCAGCGGTACGGTTTCGATCTCACCGAATTTCGAGAAATCCTGGGCGGGGATTTCCGGAATGCCTGCGCCGCCCTGCACCGCCGGTGTACCGGCCCCCGCCAGGGCTCGCTTCACGTCGTCTTTGGTGACGCGCCCCTTTTCACCAGTACCAGTAAGCTTGGTGAGATTGATCTCCAATTCTCGTGCGAGTCTCCGCACCGAGGGGCTGGCCAGTACGCCGCCGAAATCCGCCGGCATAGGCATAGCCACATTGCGGTGCGTCGACACCGGTACCGCAGCTGTTGTCTGGTCGACCGGCGGCGGTGTTGCTGAAGACGCCGCCGCCCCGTTCCCAGCTGGTGCTGCCGCGGGCGCCGGTTCCGCAGCACCGGCGGAAGCAGCAGCCGCTGGCGCTTCTGCCGCCGCACTATCGGCCTCGAGTTTCAAAATCGCGCTGCCTTCGCTGACCTTGTCGCCGACGCTGACGAGGACCTCGGAAACGCGTCCCGCCTCCGGAGCAGGAACCTCCATCGTCGCCTTGTCACTTTCCAAGGTGATGAGGGGGTCCTCGGGCGCCACCGTATCGCCGGGCTTCACCAACACCTCAATGATTGGAACATCCGTGAAGTCTCCGATGTCTGGTACTTTGACGTCGATCAGTGCCATTGGGGCGCGTCCTCATAGATAGAAAATTTCAGCTTCATCGGAACTTATCGGCCTGTCACACTCTGGCGGGATTGGGCTTTTGCGGGTCAATGCCGTACTTCTCGATAGCTTCGGCGACTTTCGTGGAGGGAAGTTTGTTCTCGTCGGCAAGGGCCTTGAGCGCAGCAACCGCAACGAAATAGCGGTCCACCTCGAAGTGGTGACGTAGTTTGCGCCGGAAGTCCGAACGCCCGTAGCCGTCCGTGCCAAGAACCCGGTAGTTGCCAGGAATGAATTCGCGAATCTGCTCGGCAAACATCCCCATGTAGTCTGTGGACGCGATCACCGGTCCGTCGCCACGGCTATTCAAAAGCTGCGTCACATAGGGCACCTGCGGGGCCTCCAGAGGATGCAGCATATTCCACCGATCCGCATCGCGGGATTCACGAGCAAGCTCGGTGAAACTGGTCACGGAAAAGATATCCGAAGCAATCCCGAAGTCCTTTTCCAGCAGCTCGGCTCCAGCGATGACCTCCCGCAGGATTGAGCCGGACCCCATCAGCTTGACCTTGAAGCCTGTAGCATCGGCATCCGCGGCCTTGAGCAGATACATGCCCTTGATGATGCCCTCTTCGGCACCCTCGGGCATCGGTGGATGCTCGTAATTCTCATTCAGGACGGTGATGTAGTAAAAGACGTCCTCCTGCTGCGCGATCATGCGCTCGAGGCCGTTTTGAACGATCACTGCAATCTCGTAGCTGAATGTCGGGTCATAGGACACACAGCTTGGGATCGTCGCCGACAGGATATGGCTGTGCCCGTCCTCGTGCTGCAATCCTTCGCCATTGAGTGTGGTGCGTCCCGAAGTGCCGCCAATCAGGAACCCGCGGGCCCGCATATCACCTGCTGCCCAAGCCAGGTCTCCAATGCGCTGGAAGCCGAACATCGAGTAGTAGATGTAGAAGGGAATCATAGGACAGTCGGATGTCGAATAACTCGTCGCAGCCGCGATCCAGCTCGACATCGCGCCGGCCTCGTTGATGCCCTCCTGCAGCATCTGCCCCGACTTGTCTTCCCTGTAGTACATCAACTGCTCGGCGTCCTGCGGACGATAGAGCTGGCCGACCTGAGAGAAGATTCCGAACTGGCGGAACATCCCTTCCATACCGAACGTCCGGCTTTCATCTGGAACGATCGGCACAACGCGCTTGCCGAGCGACTTGTCACGCAACAACGAGCTCAGAATTCTCACAAACGACATCGTCGTTGAGATTTCACGGCCTTCACCTGAGCCCTTCAGCTGCGCTTCGAACGCAGGGCTGGCCAGTGGCGGGACTTCCAGCACGATTTCAGATTTCTGCCGCCGCTGCGGCAGATAACCTCCGAGCGCCGCTCGCCGCTCCTTGAGGTACTTCATCTCCTCGGAGTCCTCGTCGAGCTTGACGAGCTCTAGATTGTGCACCTGCTCATCAGTCAAGGGGACCTTGAAGCGATCACGGAATTCCACCAGCGAGTCGACGTGCATCTTCTTTTGCTGGTGCGTGATCATCTGACCCTCGCCCGATGCGCCCATGCCGTACCCCTTGACTGTCTTAGCCAAGATAACGCTCGGCTTGCCTTGTTGCTCGACAGCGGCCTTGTAAGCGGCATAGACCTTGACGGCATCGTGCCCGCCACGCGTGAGTTTCCAGATCTTCTCGTCGGACCAGTCGGCGACCATTTGGGCGGTTTCCGGGTAGCGACCAAAGAAGTGCTCGCGTATGTAGGCTCCGTCCTTCGATTTGAAGTCCTGGTATTCGCCGTCGACGCACTCTTCCATCAGCTGGCGCAGACGCCCGGTTGTGTCGCGCGAAAGCAGTTCATCCCAGGTCGAGCCCCACACGCACTTTATGACGTTCCAGCCGGACCCACGGAAGTCTCCTTCAAGTTCCTGGATGATCTTGCCGTTGCCGCGCACAGGACCGTCGAGCCGCTGCAAATTGCAGTTCACCACGAAGATAAGGTTATCGAGCTTTTCACGCCCGGCCAGACTGATCGCGCCGAGGCTTTCAGGCTCATCCATCTCTCCATCACCGCAGAAGACCCAGACATGCCGGTTGGACGTGTCCGCAAGTCCACGGCAATGCAGGTACTTCAGGAATCGTGCCTGATAGATCGCCATGATTGGGCCTAGACCCATCGAAACCGTTGG
>JARFQY010000322.1 GCA_029287535.1 Filomicrobium sp.
AGCCGGGTGAGAGGCGTGCTTGGGAGAATATCACCAAATCCTAGCGTCGTGATCGTAACCAGACTGAAATAGAAGAAGGATGAGATTGTGGGCCCGGCGTCCGCAAGGATGAATGATCCCGGTCGGACACTCTCCATCTGCTCGTAGAACAGCCCCCAGCTCAAAGCCATCAGGAAGTACCCAAAGATCGCACCAAACGTCGTATCGAGATCTGCTGTATCCTTTCGGGTCACTTCGCGAAACGTTATTGCGAGGCAGCCGAGAACAATAATCCCTGTAAGAGTACTAGTCGTCGCCAATAGCGAGGTGGTGCCGCTAATTCGGAGCATGTTGAAAATCAGCCACGTTCCAAGGAGCAACCAGCTGAACTGACGAACCCTTTGGTGAACACTTGCGGCGGCCCCCGTACCAATAAATATGGCCCCAAAGAAAAGGTAACTGATAACCTCAGCGTAGGGACCGTTGAATAGCGTGCTCCTGACGGCCTCATAAAACAACGTGAATAGAAGAAGCCCGAGAAGCAACCGCCATTGCCATCGGGGCAGATATTCTCGAAGGCGAGCGCTCATTATATCCTCATATCATTGGAGGCAACACGAATGCAGCACTCCGGAATAATTTGATCCAGTATCGTATTCAGTTTTCGGCGCCATCCATTATGTCAATTCTCTTGCGGAGCGTCTGCCTCCACTGCCTTGCGTTGTCCTGTTGGATATTCAGCAGAATGCCAAGCATGTAGGCCGTCACCCCGGCGCCAATCAGAGCCACTCCAATCTCAAAGACAATGTCGATAATGATTTCGCGAAAAAGCTCGCTGACGACGGGCAGGAAACTTGAATGCGCAATGACCTTTGAAAGTCCCACAAGCAAAACACCCAGGCCGATCCCTATGGCAAGGAACAGCTTGTGTATATTGATTGGCGCCGTTACTGCATCTATTTCATCGGGGTGTTTTCTAAAATATTTGACCTCCTCTTCGGTCACCTCATTCTTCTTCTTAAATAGGAACTTAAAAAAGATCTTTCCGCGGTCCACCGCGTCCTGTTGGTTTTCGCGCAACTGTCCCTCCTGTTGTGACGGCTTGCGTTTCTTCGTTCGGATGGCAACGACCCAAGCAATCGTTCCATCACCCAAAAAAATTATATGAATTGCGGATCGCGTCCAGTGTATGCAGCTGCGCCTGGTGGCTTAGCCCAGCCATTGGCTTGGCCGGCGATTGCCGGGACCGTGTCCTGGAAGGAGGGTCTAACCGCGCAGATGCCTCACCGCGCCCGACTCAGGCTCCTCGTCGACGGCGTACATGCTCAGCTGCGGCTCATCCAGCAGGATAACTTCTTCATATGTGCCGTAGCCGTTGAAGTGTCCGGCCAGAGCGCGGCCGTAGGCACCGACATTCCCGATCTCGATGTAGTCACCTTCGCGAATGCAGTCAGGGAGTAGGAAGGGGCCTGGCATATGATCAATGGAATCGCAGGTCGGTCCCCAAAGTTCAAATGCCCCCATCGGAGCTTCGACATCCACCGGCCGCGATATAAGGCGTGCTGGAAACACGAAACCCAAATGCGCGGCATCGAACAAGGTCCCGTATGCTCCATCGTTCACGAACAGGTTGTTGCCCCGGCGGGCGTCGACGTGGACGATAAGGCTTTCCGCCTCTGACACCAACGAGCGACCCGGCTCACACATCAACCGCACGTTTTCGCGAACCGGCAGCACCTCAATGCCGGCGTTGATCGCGGCCATGAAGTCCTCCATCGGCGCGGGCTCACTGTTGGCGTAACGTGAGGGGAAACCGCCGCCGACGTCGAGAACGTCGATTACAACGCCCGCCTGGACGATCAAATCACGAACCGCCTTTAGCGCCATCACGAAAGCATCGGGAGTCGTCGTCTGGGAGCCGACATGAAAGGTAAGGCCAAGTTTCGCCGCGGCCTGACGGGTTTTGACGAGCAGCCTGGTGGCAGGTTCCCCGGCGATGCCAAACTTGTGCTCGAGCGGTATGAGTGAGTTAATCGCAGGCACCGAGACGCGGACGAAAAGCTTCAGATCGCCGGCCCCGCCGGTTTCATCAAGGATCTTCTCCAGCTCATCTTCGCCATCCAATGAGAAGCTGCGAACACCCAGCTCATAGGCGCGACGAATAGCGCCGCGGGCCTTGACCGGATGCATGAAATGCAGCTCGGCATCTGGGATTGTCGCCGCATCTTCGATCTCAGGCAGTGAGGCCACGTCAAAATGGCGGATGCCGGCACCATAAAGCGCGCCAATTAGAAAGACAGAGCTGTTGGCCTTGTAGGCATAGGCAATGTCTCCATCGAAGTTCTGGCGAAACCAGCGCGCCGCGCGTCCGGCCGCGTGCGGCCGTAATGCCAGCACCGGTTTCTCGGGACGGCGCGCACTGATCAGTGCCGCAGCACTTGCGTATCTTTGCATCGCATAGGGCCTCAGCCGATTGGGTCGCTATCCAACTCGTGCTTGGACACGGTAGCGTACCGAATTGTTATTCGCTTTCAATGATAAGCAATCAAGCACAAAGGGAGCTGGTGAATAAGACCTAACCGTCACGGCGTAAAGACCCCGATGCCGACATTTTTGGCATGGTCTTCAATCCTGGGCACTCAATCTCCGCTCGCCTGCGCGTTCAATTGCGCTGACGGGCTGTGAAGGTCGCACTTGGTTCTTGGCTGGAGAGGTCCCGATCACGATCATCGCACGGGATTGAGCGAGGGGCAGTTTGTTTGGCCGGCTGGGCAGCGGCTTCGATTTGCGACGGCGTGACTTTCGGCGTTTCTTCTTGGGTGCGGCGGCGCCAACTCGCTTGCGCTCAGCCTCATCAGCAGACAGCGCTTGATCAATGTGATCCAGCCAACGGCCAAGCAGGGTGAAGCGGTGCAGCTTGAAATTGTGCCGAATGCCTGGAGGACTTTCCCGTTCGCCGGCCATGCAGATACCGACGACGGCTTCCTTGCCCGGGTGGGTGCTGCGCAACCGGAAACCATCTTTTGGACCTGGCACCTGGATCGTGCGGCCCGCCTGCAACCGGTTATCCGTATGGAATTCGTTTGGGAAGATGACCGCGGCATCGCCATAGGCATTGATGGATACGAGGGTCAGACGACAGGAGACCGTCGCGGCGGCATTGATCCGCACCACATCCTTTTCAGCGTTGCCATCGCGCGCCGACCAGATCGACAGACGCAGCGGTTCGCGATGAGCATGTGGCTTTGTCAGGCTGCTGTTCGGGAGGACCACGGCGGCCAGTCTGGCGAACTCCCGGCGACTGATCAAACCTTGCAGCAGTCTCCGGGCAGCGGGCTGCAGTTCGCCTTCGAGTCGTAGCAGCCGCTCAGCCAGGCGCTTGTGATCAAAGCCGAGTTCGGCGGCCGCTTCCTGCAAGCTCAAATCACGCGCATGTCGAAGCGCCAAGGCAATGACAGGATCGTGCCCCTCGATCAGCAGGTCGGGATCGACGCCGGCTTCTTGGAAAGCCGCTTTGATGGCCAAGAAATCAACGCGGTCTTTGGCGCCCACAACGTCCGCTGTGGAGTTAGGTTTATTGAAGTGTGACGGTCCTACGGCATGGCAGTTCAGACATTGCAGGCCGGATCGGTCTGCATTGGCTTCCTTCAGGTCTGCAGGTAGGACACTTTTGTGAACGACCGCGCGCCGCATCCCGTGTGCGCCGTAGAGCGCGAAGCCGGGAAACCCATTCGGCAGCTGGAAGACCATACGGCTCTGGACCGGCGCCGGGGCGCCCTTCTTTGCAGTATGGGTGTCAGGCGGGTCGCTTTCGGCAGCGAAGTCCTGGGCCAGCCAAACCGGCGTGTTTCGAGGACTCTCGTGGCGCAGAATGGAACGAGCCGCGCCCGTGACCTTGCTGATCGCAACGGCGGTGCTTGCCGAGCCAGGGGCCTGCTTGAGGTTGATGCCGAGGTAAGAGCTTAGGGCGGAGATTTCGCTCGGCAGTCGAACGAGACTGTCGTACACGTCTGGCTCCAACGCCTCATGGGCCAGCCAGTCGGCGGGTACGACAGGCAACGGCGTGCCGGCCGAGATACTCATTGTCCCTGTGACAAACGACGGAACGGGAGCCTGGTATCGCCGCACGAGCGCAGTCCAATCCGCCGCTGTCCATCCGAGCGAAGGCAGATCGAAACCGAGGACCAGCCCTTGCTCGTCAACGGGCTGCGGGCGTACCGGGCTTGTTTCGCGCGAAAGGAGATTGAGCAGTTTGGTGACCGCCTGCCGATAGCGCTCGCCAGCGCCCGGAAGGTCGATGCCACCGCATCGGCCAACGATGTGATACAGCGAAACGTAGCGGCGGTCCTTTGCCAGATCAGGGCCGATGCGCTGCAAGTCCCTCTCAATGGAGCTTGCGATACTGGTGGTGTCAGAACGCTTCCAAGCGCACGCAACGGGTTGGGGCAGACCGTCGATCCAATCATGAACCGCCTTGATCTCCGCTGCGGAAGGTTCGGCACCGGGTTTCAGCTGCTGGAACACGTCAAAAGGCATCTCTCGGGTCAGCATCGAGAGAAAGAGCGGAGATGCATTCGGGTGCCCTGGCCGGATGAGGTCGCGACGGCGCGCCACGGCTACAAGGTCGAGGATGTTGCCGATACCGCCCGTGGGAAACAATTGCTGGAGCTGTCCTCGCTCATGGCACCGCGCGCAGTGTCGCTTCAGCACGTCACGCGCCTTCTCAGCTCTCGCCTCGGCAAGAGCACGAGGGTCACTGACACGATCGACATGAGGTGGCTTGGGTGCGCGCAGCGGCGTTGGTGGTATCGTCTCCGCATTCGCTGACCCGCACAACTCAATGAAAGCCGCCCCAAACAAGATAAGGCAGGCTGTATATGTGTTCAGCTTACTCCCACGCATAGCTGCCTGCATTTCGAGTTTCCGTTGCGCGCGTTCCAAGTTTCGCCAGAGGTTGTGGCAATACCAACCGAAGACCGTTCGTTACCCTGTTCCCGCCCTAAACAACTCTAGCAAGATCCATACTAACACGTTGACGACCCATGAATCGTATTGAAATCAATGCAAATTATTTCGATGCCAGATAAAAATTAGCAATTCCTAACAAGACGTAAAAATTAACACTTCGGCGTTACCTATAAATTGCCCATGAACTCGACTAACGAAAAATTATCCCTTACAAATTTCCTCAAGCAAGCCAACACGGACGGGGCAAACAACTTCAGATGGATTTGCAGACTGCCAATTTCTCCAGTAAACGCCTTCTAATATTGGCGAAAACGGCAGCGCTTGTTTGTTTCGCCCTTGCTGGCTTGCTTCTATCTTTCTCCCTGCAGGCTCCCGACAAGCCTGGTTTGCATGACAAAGGTAGCGCCCTAACCATTGATCGTGGCATCCGGACGCTCCGACGCACGTGACATTTACGACCGACTATTTTCCTGCCGACGCTCCCACTTATGACTTCGGCCCCTTCTTTCCCAGAAGGGGCCTTTTCTTTTCTGGTTCCTCAATCGGTCATGGCATCGGAATTCTGTCGTCGGGGTTTGGAACGCAGTACCCCTTGCGGACGGCCGGCCTTTCCGCGATGGCCAGATACCAGCGTTTGACGTTTGGATAGTCCGCCAAGTCGATTTGCTGCCATTCAAAACGGCTCGCCCAGGGCCAGGTTGCAATATCCGCGATGGAGTAGTCACCGGCCAGGTATTCGACGTCCTGCAAGCGGCGCTCGAGAACACCATAAAGACGCTTGGTTTCCGTGCCGTAGCGCTCTTCAGCATAGGGGGCCTTGCCGGGGTTGTATTTCAAGAAGTGATGCGCCTGCCCGAGCATCGGCCCGAATCCCCCCTTCTGCCACATCAACCACTCGATGGTGCGCCAGTGCGCCTCTCCCTCAGCCGGCCAGAGCTGGCCCGTCTTCTGTGCCAGGTACATCAATATCGCGCCCGACTCGAACAGGGACAGACCAGTATCCGTGTCGATAATCGCCGGGATACGGTTGTTCGGGCTGATCTTCAAAAACTCAGGTGCGAACTGGTCGCCCTTCTGGATGTTGATGGGGAACACTTCGTAGGGCAGTCCGACCTCTTCCAGCATGATCGAGGCCTTGCGGCCATTCGGCGTGTTCCAGGTGTATAGCTCAATCATCATCAGCCTCTATTTCGGTTACGCGGCCACGGGGTCCCGTTCAATCGCCTCAGTAGATTCGGGTCAGCAGAATCCAGGCCGTCACCGTAAAAGGCGACAAGGCCGTCGAGGTCAAGATGGCAGTATTCATGAATTTCGGCTCGCGATTGTACTCGGCACAGTACAGCGCCAGCAGAATGCCGATCGGCGTCGCGGCGGCGACCACGAGAAGATCGGCCAGCTGCTCAGGCATCTGCATCAGGATCGCCAGCCCCCAGGTCACGGCCGGGGCAATAATGAGCTTGAGGGCCAGCACGAGACTGAGCCGGCCAGGCATGACGTCGCCTGCGGTCCGGGTTGCCAGCTGCGCGCCCATGGCAAACAAGGCGAGGGGCGGAAATGTGGCGCCCAGCAGTTCGATCGGAGTTGCAACGGCATGCGGCAGACGGATGTCCATGGCGCGCAGCGTCAAGCCGAGGATTACTGCCGGGATGATCGGCGTCTCAAAAGCTAGACCAACGCGTGACAGAAGGCCTTGTCCGGTATGGCGCGGTGCCAACAACCAGGCGCCAACGGTGACCATCAGAATCGTCATCAAGGCCGTCACGATAGACTGGTGCAGGATGTACTCCGGTGGGAACGCCAGCTGCACCAGTGGAATGCCATAGTTGCCGACGTTGGCGTAGACGGTCGCCATGGCCATCAATGGTCCGAAACTGCGCGGCAGGCCCATCAGGTTGGAGGCAAGCCAGCCAATCGGTATGAGCACAAGAAACTGAATGAGCGTGAAATAGGCCAGGGGCCAAATCTCACTGACGGGTTGCTTGGCACTAGCGAGAAAGTGCAACAGGAAGCAAGGCATGATGACGTACACCAGCAGCCGGTTGATGCTGGCGACGTCGAGCTGGATTCGCGCCTGCATGACGTAACCGAGGACTGCAATGGAGACGATCGGCAGCGTTACGTTGATGGCGATGTCAAAAAAGAGTTCCAAGTCGACCGCCTCAGCCGACCGTCATCAAAGCAAGATCGGTATCGCCGGGCCCAACACCCGCCGCGGTCAACATTGCGTGCACCTGTCCGCGGTGGTGTGTTTGGTGGTTGAACATATGCGTGACGCAGATCCAACGCGGTTTAGTCAATTCCCGTCCGGCGGCGGCCGAGAACCAGGTGAGCTCACCGTCGAGGTCGCCATTGCCCACCGTAGCGGCCCAGTCGGTAATCACCGCGTCAAAGCGCCTGCGTTCTTCTGCAAGCTCCTGCCAATTCTCGAACAGTTCAACCGACTCCGGAATGCCGCATTGGTAGGACACCGGCGTTCCCGCGATACGGCTCATCCACATGGTATCGGCCCATATCAGGTGGTTGAGCGTCGCGTGGATCGAGCCGAAAAACGCCCTGCGGTCCAGGCGGCGCGCGGCCTCACCCAGGCCGTTGGCAACAGCGTACTGGTTTTCGTTTTGCCAGCTATTGTAGGCGGCCATCTGGCGGACGTAGGCGGGTGAGATCATCGATGAGGTTCCAAGCGTTTCGCACACCATCAAGCTCAGCTTGCGCTTCGCCTCGCTCGACGCGCGAGGGGCGCTATGGAGCCTGGGCGAATCTGGCATCTGCTGCCCTGAAGAGTTTCACGGCCCAGCGCAGGAGATGCAGGCCAAGGAACACCACAACAAGGAATGCGGCAAGCCCGATCCAGAACAAACTGAAATAAAGGACCGTCCACGCGAGTGCGTCAAAGGCGTGGGAGATGAGACTCCTGCTCACCCGTTCAACGACAGTCGACTCGGCAAGCCGCAACTTGACTGTCACAAACTCGTTTTCAGAGTCGAAGTCGCCAAGGCTCACGCCAAGCCCCTGGATTTGCTGTTCGAGTGAAAGGATCTGCTGCTCAAGTTCGATCATGGCGCGGATTTCGCCGTCGCGCTGCTTGAGCAAGGTGAGGGCTTCGCGAGTCTTTTCAAGGGCCCGGCGTTTCGCCTGTAAATCATGGTACTCGTTGGTCTTGTCGGACTTGTTGATAGTGAGACGGGTCAGCTCGCCGAAGGTTTGAACCTTGTCGACAAAGGCATCAAATGCAATTGGATCAACGCCGATGGCAAGCTGCAGCGTCCGATAGCCCTTCAAGCCCTGACGCTGTTCGAATTGTATCAGCGCATCATTCTCACCGATCAGGCGCCGAATGCGTGCCTCATCCTCCTCGAACTCCACGGAACGCAGTCCAATGTTCGCAATCTTCTCGTGTTTCTGACCGGCGCCAGCTCCGGCACCTGGAGATTGAACGGAGACCGAGCGCTTGCGCTTGTAAGATGCATAATTCTTGATGCCCTTGCCAAACTCCCAGCTCATTCCGTCGAATGTACTGCCTTGACGGACGGCGTCCGGGCCACGTGTTTCGCTCCACAGGCCGTATCCCAGGCGTAGGACGAAGAGCGTGAGGAAACCGGCGATGAATACGATTATTGGCTGGCGCAGACGGTGCAGCATGTTGGGGCTCTTTCCATGATCAGACGTATCGAGAGCTTCGTTGACAGCGAATTGCGGAGAGCCTTGGGCGAGAATATGGAAAGAGGTATGACACGGTCGGTGTCGAAAGGAGCCGCTTTATGACTGAGGGCGAGTTCAACGCGTTCTGCGCGTCATTGCCCCACACCCACCACGTTGAGCAGTGGGGAGGGGCGCAGGTTTGGAAAATCGCGGGCAAGGTCTTTGCGATCGGTTTCGGGAATGTTGAAAGCGACAAGCTCTACGTCACCTTCAAATGTTCGCCGATGAGCTATGAACTGCTGAAGGAGCAGCCAGGCTTGCGGCCCGCACCCTATCTTGCTTCGCGGGGTATGAAGTGGATCCAGCGCACCGGGCCCGAGACAATGGACGACTCCACGCTGCAGGACTACCTCAAGGAAAGCTACAAGCTTGTTGCACTTGGATTGTCGAAGAAGAAACAAAAAGAGCTGGGCTTAGTTTTCGAGCCCTAGGATCTGCCCCGTCATGGCAACGGCATTTACCCTGGTTGACGGCTTGGCAGATTCCAAGTCCAGGCAATTGCCCTAGCGACCGATCAGTTCGAATGACAGGCGATCACGGCGATAGGACTTCACGTTGCAGTTCCGGTCGAGACGCGGCGCCCGCCCTCTCATAACCACGGCCTGCTGGTCGGCGGCTACCCTGCCGGAAACGGGATAGGCCACGCGTCCGCAACGCTTTGAGAAGATGTAAGCCGTGCCGGAATAAGTCATTCGGTTGCGGCGACCTTCGAAGACGACATCGCCCGGTTTAGCCCCTTGGCGTACCATGCCTGGGCGCGGTTCCTCATAAACAAAGCGGCGCATGTTGCCGTCAGCCTCCAACCTCATGATCGAGCCGTTATGGTTCCATAGCGTTGCACTGCTGGAGCGACCTGGGACACCATCGCGCCCGCCGCTGTCCGTGTATGTCACGACTTCCCGCTCGCAATCGTAGGCTGCCGGCAGTCCGCTTGAGGCGAACTCACAGTTGGCCATCGTTTCAATCGTGCTACCGCGATAACTGAAACGGATGCGCATGGACGCATTTCTGCTCTCGAAATTGAAGCGCTTGCCCCGTGACACACAGTATCCGCGCCGCTCTGAAGTCGTGGTTTTGTCGAGAACTTGGAAATCGATCGGTTCCTGTCGAGGGTCCGACTTAGCGACGAGCACATCGTCTTGAATCTCGAAGCGAGAGTCCGTGGTGGTGCAGGCGTTGTAGTAATCACCCGCCGATGCCGGGGCAGCATGAGCCAGAAGTACTGCGATTGCAGCGGCTGCAGCGGTCGTGCTGGATTGCATCACTAATTCTCCCCTCCGAGATGAGCATGACACACGGGCTGAGCAAATGCCGATCATTGCAATGACGCCCTGCGTCGCAAATTACAAGCGAAGCTGCAAGGGCTTGACGTTTCAGCATTTGTCTTGGTGATGACCATAGGTCTTGCAATTTCTGCGCTGGCATACCAAGCTAGAGCTATTCCGAGGGGCGCTGCGCGCACGCAGCTGAGATTTGCCTGAAAGCGGGCAAAGCACCCTACAAACCTGATCCGGGTCATGCCGGCGGAGGGACGGAGCGCGATGATCGCCACCGAGACACACCTCACCTTATGGATCGCGACAGCCGTCGGCGCCTACATGCTGGCTGCAGGATTGGGCGGTGCCATTGAGCGTTCGCGTTGGAGCGAGATCATTCGAGAGTTGCGCCATAGCCCAGGCCTGACCTTTTTAGCCGGCGTGGTCACCTTTTCCCTCGGCGCGGTCATCGTCATGGTGCACAACGACTGGAGTTCCGTGCTTTCCGGCTTCGTTAGCCTGATGGGCTGGGCGGCCGTCATCGAGGGGCTCATTCTGCTCGCCTTTCCAAAACTGCTCCTTGACCTATCGGAGAGGCTGATGACCCCCTATTTGGTCAACGCGTTTATCGCTTTTGCCATCGTACTTGGGGGCCTATTGGTGCTGCTTGGCCTCACCGGTACCGTCGAAGGAGCAGGTCAATGACGACATCTCAGTTCATTGCCGGTTTGATCGGGCCGCTGTTCATGGCGATTGCGGCATTCATGGTCATCCGCCGGGACTCCTTTCAGGAGTTTGCGAAAGCAGCAGCCTACGATCGGCCACTGATCTTCCTCGCTGGTGGCATCCTACTGGTTTCCGGTCTGGCGATTGTCCAAGTCCACAACCTCTGGGTCAGCGACTGGCGCGTCATCATTACGCTCCTTGGCTGGCTTTGTGTCCTGGGCGGGCTCATTCGGATTTTCTCGCCGGAGTTCGCCCGGTCGATTGTCGACGAAATCAAACCCGGCCACCCGGCCATTGTCATCACCGCCGCCGCTTACTTCGCCTTGGGCGCGTTTCTCACGGCCAAAGCTCACGGTATCCTATAAACGTTCGCTTTGGCGGCACCGGGCTCATCGGTGCCGCCCAATAACCCGCTTGGGAGCATAGAAAACATGAACCACCACGACAAAGACCTGCGCACTCCGCAAGTGACCACCGGCCCGATCTCCGCTTCGCGAAAGGTCTACTCCTCGCCGGAAGGTCATCCCGATATTCGGGTGCCGCTGCGCGAGATCTCCTTGACCGATCCCGAGCAGCCAACGTTCCTGACCTACGACACATCGGGGCCATACACGGAAACGGACGCCTCGATCGACGTCGAAAAGGGGCTGCCGCCATTGCGTGACGCGTGGATCAAGGACCGCGGTGGTGTCGAGGCCTACGGGGGGCGCGAAGTGCGTCCCGAAGACAACGGCAACGTTTCGGGCAAGGCTCTGGCCCGCGACTTTCCCAACAAGCGGGCGCCTTTGCGGGGCGTTGATGGGCAACCCGTTACCCAGTTCGAATTTGCGCGCGCGGGCGTCATAACCAAAGAGATGGTCTACGTCGCGCACCGGGAGAACCTGGGGCGGCAAAAGATGTTGGAGCGGGCGCAGGAGGCGATCAGCGACGGTGAGAGCTTCGACGCCGCCATCCCAGCTTTCATGACACCCGAGTTCGTGCGTGACGAAGTGGCGCGCGGGCGGGCGATCATCCCCGCCAACATCAATCACCCCGAGTTGGAACCGATGGCCATCGGCCGCAACTTCCTGGTCAAGATCAACGCTAACATCGGAAACTCCGCAGTGACCTCTTCGGTCGAAGAGGAAGTCGAGAAGATGGTGTGGGCGACGCGCTGGGGCGGCGACACCGTGATGGACCTGTCGACCGGGCGCAACATCCACAACACACGCGAATGGATTTTGCGGAACTCGCCCGTGCCGATTGGCACGGTTCCAATCTATCAAGCGCTCGAAAAATGCGACGGCGATCCCGTCAAGCTCACCTGGGAGGTTTATCGCGACACGCTGATTGAACAGTGCGAGCAAGGAGTCGATTATTTCACGATCCACGCCGGAGTGCGGTTGGCCTATGTGCCATTAACAGCCGAGCGCGTGACGGGGATTGTCTCGCGCGGCGGCTCGATCATGGCCAAGTGGTGTCTGGCCCACCACAAGGAGAGCTTCCTTTACGAGCGCTTCGAAGAAATTTGCGAGATCATGCGCGCTTATGACGTGTCGTTCTCGCTGGGTGACGGGCTGCGGCCCGGGTCGATCGCGGATGCCAATGACCGCGCGCAGTTCGCCGAACTCGAGACGCTGGGTGAGCTCACCAAAATCGCCTGGGACAAAGGCTGCCAGGTGATGATCGAAGGGCCCGGCCACGTGCCGATGCACAAGATCAAGATCAACATGGACAAGCAGCTGGCCGAATGCGGTGAAGCGCCATTTTATACGCTTGGCCCGCTAACGACGGACATCGCACCTGGCTATGACCACATCACGAGCGGCATTGGCGCAGCGATGATCGGCTGGTTTGGCTGCGCCATGCTTTGCTACGGAACGCCCAAGGAGCACCTGGGGCTGCCCAACCGTGACGACGTCAAGACCCGCGTCATCACGTACAAGATCGCAGCGCACGCGGCGGCTCTCGCGAAGGGGCATCCGGCAGCCCAGCTTAGGGATGACGCCCTGTCCAAGGCGCGCTTGGAATTCCGATGGGAGGATCAGTTCAATCTCGGACTCGATCCCGACACGGCCATGGCCTACCA
>JARFQY010000333.1 GCA_029287535.1 Filomicrobium sp.
TTAATCCCTCATTTTGCGACATATTGCAGTAATGGCCACACCAATGATCAACAATCGCCTCCTCCTCCACGTCGTTCGACTGCTCGACGACGTTGCGTCGCCGTCTGTCATCGATCGCGCATTGCGGAAGGCCGGGCTCTCCCGGGAAGTGTTGACCGGAGAGCCGGGGTTCCTGCCTCTCGCGACCGAGGCAGTCTTTGCGGAGGCCGTGGCACGGGCTATCGGGGAGCGCCATATCGGCGTCCTGGTCGGCGAGAAGTTCCGCTACCGCGCACTAGGCTGGTATTCCAGGTACGTGCTGTCGGCGTCGCGTCTGGGCGGAGCGCTCGCCCGAGGGCGGCGCGGGCTTCCCCTGCTGCATCCGGGATGCGCAGTGACACTGCGCGACACCGGAAGCCATGTCGTTCTCGGCATCGATACGCGCGTGCGCCATGTTAACGGCGCGCAGCACCTCGACGACGCGATGCCCTTCTTGCTGCTCGACCTCGCGCGGCACTATCTCGGAGAGGCATGGTCCCCCGACTGGGTGGAGGCCACGACGAAGCGTGTGCCGGACGGCGCGGCTCTGGAAGATCGCTTCGGCTCGAAGGTCCGGATTGGGATGGAACTTTCGGGCATCGCATTACGCAAGACGGATCTCGCGGCGAGGAACCCCGAACCGCCCGAGGCCTCCGCGCGCGTGGGGCTGAATGACTTACCGCGACTGATGGGATTGGCACCGCCGCAAACGGTCGCGGAGGAGGTTCGGTTTCTCATGCAGACGCAGCTCATCCACGGCGATATGTCGGCCGATACGATAGCGCGGAAACTCGGGACCGGCGTCCGGTCGCTGCAACGCTCCCTACGGGCCGAGGGAACCAGCTTCCGCGACGTCCAGCAGCAATTCCTCAAGGAGCGGGCGACAACGCTTCTGGCTGAGACCGACCTGACGGTGCAGGAGATTGCCCGTCTACTTGGTTACGACGGGTCAGATAGCTTCCGGCGCGCGTTCATGAGGTGGACCGGTATGCCGCCTTCTCATTATGCCTCTTGCGCAGATCGCTCTTCATCGTCTGATTGAACTTGCCTTCGGCGAGACGCTGGTTGGCGATGGCGTATCTACGCCGCGGATGCTTGGGCATGCGCGGTACAGAAGTGAATTAAATTCTCCGCTTCCGCTTCGTCTCAAAATGTCTCAGGGTTGCTGACGAGGGGCAGACCCTCGCCGCGGCTTTGGGCAACTATGGCACACGAATGGTCTGCCCTGGCCAGTCTCGCAGTTGAGGGCCGAACGGGTTTCCGAGAACCCTCGGACATACGAGCATAGTGCCGTTCACCGACTCTCGAAGCAACACAGGTATTGCACACTGGCACTGAGTCAGCTCCGTGTCAGACACGGCTGTTTGTCGAGTGAAAAATTCCGACCGGTTGTCCTTCGCAAGCGGACAGAGTCGATCGCCCAGATGGGCCGGACCACGCCGTATACCGCAAAGTCGGGTTATGGGACAAAGCGTCGACGCGCAGATCGTCCGCAAAGCAGAGCGAGCAGACGTGGCTGAACGCTATACTGGAGCGCTTGCAACGACCGCTTTCACCAGCTTCGGACATCGCTTGTGCAGTGCGGAAGCTCACTTTTGACCCGGAACCGATTCAGCGCCGGCGTGCAACACACTGTGTTGCATCGAGAACCGGTGAACGGTCTTACACTCGTACGTCCCCTTGTTCTCCGAGACCCGTTCGGCTCTCTTCTGTGAGACGGGCCAGGGCAGACCAGTCGCGTGCCATAGTTCAGAGTTGCCGAACGCCGCGGCGAAGCGCCCGAACATGACGCCAGCCTCAGTGAAGCGGCCAACCACAGATACTACCGACCATGTGGACCTCCGGAGCCGGGGGCAACCGTCCCCACCGAGTTCGAATAAGAGAGATCAATGGGGGGTAGAACGCCATATGCGCTTTCCTTCCAGGTCATGAAAATATACCATGCTGATGCCCAATATATAATCAGGTCAACGAGGGCCGGGCATAAGTGAACGGCGTGGGTGTCCTAACGAGAGGTCAAAATTCGTGGTCGGCGTTACCCGTGCTCGCTATAGTTGCCACGTTGTCGCGGCGGCTGAAAAGGCTGCCGGTCCGGCGCATAGAATTCTCGAGAAGGCTGGATTGGCCGAGAGCATTTTCGAGAATCCCAATTCTATGACCACTATCTGGCAACTCGGCCAGGTTATGCGAGCGAGTGCGCTATGGACTGACAATCTCGACATTGGATGGGATGCCGCCGAAGCTGCCTCGCTGGAGCAATATGGGGCCTTCAGCGAGCGGTTGTTTTTGCGCAGTGCACTGCATGAGAGGCTCCTGGCCTTTTGTCGACAAGCTCGTGAAGAGTATTCAGAAGCCAATTTCAGTGTGCGCTCACACGGCAGGAAGATCTTCTTTGTGCGCGCCTCAATCGCAGGCGAAGACATTGAGGCCCGTCAGACCGAGCTCTACGTTCTGTCAATGATGCTCGGGACCATACGAAGCGTTCTCGGGCAACATTGGCAGCCCGAACAGGTTTCCATGCAGACCTTCCATCGGCCTGACACAGAGCGTCACTTCGATACAATGTCGACGGACCTGCGATTCGGTCAGCGAGAGACAGTCATCGTTATTGACGATATCGATTTGGCCCGTTCGGTTGAACGCATGCTCGAAATGGATGTTAACACCCGCTCCTATGAAACGTCTCCCGATCTTATCTGGGTTCTCGAGAGCCTAATTAGGTTATATCTTGGTGATAGTCGACTTGGCCTCAACTTCATGGCGAAGATTTGCGATTTGCATCCTCGGACCCTACAAAGGCTCCTCAGGGAGAAGAATATCACCTTCAAAGAATTGGTGGCGCGTCAGCGCTTTATCTCCGCAACCAATGTCCTAAAGGAAACCGATCTGCCGATCGCCGAAGTTTCAAGCATGCTCGGATACTCCCATCACGCCCATTTCACCCGCGCCTTCCGCGAATATGCCGGGCTGACCCCTACGGCCTATCGGCAGGCCTGCCAAGAGTAGCTCATTGAGCTCAACGGCCGGTCTCAATTCCGTTCAGTGCCAATTACCATTTCCCGACAATGTCGCCCGCCTGATAGACTAAGTTCCCCGTCCCACCTAGTCTTATCCTTCGATTAAAGCTCGCTACTCGGCCCGGCATTGTGGCGCTTGGCGTCGCCATGACCAACATCAACTTGGACATGTAAACGGCAACCGCAACATCGATGCCGAACATGGTTACGCCGACGATCGAATGCGCGCAGCTGGATTTTAAAAGAGGTCTGTAAACCGATGTCCAAAAAACTCTGCTCAGTCGCAGGCTTCAGCATGCTTTGGCTAGCCGCGGCGATCTTCGCAGCATTATCGTTCAATCAATCCGCGACGGCGCAAGACAACGCGCCGCGTCAGGTGCTCTTCACCAACGTCAACATCTTCAACGGCGTCGATCGCGCGCTCATCAAGAACGGGTCAGTTCTTGTCGAAGGCAACCTGATAAAGGCCGTTTCCGCTCAACCGATCAAAGCGCCGAAAGCCTTCAAGGTCGATGGCGAGGGCCGCACGCTCATGCCCGGCCTGATCGACATGCACTCGCACCTATGTATTCGTAACGGCATGATCGAGTTCCGTGGGGACTACGACCAGATGGCCGCGGGCGCCTACACCGCAACCGCAATGCAGGATTATCTCGATCAAGGGTTCACCACCGTGCGCGACGCGGGGTGCAATATCCTCGGTATAGCCAAGGCCGTGAACAAGGGCATTGTGCCCGGCCCCCGCATCTTTCCGAGCGGCGGCTTCCTGAGTCAGACTGGCGGACACGCCGACACTGGGTTCTTTAACGACCGGCCCGGGGACGCGGACAAGCTGGAGGCCGCTCTCTTCGGCTATATCGTGGACGGCAAAGCCGAAGCCATGAAAGCCGCCCGTCATAATCTTCGCTCCGGGGCCACGCAAATCAAGATCATGGCCGGTGGTGGTGTCGCCAGTGAATTCGATCCGCTCCACATGACGCAGTTCTCCCTTGAAGAAATGAAAGCGATCGTTGGTGTTGCCGAAGATTACGGCACCTATGTCATGGCACACGCCTATCATGACCGCTCAGTCAATCGTGCTATCGATGCCGGTATCCGCGTGATCGAGCACAACTTCCTGGTGTCGGAGAAGACTATCATCCGCATGAAGGAGAAAGGCGTTGCTCTTTCCGTTCAAGCCGTGATGTCCCTGCAGGCATTCGGCAATCCGCAGGCTATCACGTTCTTCAACGCGGATCAGAAGGCGAAGGCAACGCGGGTGAACTCCGGCGCTCAGCAAATGCTGGAGTGGGCGGTCAAGCATGACCTCCTCATGGTCACCGGTGGAGACATGTTCGGCCCTGACCTTGTCCGGCAGGCCGATAACATCATCTGGTTCAACGATAAGGTTGCCAACAACCCACACCTCGCCCTGAAAACCGCGACGTCGAACGCAGCCGAAGTGCTTGGGTTCAGCGGCGAGATGAACCCATACAAAGAGGGCACGCTAGGTAAGATTGAGGAAGGCGGCTATGCCGACATCATCCTTGTAGACGGCAATCCGCTTGAAAAGCTTGAGGCGATAAGACGCAAGAATGTTCATTTCGTCATGAAGGACGGGCTTGTCTACAAGAGTTGGCTGCCGACTGAGAACGCTCCGGCCTTCCAGCCAGCAGGGCCTAAGCGCGACGACTATTTCGGAAATCTCTGATCGCGTTTGGCTGTGTTGAGAGGAGCCTGGTGTGATTTGGTTTCCCGGTAGATTAGGAAGAGAATGAAGCGGAGCATTTGGCTAATCTTGCTCGTCGCCGTCGCGCTATGCACAGGCTTCGCTCAATCATCTCACACGGGGGACGCAAGGAGGGAGGCTGCACAAATCGTGAAGTGGCAGGATTTGATCCCAAAACTTCCGCCCTTCGATGATCCGTTCAAACTGCTCACTCAAGAGCAATTGGACGATTTGGGTGAAGTTGCGCGTGTGCAAGATCGTGTCGCAAGAGGCCGAACGCTTTCAAGCGCGGGGCAAGAACGCTTGGCTGAGCTGGAACGAAAACTTTCAGGTCAAGGGATCGATATCGGCGGCTTACTGGCGCGTCGCGCGGAAATCAAAGAAAAGCGCCGCCAGGCCGCCGAAGCGATCAATAAAGCACTCGCCAGCAAACGTGTCCGCATTGCCGGATATCTCCTGCCAATTGAGCTTGACGGCGCTTTGGTCAAGGAGTTCCTGCTCGTACCGTATGTGGGCGCCTGCATTCACGTCCCACCACCGCCAGCAAATCAGATCGTGCATGTGACGTACGATCCAGGGTTCAAATCCAGTGGCCTATTCGCACCGGTATGGGTGGAAGGCGTGATTGCAACGGGACTTTCTCACAAGAAATTGCATCTCGTTGATGGTAGCGCCGACGTTGGGGTTGGTTACACTATGGTAGCACAGTCCGTAGACGACTATGGCCAATGAGTTATAGGAGATTGCGCCGCTCACGGCACTGAACACAGTCGCTCTGTGAACCGACTACATATATCTGCACGCAGCACTTATCTGGGTGAGTTCGATTAGAGGATGATCGACGCATAAATATCAGCAAGTGCGCAATTCCCCAGATTATACTTTATCAGGCGTTCAAGGGCAGGGTAGTGGTGACTGCGAACTCAGCGAAAATGCGGTTGTCTGTGGGGCAGCTGAGCGAAGTAATTCGCGGCCGAACATATGATTGCTTAAGAGGGTGAGACGAAATGATAATGTTTTCCCGTTTCCTATGCATATTTTCTGTTGCATTATGGCTTCCCGTTGCCGGCTTGCTAGCCCAAGACGCGTCGAACACCGCCGGAAGTTTCACTTCGGCCGGCACAGGCATCGTAATCCCGGCCCGAAGCTGGGACATCTCGGCGGAAGTCAGCAACAAGATTAACAAGTTGCACTTCATCGAAGGCCAGTTCGTTAAGAAGGGCGACCTTCTCGTTGGATTTGACCAAGCCTTCAAGACTTTCGATGTCCAGATAGCGAAGACCGCTCTTGCGCGAGCCAAAGCAAATCTGGCTAAGGCAAATGAGAACCTTGCACGAAAGCAAAAACTCAGCGAGGGCGTAGTCTCGGAGGCCGATCTTCGAGATGCGATGCTGGACGCTAAGATTGCCGAGACTGAGGCGGAAAAGGCAGCGATCCAGCTTAAAATGGCCAAACTGATCCTTTCGGTTCAGAAACTGCACGCCCCTTTCGACGGTCAAATGACTGCGCCTCGTTACCGTGAGAACGCGAATGTCGACGTGAAAGAGGGGCACGAGATCGCAACGTTGATCCAGCTCGATCCTGTTCATATCCGGATGGAGGGTAATTACGAACGCCTATTCACCCGATTATCAGCCGGACAAAGCGAGGCGGATTTACTCGGTCGCATCACCTTGGTGCTCGAGCTCCCCAACGGCACGCGCTACTCACATACTGGACGTTTGTTGACCAGCGCCTTCAGGTTCGACCCCGACACGGGCCTCGGCACAGTGATAGGCGAGTTCCCTAATCCGGAGCACATTCTGCGGCCGGGGCTCAAGGTTAAAGTCTGCGGATACGAGCGGCGCGAGTGACGGACGTTAGAGTTACGGCCTTTTCGCTCAAAGACGGGTAGCCGCGTCCACTGCAACATCTGCATCTGCCTGGACTTCCGCGGCTGGCGCTTCACGACAGGCGCATGCTGCACCGCAATGGCAGCAATCACCAGCTGCGGACATTACCATCAGGCGAGCATGCCGTTGAGCAATGTCTCCTTGTGGGATAATGCGTCGACCATCAGATCGTCTGCAAAGCAGAGGAATGTATGGACCGGCTGCGGAACGCAATCGAGATCTTCGCTAGATATCGGATGTCGCTGATATGTATCCGGCCTACTTGATCGGCACGCGGGCCGTGGCCTTGATGGGAATACGCGCGCGTCGTTGGTCTC
>JARFQY010000374.1 GCA_029287535.1 Filomicrobium sp.
AACGCATCGAGCGCGGTGTCTACTTTTGTTTTGAAGGCCTCGTTCGCAAGATGCTCGAATTCGAGAAGACCGCCACGCGCAAGGCGCGGGCCAAGGCGCAACTGGCTCGAGACTAGGTCGCGCGAGCGTCGTTCCCTTGCCTCCGATCAAGCGTGCGTCCCTGCCACCGCTAAGGCACACGGCGTCTCGGAATGACGTCGAGAGCCCCGGGCAAAGCCAACTCTGAAACGTCTGCAAATACCGGCCGTCGCGCTCGGTTTCCATGACCGGCCGAAAGTCCCATTGCGCTTTTGCTGCCATGTAACTATTAAAAACATAGCAACTAACACAAAAGGATTTATGGCCATGACAACCGTAGTGTGGGTCGTCGGCGGCATCGTGGGCATTGGCCTCGTGAGCTGGCTCCTTGGGTTCGCCGCGGAACGTTTGCGGAGCGTACCGCTCGAACCGGCAAAGTTGGCTTGGGTCTCACCGCAAATGACGGTTGAGCATGCAGACCTCAACGGCGTCAAAGTCCGCTATGTCAAAGCTGGCACGGGTCCGAACCTGGTCCTATTGCATACGCTGCGCACGCAGTTTGATATCTACCAATCCATGATACCGGAGCTCCAGGAGACCTTTACTGTCTACGCCCTCGACTACCCCGGTCATGGCTGGTCGGACATTCCCGATGCCCGCTACGCCCCCGAGGACTTTTATGGGTGGGTTGAAGCATTCCTCGAAACAGCGGATATCGATAACGCCATCGTCGCGGGGACATCGATCGGCGGGACCATTGCGTTGGAACTGGCAGCCCGTGACAACCCACGAGTTGCCAAGGTCGTGTCGATCAATCCCTATGATTATCCAATCACCTACACTTCCGGTCTCAAGGGCAGCTCGTTGGTGGCCTCCCTCGTTCACACTGCCATTGAGGTTCCGGTCGTCGGTGAAGCATTCATGCGGCTTCGCATGCGCTGGATGGAGCGCTTGATTTTCGAAGGCGGACTCGCCAACAAAAGGTCGTTGAGCAATGCTCTCTTCGATGAAATGTCAGCCGTGGGTAACCGTCCCGGGCAACTGAAGGGCTTCATGAGCCTCCTGCGCGAAAGCCAAAAGTGGCAAAACGCACGAGACACCTACGAAAACATCAAGGTGCCTGTTCTGCTGGTGTACAGCGATCAAGACTGGGCCCCGCAGGCGGACCGCGAACGCACCGCATCGCTCATTCCCAATGTCGAGGTTGTTACTGTCGAGAACGCGGGGCATTTTCTTCCCGTAGACAAGCCGAAAGAGCTCGCAAAACTCATTCGCGGGTTCGCAAACACGGAAGAATAACTGACGGATGGGGAAGTTATACGGCTATGAATGTCCGGTTGCCCGGACCCTCGACGTGATCGGCGAACGCTGGACGATTCTGATCTTGAGAGACCTGTTTCTTCAGGGGCCAAGACGGTTTCAGGACTTTCTCAACGCGCATGAAGGCCTTGGCCCCAATACCTTGTCCAATCGCTTGAAATCACTCGAAACGGCCGGCATCGTGGCACGACACTTTTATGAAGATCACCCACCGCGGGCCGAGTATCGATTGACCGATAAAGGTGAATCCCTGCGACCCGTGCTGGAAGCTCTGCGAGACTGGGGCATCAATCATGCTTGAGTGCCGTGACGGCGCCTCAAACACAAGCTTGCAAACCTAGCCTGAGCTCAACCCTGCTCGTGTCGAGCGAACGGAAAGCAGTCTTCGCCTTCAAGCTGCCCAGATTTCTCCTGATACGCGGGTATGCCGACAATGGTGGCGATGGGCTTGAGATCGGCCCGCGCGTTGCTTGATGTGTGAAACTGCAACGGCGCGGCAACAGCCGAACCAAAGCTGTTCAAGAGCCCAAGCCACAGACAAGGCAGACAGCCGAATGGGTGGGGCGCCGGTGTCAAACTGCAGCAATTGCAATGACAGGACTGTTTGTGCTGCTCCACGGCCCGCTGGAAACGGGTTGTGGGACGTTCCGCTTAAGCAAACCTCAAGAATGAGAAGTACCTAGCGCAACGGAGGCCGCAGTTGTTCTACGGATACGCAGCTTTTTGGGCCAGGAATTCCCTGGTCCTCGTCATGTTGGCAGCAGCCTTCCCCACTGCCGGCGCGGCCCAGGAATCCTCCAAAACCGCATCTGCTCAGTCCGAACAATATCAAGGCGAGGACGACCATCACTTGCGGCTCAACTTCGTTGACCGGCAACGCATGCTGAACGAGATGATCGTGAAGTCTCTCTGCCTCGTTGACCAGCGCGTCAAAAGATCGATGTATCGCAACCAGCTGGCGGTCGCCCAGTTTGCCTATCAGGAGACCCTGTTGCATCTGACGCAGGGCAGCGCTGCACTCAAGCTGGCTCCCGAAGCGCGCGAGGAACTGCGCAAGGCAATTGAGGATCTGAAGGCTGAGTGGGTCAAGTATGCCGCGGTCCTCAATGGCTGGTCGGTCGCAAGGTGGGGAAAGAAGCTCTTCGCTGTCAAAGTCTACGAAGTGAACGAGGCGCTCGCCGTTCGGCTTCAACAGGTCAACGACCTGTATCGGGGTGTCTACGAGAAACAGCGCGTCATTGGCTCGGAAGCCAGGGCGGGGATATTACTTGCTGGCCGGCAGCGCATGCTCACTCAGAAGATGACAAAAGAGCTTTGCCAATTGGCTCAAAGCTACAACGTCGACGAAACCAGAAAGCGGCTGAACGAATCCTTGTCGCAGTTCGCTAAGACCACAAAAACCTTAGCGAAAGGAGATCCGGAGGCTGGGTTGAACGGTGAACCGCCAGGGATGGCGCTTGAACTCATGGAGCGCTCCGAAGCCGTCTTTGCTACGGCCGAACCTATTCTTACCGCCGCCGCCTCTGGCAACTTGGCGACTCCCGAGCAGTTGTCACTTGTCGCCGAGGCAAATGACAAAGCTCTGCATACCTGGGTGAAGGCAGCCTCGGTCTACGAACTCTTGAAAGAACGAGCATCCGCTGAGCAGCAGGACGACAAGCATTGCGCCGCCGGCACTGAGCAGCTTGATGCCAAGGCGTTAGGCGTACTTAGAACGGAAGGCGACGATCGGCCCGACATCTCCAACCGTGCCCGCGATAGGCTCGACCAGTTAGCCGAACCGCCTTGCTGATCAGTGGTCAAACGGTTTCTTTGATGCCACTGTTGACAACTCCCCGTGAATGGATGTTTTCCTGCTTCGAGAAGCCAGCGTTACGGCGGCAATACTGGAGCAAATTACATGAGTAAGGAATTGAAGCTCGCCGACGGGCGGACGCTGGCTTACGACACATTTGGTGACCCTGACGGTACGCCGGTGATCTTCAATCACGGATTTTCCGACTCTCACGTCATCCGCAATCCGGATGATCAACTCACGGCATCGTTGGGCGTGCACTGGATCAGTGCTGATGAGCCCGGTGTTGGTGGGTCTTCGCCTAAGCCAGGTCGCAAGATGGTCGACTGGGGCGCCGACATGGAACAGCTCGCCGATCATCTCGCCCTCGATACGTTCAACGTCGCAGGGCACTCCGGCGGTGGACCGCATGCCTTGTCGATCGCCTTCCGCTTGCCCGACCGCGTCAAGAAGGTGGTTCTCGCCTCTCCGGTAGCGCCATTCGACGATCCTGGCGTGACCAAAATGCTGGTGCTGAAGGACCTCAAGATGCTGGTTCTAATCCGCCACTTACACATGCTGTTGCGGTGGACCATGAAATTCGATGCCAGCACGGCCGAAAAGGACCCGGCCGCCTATGTTAAGGCCGCCGGCGATGAACTCCCTTCCAATGCTCCGACATTTATGCGCAATAAAGAGCAGACCGCCATGTTCGCGGAGAACTTTCGATTGGGCTATCTCCAGCAGGAAGAAGGCGTCTATGAAATGACGCTTGCCTTGTGGGGCTGGGGCTTCAAACCCGAAGACATCAATCAAGCAACCGAGATTTTCTACGGTGACACCGATGATGTGATCTCACCGCGCATGCCAGAATTTCTGGGCAGCGAACTTCCAAACGCAACACTTCACAAGTGGGAGGGCGCCGGTCATTATGGCTTCGTCGACCGCGACCGCTGGATCGAGTTTGTCACCGCGGCGAAGGGATAACGCGTTCACCAAAGAACTTGTCGCTCAGACCGAGGGAGCCAAACTTTCGGCCTGACGGATTACTTTTCGAGAGTGACTTTGTAAGCCACGAACAGGCTCGTGCCATCCGTGACCTCGTCAATGCGCTCATAGCGCATGCCGTGTTTGCCCAAAAGCTCTTCAAAGAATTGCAGGTCTGCAAAGTCCGCCCAGCTGATGTAAATGCGTCCGCCCGGATTCAAGTGCTCGCCGATCTCTGCCATGAACTTTCGAACTGCCGCATGGCCAGGGTCCCAGACTGAACGTTCCACGACATCGGTTGCTGCATGATCCGAAAATGGCGGATTAAACGTGACGACGTCAAATGCTCCTTTGCTCTCAGGGAACACGTCGGCCTGGACCGCCGATAATCGATCGTCGACGTTGTGCCTTGCGGCGTTGGCGCGGATCGTTTCGATTGCGGCCGGATTGATGTCCGTCGCCACAACGTGCTTGGCTGATGCCGCCGCGTTGACCGCGATGAACCCCGAACCCGAACCGACGTCCAAAACGTCATCGCCCTCTTCGATGTGCATCACGCGGGCGATCATCTCGCTGTCGATATACGGAGGAAAGACGTTGGGAAGGACGTCATACTCACGCCCGCCGCGGGTGACGGTGTAGGGCTCGGTATGCCGCCGCATCTCGGCAATGTAGTCCGTTTGCAATTGCAAGACGACGGGATCATTTCGAGCCACTGCAATCTCCATTTCTGCGCGAACGATGCCCGACATGCCGATATGCGATCGTGCCAGCAGGCAGCATCTGTCGCTCAAACACGCCCCATTACCAGCGCCATATCTCGCTCCTAACCGCGCCCCTCAAGTCCCACCGGCACTCCGGGTTCCCGCTTGGCGCGCCGGATCGTCAGATAGGTCTTCACGCTGGCGACGTTCGGCGCGGCAGTGAGAGTGCTCAGGACAAAGTCCTGGAAGCTTGCCATGTCAGGCGCAATGCACTTCAGCATGTAGTCGCTCTCGCCAGATAGCATGTAAGCCTCGCGAACGATCGGCCAGCCCAGGACCAAGTCTTCAAACGCGCGCAGGTCCGTTTCGGACTGGTTATGCAACCTGACCATCGCGTAGGCCGTGAGCGAAAACCCCAATGCGACCTCGTCGAGAAGCGCGGTGTAGCCCTCAATCAAGCCGGCTTCTTCAAGGTTGCGTACGCGCCTCAGACAGGCCGGAGGCGACAGCCCGACCCGCTGGGCAAGCAACACGTTTGTGAGCCCACAATCCGCCTGCAGCTCTTTAAGAATGCGCCAGTCCAGAGCATCGAGATGAGGTGCCATGAGATGCTGTAACCCGTCCGTTGAGGCGCCACAATTGCGCAACATATGAAAAGTTACATGGTGATCCGGCGCAACATTTATAAGTAGCCCTCATCGAGCCGCCGCCGCCTTGATTTCATCCCGAGGCAAGATGGCGCCTCCCCTCGACAATCCTGAATCGACACGCCAGAAAGAACCCCATGAACGCGCCCAACAACAAAGCTTCACGTCCGCTCAGCGCTGCCAAAGCCTGGATCATCACCGATGGAAAAGCCGGGATGGTCGTGCAGGCGCGCGGCGTTGCCGACGCCCTTGGCCTCGACTACGAGATGAAGGAAGTCCACCCGACGGGCATTTTTCGCGTGCTGGCACCCTGGGGCCCGGTTAATCCGGCCGAAAAGTTGGGCGAACCCGGCAGTGCTTTCGCGCCGCCTTGGCCGCGGGTGGTGATCGCCACCGGGCGCGCCAGCATCCCCTATGTCCGGGCAATCCGCCGCAAGGCCGGACCCGCCACGTATACCGTTGTCCTCCAGGATCCGAAGTCCGGCGCCAACACCGCCGATCTCATCTGGGTCCCCGCACACGATCGCCGCCGCGGCCCCAACGTCACTACGACCATCACCGCCCCGCACAGTTTTTCACAAGCCAGGCTGACAAGTTTGCGCGCAGCTCTGCCCGATGAGATCACCGCGCTGCCGACGCCCCGCGTCGCGGTCGTGCTTGGTGGCAAGAACGGCGTCTACAAGTACAACGAAGCCGATGATGCGCGCTTTGCGGCCAGCCTCCAGTCGCTTGCGGCACTCGGAGCAAGCTTCATGATCACCTCGTCGAGGCGTACGCACCAGCGTCTTGTAACGGCCGTCGACAAAGCCACGCGCGATGCGCCCCGCATCTTGTGGACCGGGGACGGCGAAAACCCCTATGCCCACTTCCTGGCTGCGGCCGATGCGCTGATTGTCACCGCCGATAGCGTCAACATGTGCGGCGAGGCCTGCGCGACCGGCCGCCCGGTTTATATCTTCGCACCCTCCGGCGGCTCAGCGAAATTCACGCGCTTTCACGATGCGCTCGCCGCGCGCGGGGCAACACGCGAACTGCCGGACCGGTTCACACAGCTCGAAACCTGGGAGTATCAGCCGCTTGATGGTGCACAGGACATTGCCGCTGAGATCGAGCAGCGTTATGGGCGTCGCAAGCACATGCTGGCCGGTCTTGCCGGCTAAGGACATTTCTGGGGGACCGGGGCAAGGTCGTCCAAGCAAAGCGATCAAGTGCGGCCTGTGAAGCCTGGCACTGGTAAGGCATGGACCGCAAAAGAATTACAACTTTGAGGATAGACAACCATGGCGCATCTCAATCTTGACAAACTCCAAGCAGCCGAAGTCGCCACCAAGCCCTACCAGTACACCGTCGTTAGCGGTTTCCTGTCGCCCGAGAGCCTGCGCGCCATCAACGAGACATACCCGAATATCGAAAAGGGCGGCTCTTACCCGCTCGAGAGCCTCAATGAAAACATGACCATCAAGGAAGTCATCGACGAACTTGATGGCCCCGAGTTCCAAAAGGCGATCGAAGAGAAGTTTGGCGTCGATCTGCAGGACCGCCCGAAGATGTACTCCCTGAGGGGGTACACGCGCTCAAAGGATGGCCGCATCCACACCGACTCCAAGGACAAGATCATCACTGTTCTCGTTTATCTCAATGAGAATTGGAACCAGGAGGGCGGACGCCTGCGCATCTTGAATAATGGCCACGACGTCGATGACTTTGTCGCCGAAGTTCCCCCCGACAACGGGACGCTCCTGGTCTTCAAGCGCTCGGATAACTCCTGGCACGGCCACCATCCATTCGAAGGCCAGCGGCGTTCCCTGCAGATGAACTGGATGACCAGCGAAGGCAGCAAGGGCTGGCATCGCGTCCGCCATAAGATTTCCGCCGCCGTCAAGAAGCTCACCAAGGCCGGCTGACAAACAGCTTTGCGGGCCGGTTGGCTTGTCCCACGAGCGGTCCCGGCAATAATTGGCTTTGCGTTGGGACATCCGTGAAGGCACACCCATCGCGGCGGGCGGAAAGTTGCCATGCGAGGGGGCAGGCGATGGCGAAAGCAGACCTTCGGCCACCAAGTGGGCTATCAGCCGGCGGATCGCTGGATCGCGTCTCGCCGGGACTGCTGATGCGCACCTGGCTCGTGATCGAGCTTGTATTGCTGTTTATCGGCCTGCCGCTAGCCCTGAAGCACGCCGTCCAAATCGAGAAGATGCCCCTCTTCATGGTGCTGCAGCCGGTGCTTCTGGCCTTCATCGTATTTTTGCTGTGGGACCGTTGGTTCCTTCTGCGCCGCGAACTCATTAAGGGCTTTCGCCTTTCTGACCTAGGCTCGATCCTGGCTGTGTTTCTCATCGCGGGAGGCATGGTCGCCGCCTTCATGCAGCAGGAGATGCCGGAGCGCTTCCTCGCATTCCCGACGCAAAGATATCAGACCTACGAGCGGGTCATGATCCTGTACCCGCTGGTCTCGGTACTCACTCAGGAACTCGTCTACCGCACGTTTTTCTTCCATCGCTATGGCCCGCTGTTCGGAGAGCTGCGTTGGGCCATGGTGTTCATCAACGGGGCACTGTTTGGCTTCGCGCATATCGTTTTTGACAACTATGTCGCGATGATAGGCACTTGGGTCATCGGCACGCTGCTCGCCTATCGTTATGCAACCACCCGCTCATTTTGGGCCGTCTTCATTGAGCACACCTTATGGGGCTGGTTGGTTTTCACGGTCGGCCTCAACAAGTACTTCTTCACCGGCATTTCCAATATGCCCGCCTGGCGCCAGCTCAACGACTGGATAGAGGCGGCTGAAAAGCAGCTCGGAATTTAGCGTTCCTGTTCACCCTCCAGCCAATCTTCCAAGGCAGGGATCACGTCATCGAGCTTGCGGTAGCCGGCGGTCACTAGCTGTGGCGGACCGTTTGGGTCCTCGGCCAGTAGTGTTGGATAACCGGTAACGCCAATCCTGGGCCCGGCAAGGAAATCCTGTGCCGTGGCCTGCTCCATCTCTGGGCTGTGGAACTCTGCAAGAAAGGCATCCCGAACGATGCCGGCCTCCGAGGCAAGGCGTGCGAGGTTCTCGGCGTCGGTGACATCCATCCCGTCGGCGTAAAAGGCCTTTTGCACCGACCGGAAGTACTGCAGCGCGAGTTTGTCCGCGATTGTACGAACGGTTACGACAGCTTTGCACGCCGGCGCAGTGTCATAGACAAACCCCCGGCGGTCAAAGAACGAGAAATCAAACGGCTGACCGGACCGCTCTTGGACATGCTCCCAATGGCCTCGGATCGAAGCCTTGAGTTCGGGCGTCATGGGCTCGGTGGTGCCCGGTCGGAGCCCACCCATGACCAGCAGCACGGGAAGCCGTTCTCCGAAATGCAGGGTGATGAGATCAATCTGAGGCGCGAACCCCCAGCACCAGGAACACATCGGATCAGCATAGTAGGTCAGATGTTTCATGGTCTTGTCCTTACTGCCGGTCGATCTCATCTAGGATCATGGGAAACGTATCCTAGCCCAACGCTTGTGGCCTATAGCAAGCCACGACACCATTGTTCGCGCCGCGGTCTTCGGCTACAACCGCTTCCCTGACAGGTTTCCCGACACTCACAAGAAGCGACAGGAGCGCCCCCAATGGCGAACCCGCAATACGTCTATCACATGCATAAGCTGTCCAAGAGCTACCCGGGCGGCAAACAGGTCCTGAAGGACATTTCATTATCTTTCCTGCCCGGCGCCAAGATTGGCGTGGTCGGTCTCAACGGCGCCGGTAAGTCGACGCTTTTGAGGATCATGGCGGGCCAAATGGGCGACTTCGTTGGTGAAGCCTGGGCTGCCGATGGCATCAAGGTCGGCTACCTGCCGCAGGAACCCGAACTCGATTCCGAAAAGAGCGTGCTCGAAAACGCCATGGAGGGCGTCGCGGAGAAAAAGGCTCTGCTCGATCGGTATAACGAGCTTGCCATGAATTACTCCGATGAGACCGCCGACGAGATGGCCACGCTCCAGGACCAGATTGATGCCCAAAATCTGTGGGACCTCGATACCCAGGTCGAACAGGCACTCGATGCGCTGCGCTGCCCGCCAGGAGATGCCGATGTTACCAACTTGTCCGGCGGCGAAAAACGGCGGGTGGCTCTGACAAGGCTTCTCTTGTCGAAGCCCGATATCTTGCTGCTTGACGAGCCCACCAACCATCTTGACGCCGAGTCAGTTGCCTGGCTGGAACGCTTCCTCAAGGAGTACGCGGGTTGCGTCATACTCGTCACCCACGACCGATATTTCCTCGACAACATCACCGAGTGGACGCTCGAGCTCGACCGAGGTCAGGGCGTGCCTTACCACGGCAACTATTCGAGTTGGTTGGAACAGAAGGCCAAGCGTCTCGAGGTTGAAAAAGGCCAAGAGGAGTCCAAGCAGCGCGCACTCACCCGCGAACTGGAATGGATCCGCTCCTCGCCCAAGGCCCGCCAGGCTAAATCCAAAGCACGCATTACCGCCTACGAAAAGCTGGCTGAGGAAGCTGGCCGCGAGGATCTCGGCCGCTCGTCCATCAACATAGCGACCGGCCCCAGGCTCGGCGACGTCGTCATTGAGGCCGACCAGCTCAAGAAGGGTTTCGATGACCGTCTTCTGATTGATGATTTGAGCTTCAAGCTGCCGCCCGGCGGCATCGTCGGAGTTATCGGCCCTAACGGCGCCGGCAAGACCACGCTGTTCCAGATGCTGGTTGGCGAAGAGGACCCCGATGGCGGCTCAATCCGCATTGGCGAC
Source organism: Filomicrobium sp. (assembly GCA_029287535.1). Classification (GTDB taxonomy): domain Bacteria; phylum Pseudomonadota; class Alphaproteobacteria; order Rhizobiales; family Hyphomicrobiaceae; genus Filomicrobium. The sequence goes on from JARFQY010000374.1 coordinate 10,203, forward strand.
ACCGTGAAGGTTTCTTACGTCGATCAGTCCCGCGATGACCTTGATCCCAAAAAGACGGTCTGGGAGGTCATCTCAGACGGTCTCGACATCATCTCTCTCGGTGGCAAGCGCGAAGTTCCCTCTCGCGCCTATTGCAGCTGGTTCAACTTCAAGGGCACCGATCAGCAAAAGAAGGTCGACATGTTGTCTGGCGGTGAGCGCAACCGCGTGCATCTGGCCAAACTCCTCAAGGATGGCGGCAACCTGTTGCTGCTCGACGAGCCCACCAATGATCTCGACACCGAGACCCTGTCTGCGCTTGAAGCGGCATTGGAGGATTTTCCAGGCTGCGCGGTGGTGATCAGCCACGACCGCTTCTTCCTTGACCGTCTTGCAACCCACATTCTCGCCTTCGAGGGGGACAGCCATGTGGAGTGGTTTGAGGGTAACTTCGAAGCCTACGAGGAAGACAAGAAGCGCCGTCTCGGCGACCAGGCTGTCGAACCCCATCGCATCAAGTACAGGCGATTTGAGCGCTAGAAGGCAGCCGAACGCAGTGGAGCTCTATGCTTCTTTGGGCCCTACTCTGTGGCATCGCCCTCCGGCGGGACTTATACTGCAAGTCCGGCTCCGATCTGTCGGAACACTGCAAAAATAGTTGGAATATCGGGAAAAATTCCCAGTTCCAAGAGTGAAGAAAGAGCATATATGCGTCATGAAGCCTCCATTGGGGTGCTTTTGACGCTTAACGAATGACCTGGAGATAACCTAATGAAGCGATTGATCGCGCTTTCCGCCTGCGCCTTGCTCGCCAGCACAGCAGCGTTTGCCGATGAGAAGCCTTCGGATGCTGAAGCGGCCAAGATTAAGGATGCACTGACGGCTTGGGGCTGCTCAGGCGGCGAGTATGAGAAAGAATCGGAAGCCAGCGGCGTCTACGAGGTGGACGATGCCAAGTGCGCGGGCGGAATCCAATACGACGTGAAGCTGGACGACAAGTTCGTCGTGCGCAGCATCACGCGGGACTAAGAAATCGGTTCATTGAGCTTTGGAGCGGCCTGGAGACCCTGTCTCCGGGCCGTTTCGTTTCGCCTGCGGCCGCGCAGCGCATAGGCGGTTCGGAGACTTGCCGAGTGCCCCCGATCAGTGGAAACCTTACCGCTAGTTTCCCATCGACTGCGGATTGCTTTCGTTGACGCGCACAGAACGAACAAGTCGAGCTTCAAGGCACCCATTCCGGCGTGCAAGTACCGCAATGTGCGTCGTACTGTCGTTCCTGTACGCCGTGCTCGCTCTTGCAATTGCTCCTGCCCTGGCGCGCGCCGAGCCGGCACTCATTGCGGTCGCAGCGAATTTCGCGGAGCCGGCAAAGGCATTGGCCGCCCGTTTCATGGAGGAGACTGGCCACAAGCTGAAGATCAGTACAGGGTCGACTGGCCAGCTCTACGCTCAGATCGCAAACGGCGCGCCCTTTGACGTCTTCTTGTCCGCTGATGCAGAACGCCCCCGCAAACTCGAGGAAAATGATCTCGCCGTCGCCGGAAGTCGCTTTACTTACGCCGTGGGCCGGTTGGTCCTGTGGAGCCCGGGCGTCGATGCGGCCGGCGGGTCATTCGAGGCTGCGTTCAACGGTCGACCGCATCGCTCCATTGCAATCGCCAATCCCGATCTCGCCCCCTATGGCGCTGCCGCGCGCGAGGCACTCCGCGCCAAGGGCCTTTGGAATGACGTGAAGGGGCGTCTCGTCTTTGGCCAGAACATTGCGCAGGCACACGCAATGGTGGCCACGGGTAATGCCGAGATTGGTTTTGTTGCCCGGTCGCAGCTCAAGAACAGCGGACAGAAGGGCGCGAAGTGGCCGGTGCCCGCCGAAACCCATGCGCCGATCAACCAGGATGCAGTGCTTCTCACGCGTGCACGCGACAACGTTGCCGCCCGTGACTTTGTATCCTTCCTCAAAGGTGACAGCGCGAAGAAAATCATTGAGGATTTTGGTTACGCAAGCGGGGACGGTTAGCCGATGCCCGAACTTGGACCGGTTCTTCTAACCTTGGCGCTGGCGTCCATTACGACTCTGCTGTTGCTGATCATCGGTACGCCACTGGCATGGTGGCTCGCTTATACGCGCTCACGCTTCAAGCCGGTTATCGAAGCGGTAACGGCCTTACCGCTTGTCCTGCCGCCCACGGTGCTCGGTTTTTACTTGCTTGTCTTGTTCAGCCCGAACGCTTCGCTCGGAAGTTTTTGGGTGACCGTCACAGGTACGACGCTCGCCTTCTCCTTTACGGGACTGGTGCTGGCGTCCATCGTCTATTCGCTGCCCTTCATGGTCCAGCCGTTGCAGACCGCCTTCGAAGCCGTCGGGCGGGAGCCTCTGGAAGCAGCAGCAACTCTTGGCGCCTCTCCGCGCGACGCGTTCTTTACTGTCGCTGCGCCGATGGCCACGCGCGGATTCATTACCGCCAGCGTACTCACTTTTGCCCATACCATCGGCGAGTTCGGTGTCGTTTTGATGGTGGGCGGCAACATCCCTGGACGCACCAAGGTCATATCAATCGCCATCTACGAGCATGTTGAAACCCTGAACTACGCTGAGGCGCACACACTGTCCGCCGGGCTTCTCATTTTTTCGTTCGCCGTCCTCCTGGCCATCTACGCATTAAACCGGAGAGCACCGCTGCATGTCGGATGATCCCGTGCTCTTCATGGACGTCCGTATCGCCATCGAGGCATTTGAGCTCACCGTAGAGCACGAACTGCCATTGACCGGCGTGACTGCGCTGTTCGGACATAGCGGAAGTGGTAAGACAACGCTGCTGCGTGTCTTCGCCGGACTTGAACGCGGTGCGAAAGGTCGTGTCGCATTCAACGGAGAAGTTTGGCAGAAGACGTCGCCCGATCCGTTTTTCCTGCCACCAGAGCAGCGCGCTGTAGGTTACGTCTTCCAGGATGCCCGGCTCTTCCCGCACTTGACGGTGGCAGGTAATCTTGCATTCGCCGAACAGCGCGCAAGCGGACGTGGCCATCCGATCAAACGTGATGCGGTCGTCGCCCGCTTTGGCCTGGAACCTCTCCTTGCCCGCAACCCCACCACGCTGTCAGGCGGCGAGCGCCAACGTGTTGCCATCGCCCGCGCGCTTGTAACGAGGCCGCGACTGTTGCTGATGGACGAACCTCTCTCCGCGCTGGACGCGCGTCGTCGCGCTGAGATCCTGCCTTACATTGCCCGCCTGCCAGCGGAGTTCGGCGTCCCCGTAATCTATGTCACGCACGCCGTAGACGAGGTGGCCTATCTCGCCGACTCCATGATTGTTCTGTCCGAGGGTCGTAAGGTCGCAGATGGTCCAGTCGCTGAGACTCTGGCGCGGCTTGACCTGGGTCCGGCCACCGGCCGCTTCGAGGCCGGTGTGGTCCTCGAAGCGAGCGTGGCCCGTCACGACAAGGCATTCCGGTTGACCGAGCTCGCCCTTGGCCATGCGGCTTTGTTTGTCCCGCTGATTGACGCTCCCGCCGGTACTGCAGTTCGTCTGCGCGTCCGTGCTCGGGATGTGGCACTGGCGATCCGGCGACCTGAGGAGATTAGCTCACGTAACATCCTGGAAGGCAGAATTCTGGAAATTGTCGAAGAGCCCGAGACGGCCTTTGCTGAGACACTTCTCGATGTTGACGGCGGCCGGATTCGCGCGCGTGTTACCCGCCAGGCCGTTTCCGATTTGCAGTTGACCGTCGGTGCGAAGGTATTCGCTGTGATCAAGAGTATTTCGCTGGCCGGCGGTGTTTCGACGTTGGTTGCGGCCGCTGACGGCGATGTCTAGGCCGGTCTACCTTGCATGTTCGCCAATGCCGCCCGAATGCGCTGCCTCTTGAGCCAGAACACGCACCCGCTTTGGCGCCGTCGTGTTCGCCCACCCGTAAGCCAGCATCGTTATAATCGCGGAGGCTGCGAAGAAATACACCCCGGGTTGGACCACCGCCTCCGTGTAGCCTGACGAATTGACGTAGAAGATCATCAACGCAAGCACCATGACGTCGGTCATCGAATAGCGCCCCAGCCATTCCATCGTTGATATCGACTTTGCACGGAATTCCGGACTGAGGTCCGGTGAGGTCACGAGTGTCAGCAGATAAAACAGTTTGAGAAATGGAAACAGGATCGAAAATATGAACAGCACCGCGCAAAGGAAATGTTCACCGTTTTGATAGAGCGCGTAGATGATGGTCGCGATCGAGTGCTCGGCCGTCCACACAAAGACGGTCGTGAATTTGATAACCGGCAGGATTACGCCAAGGGCGAAGAACACCGTCGCCAGAATGATGAGAAAACTCAGCACGAAGTTGCGGAACGGCTGCTTCTTCGTGACGAGAATCGTCTCGTGATGCGCGGGGACTTCCGCCCCACGTCCGGCCCCATTGATCGCCGGACCATCCTCCGTGCCAGCAGCTTTCGCCTTGATACGCCGCGCAGATTCCGAAGCAACGCTCGGTAACCAAGCGTAGGCCAGAATCATCAAAACAATGGCTGCGGTGAAGAAGTACACTCCGTTCAAGCTCGACGCGTCGTAAACCCCTTGGCTCTTGATGAAGAAGATCATCAGCGCCAATACCAGCACATCATGCATCGACCATTTGCCGAGCCACTCCAAAGCCCGCAGGCGCCAATGCTGGCGCAGGATTTCCTCGTTGGGTAGCGTTGAGATGAGAAGCAGATAGAGAAGCTTCAGGATTGGAAACACGATCGAAAAGATCAAAACCGTGAGTCCGAGGAAGTATTGGTTGTCACGCAGCAGGACGTCGACGGTGGATATCAGCGAGTGCTGCGTGGTCCAGAACACGTAGCTCGTCAGCTTTATGATGGGCAGTGAAATGCCGAGCGCCAGGCACACGCTGGCCCCCAGGATCGCAAGGCTCAACAGGAATCGCCGGCCACCAATCCGCATATTCCGCCGTCCACTCCCTTGAAGCTCAATCCAGTCCGCCATGAACAAGCATTAAACGACACAAACGATGAAAAAAGGACCGGCATGCGGTTCGCACGCCGGTCCCACTCTGAATTCCGTCAAATACATTAACAAGCCCTGCTCTTCGGGCTGACTAGGCGGTCATCACCTTCGATTTGTCGTAGGGTACGCCCTTCTCCGAAAAGAGCTGCATCAACGACCCGTCCTGGAACATCTCTTTGACAATGTCGCATCCGCCCTGGAACTCGCCCTTGACGTAAAGCTGCGGGATCGTCGGCCAGTTTGAGAACTCTTTGATCCCCTCCCGCACGGACATGTCGTCGAGAACATTCACGTCCTCGTAGTCGACGCCGAGATAGCCAAGGATTTGCGCCACCTGCCCAGAGAAACCGCATTGCGGGAACTGCTTCGTGCCCTTCATGAACACGACGACATCGTTGTTTGCGATTTGTTTGCGGATCCAGTCGTTGACTTCTTGCTTGCTCATTGGGCGCTTTCCTTGCGGTTCCGGTTGCCACTGGGGGAGCTGACGTTCGGTTTGAAACTATCCCTAAGAATGTGGGGATGGGCGGCTTGCTGTCAATCTTGGGGGACTCCGGTCGTTAGCGCCAGGGCGTGCAGAACATCTCCCATCTGCCCTTGGAGTGCCTGATAGACCATCTGGTGCTGCTGCACGCGGCTCTTGCCGCGAAACGCCTGTGATACAACGTGCGCGGCGTAATGATCGCCGTCCCCGGCAAGATCGCGGATTTCAATATCAGCATCAGGAAAGGCCTCCCGGATCAGCCTCTCCAATTCACTCTGCTCCATGGGCATCTGCTGTGCTCTCCGTTACTAGGGCGCTCTATTCGGCCGCTGCGGCCTTGCCGACACCGAGCTGGCCCTCGGTCACGTAGCGAAGGATGGCAACAATCTCATCGACTGTTTCAGCCACGGCGAGGGCTGCAGCGTCCACCTCCTTCAATGCATGAGCATGCTCGGGCGGGTGCATGATGATAAGCGGTGTGTTGAGGGCCGCTGCATAGCCAGCATCGAAAGCAGCGTTCCACTGCTTATACTTTTCTCCAAAGCGGACGATGACGATATCAGCCGATTCAATCAGGTTCCGGGTACGAATTGCATTGAGTTTCGCCCCCTTGTGATCGTGCCAGAATTTGTTTGGCTCCGCTCCGAGAATGGTTACGCCGCAATCGTCGGAGGCCTCGTGGTTTGTGACCGGCGCCGTGAATGAGACCGGCAGTCCGGCAGCCTCTGACTTTTCCTGAATCTGCTGACGCCAGTCGGTATGGATTTCGCCGGAAAGATAAACATCCCAATGATCCATGCTTGGGAACTCCCTTGTTGGTTATGCTGCCGCTGCCACAAGATCTGACCAAGCGGCGTTGGCAGAAACATAGGCGATCGGGCACATCGATGCGAGCCCTTGTTGAGTACGGATAAAGGCGCCCGCGGCCGGTCTGCCGGCGAGCGCCCTGTTTTTCGGCTGAAGGATTGCGCGGGTTAAGCAGCCTTGACGGCGCTGAGCCCCAATCTCTGCTTTGCCATGGCCAGCGCCGAAACATAGTCGGGTTTGCCCGATCCGAGCAGCGGCACGCCTGGAACCACGAGGACTTCGGCGGGCACCATAAGCTCCGTACCCCCGTGTTTTCTGGCATAGGTCAGAAAATCGGACCGATTGATTTTATCATCCGCGGTCATTAGCACGAGACGCTCACCCTTACGCTGGTCAGGCAGCGCGACGACGACAGACAAAGACGCTGGCCAGATGTCGGCTGCCATCGCTTCCACCGCGGCAAGCGACACCATCTCGCCTCCGATCTTGGCAAAGCGCTTCGCCCGGCCCTTGATCGTGATGAATCCTTCCTGGTCGATTTCCACGATGTCACCGGTGTCATGCCACCCGTTGGCCGGAGGCTCCAGAACGCCGGGGTTCTCCGCACGCAGATAGCCCAGCATCACGTTGGGGCCCCGTACGAACAGCCGGCCCCCCTCCTCGATGCCCGGCACTGCTTCGAGCCGAGCTTCCATCAATGGAGATAGTCTGCCAACCGTTCCTGCCTTGTTTGCAAGCGGCGTATTGATCGCCAACACCGGCGCCGTCTCGGTAACGCCGTAGCCCTCCAAGATGCGGACGCCGAATTTCTCCATGTAAAGCGATCGCGTGGAGTCTTTGACCGCTTCGGCACCGGCCAGGATGAGACGCACCCGCGCGAAGTCGTAAGGATGAGCCGCCCGCGCATACCCTCTCAGGAAGGTGTCCGTGCCAAACAGGATCGTGGCATTGGTCTGGTAAACGAGTTCCGGCACGATCCGGTAGTGCAACGGTGAAGGATAAAGGTGCACGGGTACGCCGCCGACCACAGGCATCACGAGTCCTGCTGTGAGCCCGAACGAGTGGAACACAGGGAGCACGTTGAAGACCTTGTCCTGCCCGTTGACGGCAACCCGGGTCAGGCACTGGAAGGCATTGGCCAGCATGTTCCGGTGGGACAGCACCACACCTTTCGGCGACCCTTCGCTGCCCGATGTGAAGAGGATTGCTGCAGGATCATCGTGACTGCGTTTCACCTGCGGGCTTGACCCCGCCATCAACCCCGCGACTTTATCGGAGAAACTGATCGAGGCCTTGATGTCCTCCAGATAGACGACCTTGGCCTGACGTTCGATCGCCTCGATGATGTTCTCCAGTCTTGCCTTCTGAACAAAGGCCCGGGCCGTGAGGACGGTCTTCATTTGTGCCGCCGTGCATGCCGCGCACACGTTCTTGGGGCCCGCTGTGAAGTTCAGCATGGCCGGAACGCGACCGATCGATTGCAGCGCGAAGAACGTAACGGCGACACCCGCTGAATTCGGCAACAGCACGCCGACGTTCTCGCCATCCTGGCTGAGCGGTTTGAGCTTCCGGCCCAACACTTGCGACGCCGCAATGAGCTTGTTGTAGGACAGCTTTGTCCCGAGCGGGTCTTCGACCACCGGCTTGCCGGTGTCGCGCGTATTGCGGGCATCAACAAGGGCTTCGAAAAGTGTTTGCTCAAAGTTGGCCGTCCTGACGGCAGCATCAACCATGATATCCTGCAGTTTTGCACCGGCGGCTTGGCGGCGCTTGCGGCCCTTGAGCTCGGCTGAGACTTCCAGCGTGACCGGCGGCAGGACGGTAACCGTCGTTTTGGGGAACCAGACCTTCTTGGTCTGCTGCTTATTCATGAAACCAAATGGCGAACGCTCGGGCCCCGAGATATGCACGGGCACAACGACAGCATCGGCCTTGTCCGCGATCATTGCGGTGCCGTCGTAGACCTTCATCAATCCGCCTGTGACCGTCAGCCGGCCTTCCGGAAAGATTACCAGTGTCTCGCCTTGTTTGACGTGGTTGATCAAGCTGCGCATGCCGAGCGGGCGGGTCGGATCGATCGGCCAGGCTTGGGCGAGTTTCAGGAACGGGCGCACCCACCACTTCTCCGACATCTGCGTGTCGATCGCGTATGCGGCATGGCTTGGTAGTACCGAGTACATCAGCGGCGCATCGAGCAGCGAAACATGATTTGGTGCGATGAGCGCCCGCTCGCCCTCCTTGGGGAGGTTCTCTAGCCCGCGCACGTCAAGGCCGAGGAACAGCTTGAAAATGAAGCGGCTGAGATCCTGCATACCATCCCTTCCCCAAGCACGTAGCACGAAGTAGACAACTGCAATATTACCAAGTCCGAGAGCAAGGAAAAGCTCGGGAATGCCGACGCCGAACGCCTGCAGTACGGACACCGCCAGCGTTGCACCCGACATGAACGCGGCGTGCAGGATGTTGACCGCTGCGATTACGCGGGCGCGGTGGTCGGGTTTCGCCCATGCCTGGATCGCTGCGAAGGACGGTACGATGAACAGGCCACCGGCCGCCGATAGCAGGATCAAATCGGCCATAAGCCAGGCGCCGCTTGCCGACTGAAGAAACGCCCAGACACCGACGGATCCGGCTTCTGCGACTGGCATGTTCCAGAGGATGCGGGCGATATCGAGCCCGGCGATGCCCATCAAGAGGGCACCGATTGGAACCAGGGCCAGGTTGGGCCGGTGATGGCTCGCCTTCGCGGCCAGATAGGAGCCAATCGCGATCCCAATCGTGAAGGCTACCAGACCGAGCGTCGCGACCTCTTCCGTGCCGCCAAGCGTTTCCTTGATCAGTGTTGGCAGCAGCGACAGCGAGACAATGCCGGCGAGCCAGAACCAGCCGGTTATGAGACCACCAATCCATAACCGCCGGTCTGCGCGCAGTTCGCCAAGCAAGCTGAACGTCGAGACCAGCGGGTTCCTGGTTATCCTCAGTTCTGGAACGGCCCGCCCAGTCGGTTTGATGAGGCTCGCCGACCACAAGCCGAGCGAGGCAAAGATCACCATGGTGACCGCGACAGCCCACGGTGGGATCAGCGCCGTCGTGCCGTCCCCCGCCATAGCGATGCCGCCGGCAATGGTGCCGAGGAGAATGGCAAGAAACGTCGCGCCTTCGACCAGCGCGTTGGCTGCCGAGAGCTCACGCACTTCGAGATGGTCAGGCAGAATACCGTACTTGGTCGGGCCAAACAGCGCCGCCATCGAGCCGAAGCCAAACAGCGCAGTGAAAAGGACCGGAACCGCCCAATCGCGCAAAACGGGGTCACTTGACGCGCTAAGAAGAAAACCAACGGCAGCAAGCGCTGCGATCGGAATCTCGGCAAACTTGATCCAAATGACCACTTTTGCCTTGTCGTATTTGTCGGCCAGTTCGCCACCGAGAGCCGACAGGAAGAAAAACGGAACCACGAGTGTCGCCGCTGCCAGCGTTACCAGCGAAGCGCCATGCTCAGCTCCGATCCTGAACAGCACAAGGAAGACGAGCGCGGTCTTGATGAAGTTGTCGTTGAGCGCCGACAGAAACTGGCACCAGAAAAGTGGTGCGAAGCGGCGGGTTGTCATCAGGTCTTGGAACATCAGCGGTGTCCTCAGGAGAGCGCACAATTATTGGCGGCGCTGAATATGTGGCGGATTTGAGGATGTTGAATGACAGGACTTCCTTATGCCGGTGAGCCCCGAGGGGGTTCGTACTCCAACAGCGCCGGCGCTCTCGCGGTTTGTTCGCCGGCGACGATGCTCCCGGCTGCGACCGAAGAGCAAGCGTGTTCTTCACTCGTGCACTTTGGCGAATTCGGTGACGAAGCCATGGCAGCGGTATCCCTCATTGGTTTTTCACGGCGCCCATCCACACTCCAGCGCTACGAATCCAGCAACGAACAAAGTTCATAAACTGGCGGCGTGGCCGAGCTAGTTGCGAACATTGTTCACAGTGTGACTGGACTTCGGGAGGATCTACGACCAGGACTGCCCCGAGTTGTCGTAGGGCTGCCCGGACATTCCGCTCGAAAGCCTCCGCCTCCATGCCGGCAACACAACGCGAGCGAAGCAGATATGAACTATGTTCATGGTCCATCATGTAGGCTTCTATGAACAGGGTTCAAGGTCCTAATAACGCAGACCTTGAATTTTTTCCGAGTTTGCTGCGGGCGCAGATTTCCCCTTCCATGCCGAAGGTAGCGCGTCATATAGTCTGTGGTATACCAGGGGAAGAACAACAGCCTTACGACGAAGGGGGCCCTGATTGTCACGGACCGGGACCTGCAGCTCTGCTGGCGAAAAAATCCAAATAAATGTCAACGGCGAGGAGTGCTCGACGCAGGCGCGAACGCTTGAAGCGCTTTTGATTTCCTTGGAGTTCACTAAGATCCGCGTCGCAACCGCGATCAACGGAGAGTTTGTCCCGGCCTCACAGCGCGCCTCTATACAACTCTCCACCGGAGACAACATAGAGATCGTTTCCGCCCGTCAGGGCGGATAGACTAACACCAAGTCCAACAGGACATCGCCGATTATGAACCTCATCGCCAAAGTCCCCCCCGATACGCAGGACGAACTCTCGTTCTACGAGCAAGCCGTTTCCTCGCGCATGCTGCTTGGCACCGCTCTTTATCCTTCGCCGCAGGTCATGGCCGACGCGGTCAAAGCAAGCGGTTGTCAGATCGTTACGGTTTCGCTTCGCCGCGAGTCGGCCCGTGGCAAAGTGGGCGCGCGCTTTCTGGAGCTGATCAACAGCCTTGATGTTCACGTTCTCCCCAATACCGCCGGTTGCCGTACCGCCAAGGAGGCGGTGACAACGGCACAAATGGCCCGCGAGCTATTTGGTTCGGAGTGGATCAAACTGGAGGTCATTGCCAACGACGATACCTTGCAGCCAGACCTCTTCGGTCTGGTCGAGGCCGCGGAGCTCTTGAACAAGGACGGTTTCAAAGTCTTCCCCTACACAACCGAGGACCTTGGCGCCGCCGAGCGCCTCGTTGCCGCTGGATGCCGGGTACTGATGCCTTGGGGTGCGCCGATTGGAACCGGACGCGGGCTCGCAAACCCCTACGCACTCAAAACAATGCGCAACTACTTTCCCGGCGTACCGCTGGTCGTCGATGCCGGTATAGGCGCCCCGTCACACGCCGCCGAAGCGATGGAAATGGGTTACGATGCCGTGCTCCTCAACACGGCGGTCGCTCGTGCCGCTGACCCGGTGAAGATGGCCACCGCCTTCGCCATGGCGATCGAAGCTGGCAGAATGGCCTACCAAAGCGGACTTATGGAAAGCCGCGATATGGCAGCACCTTCGACGCCGGTTGCAGGCACGCCGTTCTTCGATCTCGGGGCGCCGCCCAAGAGATGAGCAAGTGCGAAGGCCTAGATGTCTTTTATCCGATCGTTCCCGATGTCGATTGGCTCCGCCGCATTGTACCGCTTGGCGTGCGTACAATTCAGCTTCGTTTGAAAGGGGCCACGGACGGCGAAGTACGCCATCAGATCGCCGCCAGCATTGAGATTGCGGGTGAATACGGCTGCCAGCTTATTGTCAATGACTACTGGTCCCAGGCAATTGAGCTCGGGGCGGATTTCATTCACTTGGGTCAGGAGGATTTGGCCGCTGCCGACGTGCCTGCGATCCGGCAAGCCGGACTGAAACTTGGCATCTCAACCCACGATCCGACGGAACTCGACATCGCACTGGCCGCTGACCCGAACTACATCGCGCTTGGCCCCGTGTTCGAGACCAAGCTCAAAAAGATGAAGTGGGCCCCCCAGGGCTTGCCCAGGGTGTCGGAATGGCGGCGGCGGGTTGGCCGTCTGCCGCTCGTTGCCATCGGCGGCATTACGCCACGGACAGCGACAGATGTCCTGGCCGCCGGAGCCGACAGCGTGTCTGTGATTACGGATTTTCTGACCCACCCTGATCCCGAGAAACGGGTACGCGATTGGGTCGCGCTGCTGCGCAATTAGTCATCGCGCGCCATCTTAACTGCAATTGTTTCCTGCAATCGCATCCGCTCGTTGCTCACTCTATTTAAATGTAACAGTTTAATGACAAAACTGAGCGACTATATATTATTAGTGAGCAGGCGCTTCAATTGGGCAATTTCAGCAACTATAAAGTTATTACGAGGCTAAAAACGTGTTGAGCCGTGGACCTGTGCCTATGGGATTCCGCTTCAAGAAGAAGGAGAATTTTGACGCCGGCTTCCATCGCATAGCCGACGAGCAGATCGCCCGCGCACTCGCGGATTGGGCGCGGAAGGATCGCGCTGTCGCCGTCCATGAAACGCGCAAGTGCTTAAAAAGACTCCGTTCTCTTCTGCGTCTCGTTCGCCCAGCCTTGTCGCCCCGCGACTACAAAAAAGAAAACGCCAACCTCCGCGACATTGCCCGCGAATTGTCGACCTCCCGCGACGCGCAGGTGATGCGCGAGACAATTGAGCTTCTTCGACAAGAGGCGGGGCCTGCCGAGCAGGAAGCGCTCGATAGCTTGAGTGACCAGGTCGCCATCGTGCACAGCCACGTGAATAGCAACGACCAAGGGCCTGACGCGGAACACACGGCGGCCGCTCTGAGAAAAGCTGGTCAGCGCCTGAAAAAGTTGTCGGTTAAGGGCCAGGATTTTGAAGTCGTCTCGCCCGGTTTCCAGAGTACGTATCGCCAGGGTCGTAAAGCCATGGCGAAAATGCAGGTCGAGTACGATGAGGAGGCCTCGCACGAATGGCGTAAACGCGTCCAGGCACATTGGCGCCAGCTCACGCTGTTGAGCGGAGCCTGGCCGGAGTTTTTTGAATCTCGAATTGCACTGGCCCGACGCCTTTCGGATGTTCTAGGCCAAGACCACGACTTGGCGGTTCTCCTGGCATTTGCCCAGGGCCCTGCCAGTGAGGCCCTTGGTGAAGACGGTTTGTCCAGCGTCAGCCAATTAATCAAGAAGCGCCAGAAGGAGCTTGGCGAGCAGGCTCTTCGCGATGGTGAATTTCTATACGCCGATCGTCCAGGCGGGCTGAACGACCGCGTCCGCAGCTACTGGGCCATTGCAGCAAAGCGGCCGAAAACCGAGGTCGTTCCATATCGCCCCTCAAAGCCCGAGCCGGAAACTGACGCTTCTGAGCCGGCTGGCGCCGCTAGCGCGGATCATGCGCCGGCTGCGCAGCCGAGGGTCGCGGCGCCTACAAAGTCGCAGGCCCCCAACAAGCCCGTCCGGCGTCAGACCATGGCTAAGAAAGCGGTCACCAGAACCGTACCGATGAGGAAGCCAAAGGCCATCGTAGCACGGCAGGCGCCAATCAAGACCTAGCGCCCAGAATTCCGTTCCATAAACGGGCTGTTCTATCGTCCGCGTCGGCGACCGCCGCGGTTGCGCGCACGGTAGACTCCGTCCTCAAGCATCAAAGTGGCCAGGATGCCTTCGCGCAGGCCGCGGTCGGCAACGCGCATGCGTTCACAAGGCCACATCCGGATCAGAGCCTCGAGGATAGCGCAACCGGCAAGCACAAGATCGGCCCGGTCCCGGCCGATGCAAGGCTGAGCTATTCGTTCCTGGTAGGTTTGACCAACCAGATCGTATGTCACCGCCCTGGCATCCGCCACCGAAAGCCAGCAGCCATCCACGCGGTTACGGTCATAGCGCGGCAGCCCGAGTTGGATGCCCGCGACCGTCGTAACTGTCCCTGAGGTGCCCAGGAAATGCATTGAGCGAGACGCCATGTGCTCTTTCATCCTGTGCTGCTGCTCGAAGGGTGCCAGCAGTTCCAGGACATGATCGACCATTGCTTCAAACAGCTCTTCGGTGACGAACTTGCCGCCGAAGTGCTCCGCAAGAGTCACGACGCCAACCGGCAGCGAGGTCCAGGCCGACATGCAACTCTGCGCCTCCAGCCGGTCAAGTGTGCGGCCCCGACCTTTCGTCAAGCGGCTGAGATCGAGCCAAATCAATTCCGACGATCCCCCGCCGATATCGAAGACGAGGACAAAATCGCATTGGCTATCGATGAGCGAAGCGCAACCTGAGACGGCTAGCCGAGCCTCTGTCTCGGTTGTGAGGATTTCAATGTCGAGCCCCAGGCGATCCTGGACCCGCGCCAGGAATTCCTCTCCGTTCTCGGCGATCCGGCAGGCTTCCGTGGCCACGAGGCGCGCCCGGTGAACACTGTTACGTTCGATCTTGCTCGCACACACCCGCAGCGCATCAGTGGTCCGCCTCATAGCTGCATCCGAAAGGCGCCCTGATTGCGCGACACCCTCACCGAGCCGGATGATACGAGAAAATGCATCAATCACTCGAAAACCGCGCCGCGTCGGTCGCGCTAGCAGCAAACGGCAGTTATTCGTTCCCAGATCAAGCGCCCCATAGACAGGGTTCTCGGGAACGGCGCCATTGCTTGGAGTGATAATCTCGGGGCTCTTTGGTGGCGTTGTCAGACGAGCACCGTCGCCATTTTGCGTGCCGCGCGGACGCCCCGTCGCGCTTCCATCGTGATTGCGGCTCTTGCCAGAGGCCGCATCGCCACCGGGCGGACGTGGTCCGCCAACGTTACTAGAGTCAGAAGAATCTCGGGATTCGCCCACCGTTCACCTCTCCAGCGCCTGGCACAAACCCCTTCTGTCTGAATGTCTTATTCAGCACCAAAGCGGCCGGGTCATCAGGCATGCGTCTGGAATCAACTTGCGGATACTCTAACAGCTCGAAGGGCGCCGTAAAGTGAATTGCCTTCTGCTCACGCGGTTGCGAACGCTGAACACCCTTAAATTGCCGGGAAACTCCTTGTTGCGAAGATGACATGGGCGGTCGTGGCATAGCGCTCCGCGACAAGCGCTAAGCGGCATATCGGCTTGCTTCGAACGCTGCTTCTTGGTAGACAGCCCCCTTCCAATCCCGCCACAAGAGGCGTTGCGCGGAAAACTGCGGGCTGAGCCTTCGCATTGGGGAATAGGTTAACGGTAGACCCACGGACTCTGACTCCGTTAGTCCTGGTTCGAATCCAGGTTCCCCAGCCAAA
>JARFQY010000083.1 GCA_029287535.1 Filomicrobium sp.
GGTTAGGGTTACCCGGCCTGGCCTGCTCTTCTTGTTGGCTGTCCATTGCCCACCATGATTCAGTACTTTAGGTAGCATAGCAGATCTAGCACAGCACAGCCCGGTGCCGTCGCCGGGCAAATACGCTGGGTTGGTTGCTGCAATTGCACTGACCCAGGACGGTGCAAGGCTTGTTTTCGCTGCGAAAAAGAACGGAGTCTGAGATCCTTATCGTTCAATTGGTGACGGTGACAGGTTCGACGTCAAGTCAAAGCCCGCATTCTTTGCTTGAGTATTGTCAAAGGTTGGCCGGAGGCAGTCGTTGGGAAGCGCGCATAACAAGCCTAGTATGAAGGCGAGCTGTATCGAGTTTCGGCAGCGCGTCGATGGCATTGGCAGCAGGTGCCCGAACTAATGTCTGCCTCACCTAACCTGGTTGATGCACTTTGAAAACCGAGGACGCGCTCATGTCTCAGGACACGGACAGGAACCGGCAAAACGCGATCGCGTTTTACGAGATGATGTTCAACGACTGCGAGCCTGAACGGGCCGTGGAGCTCTTTGTGGGCTCGCAGTACATCCAGCACAATCCACACGTCACGGATGGCAAGCAGGGTTTCATCACGTACTTCAAACGAATGGCGCGCGAGTATCCGGGTAAGAGGGTTCTCATCAAGCGTTCGGTCGCCGAGGGGAACTTCGTGGTTCTGCATTGCCATCAGATTTGGCCTGACGGCCTCGAATATGCCGGGATGGACATCTTCCGCCTCGATGATGACGGCAAGATCGTCGAGCATTGGGACGTTCTGCAGACCCTTCCGGAGACAAGCGCACATGGCAACGGCATGTTCTAGCGGTGGTGTCTGGCTTGCCGGCCGTTTCGCTGCGACCGGTATCCAATCCCGACCACCGGCGGGGCGGTCCCCATGCCGTGAGGCTCAGTTTCCCAATTGTTCCTTCACCTTGGCGGCGAGCTGCGGCAACGAGAAGGGTTTCGGCAGGAACGCGAAGGTCTCCTCACCGAGGGCCTGCTGGAAAGCCTCGTTGGGGTAGCCCGACACGAAGATGATTTTCAGGTCGGGGTTTTTCTTGCGCAGTTCCTTCAGCATCGTCGGGCCGTCCATGCCGGGCATGACAACATCTGAGACGACGATATCGACCTCGCCATTGCACTCCTTCATGACTTCAAGAGCATCGAGTCCGTCGGAGGCTTCGAGGACTTCGTAGCCCTGCCGCTTCAAAGCCCGCACGGCGAACGAGCGCACAACGTCTTCATCTTCAACCAGGAGCACGCGACCGTTGCCGGTCAGGTCGACCTTTTTCACCTTTTCGGTGGCTGCGACGCGCTCGGCGATCGCCGCCTCGTCCTTTTCATCAAGATGATGGCGGGGCAGGTAGATGCGGAATGTGGTGCCCTTGCCAAGGGTGGATTCTGGATAAATGAAACCGCCCGTCTGTTTGACGATACCGTACACGGTGGCCAGGCCCAGCCCGGTCCCCTTGCCGGGCGCCTTGGTCGTGAAGAATGGCTCGAAGATCTTTTCCATGACCTCGGTGGACATACCGGAACCGGAATCCTCGACCTCGATCATCACATACTCGCCAGCCTCCATTCCGGTGGGCGACAACTTCTGTGACTCGCGCTCAGTGACATTACGAGTGCGGATCGACAGCCGCCCACCCTCAGGCATCGCGTCACGCGCGTTGACGGCCAGATTAATGATGGCCTGCTCGAGCTGCAGCTTGTCGGTTTTGACGAACCATAGGTCGCGTCCTGAATGCAGCTTGAGCTCAATGCGCTCGCCGATGGATCGTTTCAGCAGCGGCGCCAGGTCGGTCATCACCTCACCGAGTTCCAGTGGCTCGACAAGCAGCGTCTGCTGGCGGGCGAGTGCCAGGAGCTTTCCAACCAGGCCAGCGGCGCGATTGGCCGAGGACTTGATATTGATGATGTCAGAGTGGGCCGGATCGCCAGGCCGGTGAGTCTGCAGAAGGAAATCCGAAAACCCGATGATGGCCGTCAGCATATTGTTGAAGTCGTGGGCAACGAAACCGGCGAGCTTGCCAACGGCCTCCATTTTCTGGCTCTGCGCATAGCGTGCTTCCAGAGCTTTCTGCTCGGTTACATCAATGAGGTAGATGATCGCCGCTTCTGGAGCGTTGCGGGCGTGCGTCAGCGGGCTCATGTAGAGGCGGCGTGTGTATTCGCCCTTGGGACCGACCGTGATCTCAACGGGCTGTATGTTGCCCTTGCCTTCGACAACCTTTTCAAGGCCGGCGGCGATCGCAGCTCTCGTGTCGGCATCGACGGAACGGCTGAGGATTTCAAGAGCCGGTTTGGCCTTGGCCGTCCCATCGACAATCATGCGAGAGAACGACGTGTTGGCGCTTATGATCTGACCGTCCCGTCCCAGCGTCGCGATACCAAGTGGTGCCGAGCGGAAGAAGCGCTGGAAGCGCGTGCCGGCGACTTCGGGATCGACCTCCTCGAGATCATCAGTATCGCGCTCCACAGCCGCCAGGATGAGCCCACCAGAGCCACCAGGCGCAGGCTGCGCGATAATCCGGACCGGCATGAGACAACCGTCTTCGCGAATGAGATCAAACTCGCAGCTCGACGCCTCCTCGCCATCCTGACGGGTCATACCAATCAGAAGTTCGGCGCCATCGGCGGTCACAAGGTCAGAGAGCTTCAGTCCCCGTGACACGAGCTCAGCGGGATCGGCAAAGCCAAGCCATGTCGCAAGCGTGTGGTTGACGTGACCCAAAGCGCCATCGGCATGAACCTTAGCGAGTCCGACCGGTACACCGTTGTAACCATCAAGCGTCGCTTGCAGATTCGAAAGCGCTTGTTCCTGCGCCGCCTGGTCGCCGGTTACATCGCGAATGCGCCAAAGAACCTGAGGCTCTTGGGTGGCTTCGCCGTCGCCGGGGAATGTGAAAGGCGCCACGGAAACCTCGACCCAGTCAACCTCGCTGTGCGGACCGAGTGCGTCGCTTGAAAGGTGCGCAGGAACGACCTCCTTGAGCGGCTTCCCGGCGTCGGCTGCACGCATCAGCCGGAACATGGCCTCCGAGACCGCGGGCGTGCCGCCCAGCGCCGTCTCGATGTCGGCAATTTCCAGCAAGGGGGCGCCACCCAACAGCCGGGCACCAGTCTGGTTACACCATGTCAGTCCGCCATCGGGGCGCATCAACTGCATGGCCTCATGCGTGTTATCGGCGACGAGGCGGGCGATATCCTGATCGGGGAACCGGGGGCCAACGCGAATATGTCCCGAAGCGAGGCCGAACAGGAAGAAGGCTCCGAGCATGGCCAGCACGGCCATTATGGTCACCAGGAGGGGTTCGGCGGTGCCGGCGGCGGTGAGGAAGAGCAAGGCGGCGGCCGCGGCCAGTACGGCGCAGGCAAGCGCCGTCATGCCCCGCACTTCATAGTGCGAGAACAGGGATTCACCTGAGGAAGACTGCGGATGGTTGACCCGTGTCGCGCTCATGAGCAGGGACGCTACCTGATTCTGTGACAGAACAGGGTTTGTCCCTAGCATGCAAAATAACTTTTTACTCATACTCTTACGCCGTTGCGCGCCGCTTTTGACCACGGCGCTGTAGTTAGCCAACACACGGTAAGCCGGTGTTGGAGGTCTTTGGCCAACACGCGGCAGGCCGGTGTTGGGGGGAGAGCACCAGTTTTTTTTCACCAGAGCCCAAATGTCCCCCTCAACTACTCGGCGATCAGAGTTAATATGCCATGAATTCAGCGCCCTGATTCGCTCAAAATGAATCAATGGGCAATGAATCACCAACGTTAAGTCACGCAAATTAAACGTGTTTCGCTTAATGTTCGTCCTTAAGCCGGGGTGCACTGAAGGCATCGGCGGAATTGGGCGAAATCGGTTGAATGCGGCATGCGAGCGAGATGCAGATGACTGTGAACATGCACTCTGGCGGCGGAATCTGGTGATGTGGGAAATTCTCTTCTTACTGTTGCTCATCGTGTTTGTCGCAGCAGCGATCATCGCGGGCGCGCTCATCTGGCGAAGCTACGTCGACAGCGGTGCCCCGGGCTCCGGCATCTTCCGTGGAAAGAATGAAAAGCGGCTCGACGTGGTTGAACAGGCGACACTTGACGGCCGGCGCCGGCTCGTCCTGATCAGGCGCGACGACACGGAGCATCTGATCATGACCGGCGGCCCCGTCGACGTCGTGATCGAGACCGGTATCGACAGCCGAAAGAAGGCCAGCGAAAGTAGCGATGTTATTGCTACTCCTGCATTTTCTCGCCAGGCCCGGGTCTTGGGGAAAGCCTCTGGCGACAGGTAGACTGGGGCTAAGAGATCGCCTCACCTGTGCGTAAGAACCCAATGGACCTAGGGCCGTCTGATCGGCTATAGCGCTGCGTGCATCAGCTGCACAACCTGCGACCGATGCCGTTCACCGCATCGGCTGAGCTGGGCTGGCTGCCGCACTTGGGCTGTCAGGGGTTCAGCAAGAAAGCCGACAATAGTTCCGCTTCGTTCTTTAGGAGGCTCGATGCCGACGGTCCTTCGCCGCGTCGTTATAACTGGTTGTGCTGCCGGTCTGCTAGCGGCGCAGCTGCTGCTTGGCGCAGGCGCGGCCTTGGCACAAGAAGCAGTCGGCGTGCCCGCGCAAGAGCCTCAGACGGCTGGCGAAAAGACCTCCGACGCGCCGCCAAAGCCTGACACTCAAGACAAAGCAAGCGAGGAGGCCGAAAAGCCTCCTGAGCCGGTTGCGCTACCTAAAAATCTAGCCGTGGAAGTCGAGCTGGCCCGCGGGCTGTCCAGCCGCTTGGAGTCGGTCGAGAAAGCAGTTCTGCGCGTTCAGGACCGCGACAACGAACTCAACGAACGGCTGCCGACGATCGACAAGATCATCGCCGATGCAATCAAGGCAGCCGATGAGTTGCGGCCGGATCGCGCCGATCTCAAATCGCAAATCGATCGACTTGGCGAAGCCCCGAAGGACGGGGAGAGTGAAGCCGAGAACATCGCAAGCGAACGCAGCCGATTGAACGCCCTTTACGCCGAAGTCGACGGCGCTATCAAATCCGCAGAGCTGACAGTGGTTCGGGGTCGACAGTTGCTGGCCCGCATACAGGCACTGCGGTTACAGATCTTTCGACGCGGGCTTCTGACGCAATCGCCAACGCTACTGACGCCGTCCTTGTGGCAGGACGCCAGCAAAGCACTAAAGCTTGCCGGAGGCGAGTTGGCGGCGATCTCCGACGACTGGACGTCTCGGGTCCGCAAAAAGTTCGGCTTGTTCTGTCTTATTCTGGGTGCCGCACTGTTCGTTGGGGTCCTCCTGCACGTGGGCGCCCACCAGGCCCGTCGGCGAATGCGGCATCTGCCGATGGCAGAACACCCATCCTACTCGCGGCGGGCCTTGATTGCCGGCCTGGACGCGCCCCTCAGGATGCTCCCCAAAATCGCCGCGGCCGGCATCATTTATGTCGGATTGCAGTGGGCCGACCTGCTGTACCTACAGGTGGGAGGCCTGGCCGATGCAGCATTGAAGGCCATCGTCATTGCCAGTGCCGGGACCGCCTTTACAACGAGCTATTTGCAGCCCGCACGGCCTAATTGGCGAGTCATCGATCTGGGCGAACCGACAGCCTGGCAGGTCCGGCGGCTGGTGCGGTACGGGATCTATGTGTTCGCGGCGGATGTCTTCGCAAGGACCCTGATCAATGTGCTGGCGCTGCCTTTGTCGGTGAACATTATCTGGGTGTCGTTCGTCTGCCTTGGTTTTGCTTACCTATTCCTGCGCGGTTCCGGCATCAGGCTGGTCCAGCTCGAGAATTCGGATCGTCCGGCGATCTATGTCGGTGGGCACCTGTTTCGTATTTTTCTCTTCGTCACGGCGGTGGCGATTGTGGCGTTGGTGCTCACCGGGTACGTGGCTTTTGCCCACTACATCGCCACACGCCTGGTCATCGTTGGTACGGCCATCTTCCTTCTCGTAATATTCTATTTGGCCAATCGGGCGATCGCCACGGCCCCGGAGCTCGGCCTGCACCAGCATGCTGATAGCGAGCCGACAATGCCGATCGAATTTCGGCTACGTATTGCACGCGGCCTGTCGGTTCTGCTCGATTTCATTTTGTTTGTAATCGCGATCCCCGTTTTGCTTGTGGCACTTGGTGTCGGGTCGAACGAAATCATCACGCTGGTCAACCGCGCCCTATACGGGTTTGAAGTCGCAGGCATCGAAGTCTCCCTGGTGAAAATAGGCTTCGCCCTTTGCCTATTCGCTATCATTGTTTTGCTCACCCGCCTGCTTCAACAGTGGCTTGGCGGAACAGTTCTGCATCCCCGGCGCATCGAACAGGGTCTTGGAAACTCGATCCGCACCGGAATCGGGTACCTGGGGTTCGCGGTAGCGATGCTCGCCGGGCTTTCGTATGCGGGTCTCGACATCACGAACCTCGCGATCGTTGCTGGCGCACTGTCGGTTGGTATCGGCTTCGGCCTGCAATCGATCGTCAACAACTTCGTTTCCGGGCTGATCCTGCTCGTCGAGCGACCCATCAAGGTCGGCGACTGGATCAAGGTCGCGGACACGCAAGGTTATGTTCGCAAGATTTCGGTGCGCTCGACTGAGATTGAGACCTTTGAGCGTGCCAGCGTGATCATTCCGAATTCCGAATTGATCAGCGGTACGGTCACCAACATGACGCTGCGCAACGCGTTGGGCCGAATCACCATTCCCATCGGCGTCAGCTATGACAGCGATGTCGAGCTCGTACACAAGCTGCTGCTTGAGGCGGCTGCGGAATGCGGTTCCGTGGCCCGGCACCCGGCGCCGTTTGTCGTGTTTGAAGGCTTCGGGGATAGTGCGCTGGATTTCTCGCTGCGTATCTACGTGCCGGATGTCAATTCATCACTTTCGACACAAACCGAAGTGCGTAAGGCGATCGTGAGGAAATTCCGTCAATCGAGCATCGAAATTCCGTTCCCGCAACAGGATTTGCACCTGCGCGATCTTGATGGCCTGAAGACCGCTCTCGGGCGAGTCCTGGAAGAAAGACGCCAGGCTGCAGCCCGGGAATTCACGGGCGGCGGGCGTAAACCCGAGCCTGACGACTCCACTTGAGACGACGCCTGCTGCGCGCTGGAGCGAGAGGCATGTGCATCAAGGTCGCGCAGATTTGCCGGGGACGGGGCCAATCGGCCACTCGTCAGCCCCTTTGCAAGCTGGCACTGTCCAGCAGTCTCCTCCGCCCTGCAGGCTGGCTGTCATTTGGCTGTCGTATGCGAACCGATCGACCAGGGAAACCCATGTTCGGCCCGACGTTTGCGGCGCTTGATCATCGCGCCGCTGGCGCAAAACCGTCACTCCGCAATGGCGGCGTATGGCTCGTGTTGATGCTGCTGTGGGGCTTGTTGGTTTGGCTTGCCGCGACCCCGCTTGCCGCGCAGAACGCGCAAGGCACCACCAACGAGGATGGTCCTCACTACACGATTGCGGTGCATACCAGCGGTGCAAAGAGGAATAGAGAATCGAGGGCAATTGTCGAGTTCGTCAAGCACCGGGTGCGGGAGATCAATACCAAAGGTGGCGTTCTCGGTCGGCGCCTCAAGGTCCGCTTTTTCGATGATGACGACGAAGCAGCTTTGACGATCTCCAATACGCGTTCGGCACTGGCCGATCCAAGGCTGCTGGCGATGGTGGGCATCTGGAGTTCATCCCGCGGGTCCCACGTCGTGGAGAGCATCGGCAAAGCCGGCGTGCCCTTCGTGTCTGAAATGTCCGTTGACCTGCTGTTTGCTCACCACCCCAACATCTACACGTTGGCGCATTCGGTTCGCAGCGAGGCTTCGGTGTTTCTCGCCCTCGCCCAGCATTACGGAATTGAGCGCGTCGCATATGCCGGGCTTGCCAACGACAACTTTGCTGAAGCCTACCTCGGACGCCTCGTGGATACCGGTGAGGGGCCCGGCATTGTCGCCAGCTTCTGGGAGACCGAAGAAACAACAATCGCTGACTACGACCGGGCGATCGACGCCTTTCTGGCCGCAAGGCCACAGCTTATCGTCCTGGCGTTAGGATCAAGCAACGGCGCGCGGTTTCTTTCCCGCATGAAGGAACGAAAGATCAAACTGCCCGTCTTCATTTCGTATGGGAGTATCTCGAAAGTCCTGAAACACGACGGTGGCGCCTCGGCCTATGCGGGTAACATGTATGAACTCTCGACGGGCGGTGTGGCCAATCTCAACAATGAGCGCATCAAGCGATTGGCGCGGGAACTTGGGATCCGCGTCGATGACGATGGCAACGATAGAGACTCCTATACAGCGCGTGATCTGGGCTATGGCGCACGTTACGCCGATGTCGTCCAGCTGATTGTCGATGCGGCCTCCGGCAAGCTTGAGCGTCTCGGACCAATTGAGCGCCGTGGCGGTCGGCTCAACGGCGACATCGCAACGGTTCGCAAACGCATTTCCAGGGCGTTGGCGAAACTGAGAGAGGGTCGGCACTATTGGAAAGGGCGCGCACAGTACTGGACCTTTGATGAGGACCGTGCCACCTCGGAACGGGCCATGTTGCTGTGGCGCACAGTTGGGCAGAACAAGGCGGTGTTGCATCCCACGCAGTTCATTCGCGTGGATGGCAAGATGTACAATGTCCCCGTGCTCTACCTGCATCTCGACATGATCCGAATGTTCGAGGTCGACACCAACGAACGGCGGTTTGATGCCGAATTTTATCTAACGCTACGTTCGCACAAGGACCTGTCGATCGAAGCCATCGACTTTACGAACGCGTTTCGCAGCAACACGGCCTGGCAGCCGATCAAATGGCGGCAGGTGGCGAAGTATCATGACGACGTGGAAGAAGGCCTCGGTCCGCGGCGGATCTATCATGTTACGGGGCGCTTCGCCTTCGAGCCGGACCTCGCGAAGTACCCCTTTGACGAGCAGCTCGTCACGATTTCCTTCCAACCCGCGGACGCAAGTTCCGTTTTTATCCTGCAGCCGCCCGGCGGCGAATTGCGCCAGAAATCCTTCCGGGTCGAAGACTGGAGCCTCATCAGCCACTACGTAGGGACAACCGACCGTATCATCACGTCCGTCCGGGGCCGAGGTCTGCAAGAACACGTCGTGCCGTACTACAATTTCAACTACACCTGGGTGATGCGGCGTTCCGTCATCGATTATCTGGTGCGGGTTGTCGTCCCGCTGGTCTTCATCCTGATTGTCGCGTATCTGGCTGCGTTTATTCCGCGTCGCGAATTCAACGCCACGATTGCCATTCAAGTGACAGCGCTGTTGTCGGCCATCGCTCTTTATTTCACCTTGGCGCAACCGAACTCTGACGAGATCACCCTGTCCGACAAGATCTTCGTCAGCTCCTACGCGATCGTTTCATTGATGATCGCGCTTTCGATCTTCGAGGTGCGCGAAAGCGAAGGCGAGGCGCGGCTTGAGCGTGGCACCAAACTAACCACGCTACGGGCAGGCCAGATCTATGTCATTCCGGTGTTAACGTTCGCGGTCATCGGCTGGCTCATCGCCTCGGCGGCGACTGACCGGAGCATCGCGGAGGGCGTGCGTGAAATGGTGAGGTGGGCACTGCTCTCAGTCTCAGACTTCACCCAGAGGTAGCTGAAAACCCGTATTACCGGCGAGCGCTCGTGAGCCGTGTCGGGCGTATCGCCGCCCCAGCGTTCCTGCGTGGGTTGCGCGCGGGCTTGAGATCAAGGTCCGTTTTCACCGCTGAAGTCGTTCGGGTTGGCGTAGATAGCGGCAGCGGCTGGAGTTGCTGAGCGAACAATGGCGTTTCTGCCTCAGGTTCACGACCTGCCAGGATCGTCAAAAGGACCGCCAGGAAAACCGCGCTCGTTGCCGAACCCGTCTGCAAGAGCCACGCATTCCGTCTTGTATTCGTCAGTCGCTGCGCCGCCTCATGGACCATGCGTCTTCTCCCCGAAAATTCGCGCGCATTGACGTGAGCCTCAGGGTAATGACGATGATGCGATTTCCGTTAACAATTGGTTAAGCAGCGACGCGAATTGAAACAGCGGGCGTGCGCTGACCGGTGGCGGCACCGCGGGTTTAATCTTCCCGGTAAACGCGTTCGCGACGCTCGTGCCGCTCTTGGGCCTCCAATGACAGTGTCGCGATGGGCCGAGCATCGAGGCGCTTCAAGCCAATGGGCTCGCCGGTCTCCTCGCAATAGCCGTATGTTCCGTCGTCGAGGCGCGCCAATGCGGCGTCGATTTTGGATACGAGCTTGCGCTGCCGGTCGCGAGCACGAAGTTCCAAGGCCCGATCGGTCTCAGAGGTGGCCCGATCAGCAAGATCGGCATGTTGTTGAGACTGCGCAGTAAGTTCGGCCAGTGTCAGACGCGTTTCCTGGATGATGTCCTCTTTCCACTTCATTAGCTTAATGCGGAAATAGGCCCTTTGACGTTCGTTCATGAAGGGTTCGTCCTCGGAGGGACGATAATTCTTGTCCAAGACGATCGACGACGCCGTCGGATCAGTATCGTCCCCGGAGCGCAATGCTTTGGGACTGAGGTCTTGAACAAAGTCTCGTTTGCTCATGGATGCCTCCAACGGGCGGGCAGCTCAATAATTGCTTCGATTTCTCACGCCCCAGCAGTGCGATCAAATCCAAATTCGAGGGGTTTGCCCTACGATCGGCTTAAACCTTGATCGAGCTCCCAACTTGTTCTGCACCGTATGTATGCGGCAGCGTGCCGCTGTCAAGAAACTCTAGAAGTTACGGGAAACTAGCTCGTGGACACGAGTTGGTGAGATTCTCGCCCAGAAACTCGCAACCAGGCCTGAAAACCCAGGGTGGGCGCACCAAGGGCATCCACACAAATTCGCGCTGCAACACAACAAAAAATACACAACCTGAAATAGCATGTTGTCGTCGCGAGCATTACTTACTGCAGCCAGTTTACGGCTCAACTCCCCTTGAATCGGGCGCAAACGCGAATTGTTTACCGATCGGGCCCCACGATAAGGCTTTGACACATAGCTGCGCGTTGGTCCGCTGGTGGCGCCAATGTTTTGGCCCTCGGCGCTTCCAAACCGACACGCGGGGACTCAATCGGGAACTTTCTGCGCTCAGGACATGACGCCATTATGTCGGTTGAGGGGTTGGTCTCAGGCGGCGCGTTCACATCTTGATTGTCGGCGCCCAGATGCTAGGACCGCAGCAGTCGACCATGTCTTGTTAGGATTGCCATGAGATTCGAAGGTAGCTCGCGATACGTCGCGACGGATGACCTGCGCATTGCCGTCAATGCCGCAATCACCCTGGAGCGGCCGCTCCTTGTCAAGGGTGAGCCTGGGACGGGCAAGACCGTTCTGGCCATTGAAGTCGCCAAGGCACTCGGCGTACCGCTCCTTGAGTGGCATATAAAATCAACTACCAAGGCCCAGCAAGGCCTTTACGACTACGATGCCGTTTCGCGTTTGCGTGACAGTCAGCTCGGCGACGAACGCGTTAAGGACATCAAGAACTACATCAAAAAGGGAAGGCTTTGGGACGCCTTCGAAATGGACCAACGCCCGGTTCTTCTCATCGACGAGATCGACAAGGCGGATATCGAATTTCCTAACGACCTCCTGCAGGAACTCGATCGCATGGAGTTCTTTGTCTACGAGACCGGAGAGACCATTAAGGCCCGCCACCGTCCAATCGTCATCATTACTTCAAACAGTGAAAAGGAACTGCCCGACGCCTTCCTTCGGCGCTGTTTTTTCCACTTCATCAAGTTCCCCGACGCGGACACGATGCGTGACATCGTCGAGGTGCATTTTCCCGGCCTGAAGCAGAGCCTTGTCGCTGAATCCATGCGGGTCTTTTTCGAGCTGCGCGAGGTTCCGGGATTGAAAAAGCGGCCGTCGACCTCGGAACTGCTCGACTGGATCAAGCTGCTTTTGAACGAAGACATCGGGCCCGAAACGCTTCGCGAATCCGATCCGCGCAAGCTTATCCCGCCACTCCACGGCGCGTTGCTTAAGAACGAGCAAGACGTGCAGCTGTTCGAACGTTTGGCCTTCCTGTCGCGGCGCAGGTCGGAGCAGGGTTAAAGTGGCAACTGCATCGGGCGTAGCCGCATAGATGTTACGCAGCACGGCTTGCACCTATTTGCACGGGGGATAATGGAGCGTATCAAAGTGCTTGTGGCTCGAGTACGTTGAAGCTTACTTCAGGAGCTCGCCGCAGATGCGATTATTGGCCAAGTCAAAGCACCTGATGCGAGGTTTGCGTTGAAGCTACCGACATTGTCTTCCGATCCGGCCGCGGCACTGTCTAATCTTGGACTTGCGGTAAGCGACTATCTAACGCCCACGATCCGGCTCGGCGTGACGGGGCTCGCTCGATCTGGAAAAACCGTTTTCATCACCGCACTGGTGAGATGCCTGACGCAGGGATCGGCGCTGCCACCGTTCAAAAGGCTTTCGGCCATAGAAGGATTCCGGGCTTATCTCGAGCCGCAGCCAGACGACGATGTGCCCCGGTTTGCCTATGAGGAGCACCTTGAAGCACTGCTCTCGTCACCACCGGCATGGCCGGAAAGCACCCGGAGGATAAGCCAGTTGCGTCTGACGCTCGAATGGCAGGGACAAGGTACCATTCGCGAGGCACTCGGCATCCAGCAAAGGTTGCATATCGACATTATCGACTATCCCGGTGAATGGCTCATCGATCTCGGACTGCTCGACCAAAGTTACGCCGAGTGGTCGGCGGAGGCCCTGTTCACTGCACGAAGTGCCGGTCTTTGCCCCTATGCAGCTGAGTTTTTAAAGTTTCTGGAAGACACCGACGGTGCCGCCCCGCTCGATGAGCAAGTCGCGATCGAGGGGGCAAAGGTCTATACAGACTACATCTTGAAGGCACGCAAGGCGGACCCCTCGAAGGCTGCGCTTGGACCAGGCCGCTTCCTGCTTCCTGGGGACCTGGAGGGATCCCCGCAGCTGACATTCTTTCCACTGGCACCCGACAACCCAAATCCGGAACCGCATCCGGCCAACAACCTGCGCAGCCTGCTCGCCAAGCGCTACGAAAAGTACAAGCAGAATATCGTTCGGCCCTTTTTTGAAAAGCACTTCAGCAGACTGGACCGCCAAATCGTACTCATCGATACTCTATCGGCATTGAACGGCGGCGCGGAGGCTTTGGCCAACCTGGAGCAGGGGCTCGATGGCGTGATGAGAGCGTTCCGTCCTGGCGCGAACAGCTGGTTGTCATTCCTGCTGGCGCGCCGGATCGACCGGATTGTTTTCGCCGCGACAAAGGCCGACCATATCCACCACACATCGCATGACCGGCTCGAAGCCATCCTGGAAAAGGCGGTCACGCGGGCGGCCCGGCGCGCAAGCGCCGCTGGGGCCGGCTTCCGCTGTGTGGCGCTCGCGGCGCTGCGAGCGACAGAGGATGTCGACCATGCCGCCGGCACAGTGACCTACCACTGCATCCGGGGCATCCCTGAAGCGGGTGAGGAAGTTAACGGCCGACGCTTTGACGGCAAGACAGCCGCAGTCATTTTTCCCGGGGACCTGCCGCTTGATCCGTTGGATGCATTCGATCCGGAGAAGGCCACTCCCGAGGACTATCAGTTTGTCAGATTCCAGCCGCCCAATTTGCAAGAGGGCGATGCGCTGAATGCCGGGCGGTGGCCGCACATCGGGCTGGGCAAGGCCGTTTCGTATCTGTTCGAGGACTATTTGCCATGACTTCCGATGGCGAGGGGCGCAAACCCCGTGTATTCGAAGCTGATGATCCGGCCATAAAGGTCTCTCAGCCCAAAACGTCGACGGCCGAGGATGACGACTGGGCTGATGACAAGACATCGCAAGAGGATGCTCAAGCCCCAGAAGCCGAACTCGGGGAGGCAGAAAGTAATGCCGCCGCCAAGCCGCCGGAGGGCAGAGCCCGGTTCGGCTGGCTCAGCTTGTTCTTGTGGGCGGCGACTGGGCTTGCCGGTCTGGCCTTGTCACTGTGGTACACCCGCTTCGTATCCGTCGCGCTGATGCGCGATGACTGGCTTGGTTGGGTCGCCCGCGTGCTGGGCGCCATCATCATTCTTGCGGTTGTCGTCATGGCAATCCGGGAGCTTATCGGCTTCTGGAGGCTCGCCCGATTGGGCGACATTCGAGAGGATGCCAACAAGGCAACGACCAAGGAGGACTTCAAGCTGGCGCAGCGAACCGTGCAGAGGGTGAAAACCCTGCTCGGCCGACGCGATATGCGCTGGGCGCTCGACCGTTTCCGTGACGAGGAACGGCACATGCGAAATGCGAAAACGCTGCTCGGCCTCGCCGACAGGGTCTTGCTTGAAGAACCGGACAAGCGGGCTCAGCAGATGATCTATGAATCCGCGCGCCGCATCGGGGTCGTGACGGCGGTGGTCCCGATCGCCTTCGTTGTGGTTTTGTTCGTGTTGTTCGAGAACCTCAGAATGATCCGACGCATTGCCGGCGTCTACGGCGGCCAACCCGGTTTTTTTGGCGGCGTACGGCTGTTTTCTTGGATCATCGGACACGTCGCGGCGAGCGGCGCGATCGCGCTGACCGATGACCTGTGGGGGCAATTCCTGGGACAAGACATGCTGCGCCGTGTCTCCGCGAAACTCGGTGAAGGAGCCTTCAACGGAGCGCTGACCGCAAGGCTGGGTGTCGCCGC
>JARFQY010000138.1 GCA_029287535.1 Filomicrobium sp.
AAAACGCCTACCGAAACATGGCAGCCGCCGTGCGGAAGGCCGAGAACAGACGCCGTTTCGAATACCTTGCAGACCACGCGAGGTTCGCGACTCTCGCCGACAGACTGGCCGACGCCTTCGGGACCCGGGGCCAACCGATTTCGGTTTGCACGGCCTGTGCGTCGGGTGTCACTTCGGTGCAGCTCGGCCTCGAGACGATCCGACGCGGGGAAACCGACGCGGCCTTGTGCATGGGCGTCGACGCGACGGTTCACCCAGAAGGTCTGGTCCGCTTTGCCCTTTTGTCAGCTCTATCAACGCACAACGACCCACCGGAAAAAGCGTCACGGCCATTTGCCAAGGATCGCAACGGCTTTGTCATCGCGGAGGGTGCGGCCGCACTGGTTCTTGAATCTTATGATGCGGCCAAAGCGCGGGGTGCCCAGATCCTGGGCGTGGTTCGCGGCTGCGGTGAACGCGCCGACACCTTCCATCGCACGCGTTCGAAACCCGATGGTTCAGCAATCATCGGGGCCATGGTCAAAGCCCTCGATGACGCTTGCCTAGGGCCGGAAGCGATCGACTACGTCAACGCACATGGAACGGGAACACCCGAAAACGATAAGATGGAGTATCAATCTCTCAAAGCCGTTTTCGGCGACGCCATTCACAGCATTCCGATTAGCTCCAACAAGTCCATGATCGGACACACTCTGATCGCGGCGGGCGGTGTCGAGGCGGTGTTCTCGGTGAAGACGCTCATGACCGGGGTGTTGCCGCCAACGATGAACTATGACCTGTCCGACCCGGCCATACCGCTTGATGTCGTTGCGAATAAGAGCCGCCCGGCGAAGGTCGGCGCGGTGCTGTCTAATTCATTCGGCTTTGGCGGTCAGAATGTTTGTGCGGTGTTCTCCGCCGAGCCTGCTTAGGGAAGCCTGAAGATGCAAGAAAGCAGGCAACATGTGAGCCGCAAGGAAAAGCTCGTTCTTGTCACGGGCGGTGGCCGCGGCATTGGCTCGAAGGTCGTCGAAACACTGGCGGCGGCGGGATACGATGTGGCCTTCTCTTATCGCAGCGCGGCGTCGACCGCAGAAGAGCTGCGCACCACCTTGGTGCAACAGTTTCCATCGCAGACATTCATCGCCCTGCGCGCTGATCTGGCGAACGCGGACGAGGTCGAAGCGCTGGCTGAGGAGATGGCCAACTGGCCGAACCTATATGGCTTCGTGCACAACTCGGGGGCAACCTACGACAAGCTCGCCGCAATGATCGACCAGCCGCGCGCTGAACAGATCATGCAGGTCAACTTCTGGTCGATGACGCGTCTGGCTGCGGCATCGCTGCGGCCAATGATGCGATCGCGGGCCGGCAGGATCGTCGGTATCGGATCGATCGTGGCGCGCCAAGGTGCCCAAGGCAACGCCAGCTATGCGGCGACCAAGGGCGCGATGGCCAGCTACATGAAATCGCTTGCCGTCGAGGTGGCGCGCAAAGGCGTTACCGCAAATGTCATCGCTCCGGGATACGTCGATACGGAGATGCTTGCAGCCTATGAGGGCAACCGAGAGCTGATCGAGAAACAGATTCCATGCGGCCGGTTCGCTCGGCCGGACGAGATTGCGGGGCTCGTTCGTTACTTGCTCGCACCCGAGGCGGCTTACATCACCGGTGCCGAGCTGACGATCGACGGCGGCTTGTCCGCCAGCGTGGGAATCAAGAACTAGCAAGCGGCTAACGGGAGGCGGGATATCATGCAGGCGCTGCAGATACACGGGGAACGTGACCTGAGATTATGCGACATCGACCCGCCGGAAGGTCCAGCGGCGGGCGAGGTACAGGTTCGAATCCGTGCCGTAGCTTTGAACCACATCGACGTCTGGGGCTGGCGTGGCATGGCATTCGCCAAGCGGAAGCTGCCTGTCATCGCCGGCGCCGAAGCCGCAGGTGAGATCGTGGCCACGGGTGAAGGTGTCACCGGCTTCAGAACCGGCGACGTCGTTGCACTCTACGGAGCGCTCACATGCGGGAGCTGCCCTTCCTGCATCAGCGGTCGCGACAACTTCTGCGAAACGGGCGGGTCTGTCGGCAATATTTACGGTTTCCATATCGATGGCTTCTGCCAAGAGATCATGAATATTCCTGCGCGCCTGGCTGTGCGCGCACCCGAGGGCGTCGACGCCACCGCAGCGGCGCTCGCCAGCATCACTTTCGGCACGCCCGAGCACATGTTGTTCGATAATGCAAAGCTGCAGTCAGGCGAGACAGTGCTCGTACATGCGGGAGGTTCCGGCATCGGCTCGGCGGCAATTCAGCTTTGCAAGTCAGCGGGTGCAACGGTGATCACCACCGTGGGCAGCGATGAAAAGGGTGAGAAGGCAAGCGCACTTGGTGCTGATCACGTCATCAACTACCGCAAACAGTCTTTCGAGAGCCAAGTCCGGCGATTGACACGCAAACAGGGTGTTGATGTCGTTTTCGAGCACGTTGGGCCGGACACATGGGCTGGCAGTTTGTTCGCGATGAAGCGCGGAGGGAGGCTTGTGACGTGCGGATCGACGACCGGGATCCAAGCCAAGACGAACTTATTCACCCTGTTTCAACAACAATTGCGACTTTTTGGCAGCTTCGGCTGCACCTTGGAGAACATGCGCGCGGTCATGGCCAAAATGGCAGCCGGCGATGTAAGTCCCGTTATTGACAGCACTCTTTTGCTTGCGGATATCGAAACGGGGCTTGCGCGACTGGAGAGTCGCGACGTTTTTGGGAAGATCCTCGTGACATTATAAGCCAAGCTGTCGATTTGTTCGCCAATTCCGTCTTTATGGGCATAGAGACACCAAGCCGCAGGACGCGCGTGTCAAAAGGACAGAGCGTGCTCGGCGTGATGCTTAGGATTTGCCATCGATTAAGCGCGACAGGTCATTGCCAGCGGACGGAACAAAAATGCAAAGTGACGAGCAGCAGGCACCGGAGAGATGCCAAACTTGCGTCATTCGTGAAAGTGGGATTTGCAGCGCTATGACGGGGCTGGAGGTGAGCCGGCTTAGCCGGATCGCCCATCATCGCCAGTACAAACCCGGTCAGATGATCCTATCAGCGGAAGATGAGCCCTACCTGCTCGCTGCCGTGAGTTCAGGTGTGGTCAAGCTTTCCAAGCTGTTGCTTGATGGCCGCCAACAGATCGTCAGCCTGCTCTTCCCGCCGGATTTTGTGGGCCGTGTCTTTTCACGCAATGTGCCTTACTTCGCCGAGGCTGCCACGCATGTTGAGTTGTGTTGCTTCCGGAATGCAGAGTTCGAGGCCATGCTGAAGAGCCATCCTGAGATGAGCCAGCATCTGCTCGAGCACAGCCTGGACAAGCTCGATACAGCACACGACTGGATGGTGCTCTTGGGCCGCAAGACGGCGAAGGAACGCGTGGCGAGCCTGCTCTACTTTCTCGTGACCCGTTCAAAACTCGTACCGGCCGGAGCAAACAGCGGCAGCACGGATGTCGGCTTCGAATTGCATCTCAAGCGAGAAGAAATGGCTGACTTCCTGGGCCTCACCTACGAAACCGTTATCCGGCAGATCAAAGTGCTGAGTGAGAAGAAC
>JARFQY010000221.1 GCA_029287535.1 Filomicrobium sp.
CAGACAATGCGTTGCGCTGGAAAGACCATGATTGATTTCTTGCCGACGTGCAGCCACAGGGCGAAGTCCAAGGGAGGTTCGGTACGTCCTAAATGGCAAACCTGCTCAGCCAAGGCAACGGTGACAGCGCAGTCGAGCCGCACCGCGGCGACATGTCGATTGACGGATTAAAGCCCAGAACTACGGAGAAGGCCGGCCGCGGCACACCAGGTCTACCAAATTGAGCTGGTTTACGTTCCGGCGCTAAGGGTGCGATGGTCGCGTAGACGGCAGTATACCGCGCAGGCGAAACACGTCATGCCGACTACTCTGCCGCGACGAGGTCACCTTTAGGTCCGATGGTTCGTGCGTCACGAAAGAACAATGCCGAAGTTTGAGCGTAGAGCGCCAGAAGTCGCCCCAAGGCCAAAAGCGAGTCGATGTGGGTGCGCTCATATCCGTGAGAGGAATCTACTGCAAAACACAGCAGGGCCTCCCGAATATCACTCCCGGCCTCGAGCGCGGACGCTGCGTCGCTACGATAGTGGTTGAACACATCCCGCGAGTGATCGATTTTGAAGTCCTTGCAAAGGCTCAAAAGGCTCCGCGTCAGATGCCAATCGAAGGGTCCTGTGGAATCTTGCATAGCGACGGTGACGCCATAATCACAAGTGTACTGGACAGATGCGATGGTGCCATTATCGACCGATACTAACTCCGCCACATCGCCGTGCATGATGTGTGATGCCCCCACGCCGACCTCTTCAGAGATCGTAAACAGCAAATGACAGTCCATCGGCAGGCTTGCACCTGAATCAAGCAGTGCCTTTGCCATGGTAAGCACCACGGCCACTCCCGCTTTGTTATCCAGATGACGCGAACAAATGAAGCCGTTTTTGGTAAAGAAGGGCTCCGGATGAATTGAGACGATGTCGCCGACATGGATGCCGAGATCTCTAACATCCGCTTCGCACGAAATGCGCTCATCCAACCGCAGCTCAAGGTTAGCCCACGTACTTGGCTGCTGATCGATTTCATCACCGTAGACATGCCCCGAGGCCTTCAGAGGCAAAATGGTTCCCGTGGTCTCGATGCCGTCATCAGAATGCACAGTAACGCGAGCGCCCTCGGCAAATCGCGCTGACCAGGTGCCGATAGGTGACAATCGAGGCCAACCGTTGGCCGCATGGAAGCCTTTGATAACAGCGCCGAGCGTGTCCAAGTGCGTGACAATCGCCCTATCTGGACTCGATTGGGCGCCTCTCAAATCTGCTCGAATGGCACCGCGCCGCGTCAGTTCATAAGCCACGCCAAGGTTTTCGAGCTGATCGCAAACAAAACTAACAGCTTGATCCGTCATGCCTGTGGGGCTGGGGATATCGAGTAAAGAACGAAGGACCTGACGAAGGTAGTCGGCATCTAGCTCTAAATCGTTCATGGCCCACCCGCTGAGAACCTGCGATGAGATCAACAGGCTCATCCCCAACAATCCCGACGGCACCGAGTGTCTCAGATTCGAGGCGTCTTATCCAATAGCCACCCACAGGTAGAAACCTCTACGGTGTCGCATCAGCATTACAGGGCGCAGGAATTCGATTGCCCGCTCGTGTCGGTCGACGCCGTGGTCGACACTTTGTCGTCCATTACGAGTATGATCGCGGAGCGGCTCCTCGCGATTCCACCGACGGCGGCAACACTTCTCGTGGTCGAGAACGATCCGGGCGTTATTCAGCCTCAGCTTGAAGCGGTGGTTCAGGTGTCCTTGACTGAGCTTATCGAGGGGACCTTGAACTGGTCGGAGCGCGGAGCTGGCGTAGCGGCTAACGCCAGCCCGGAGTGGCACTCACAGACCATCACGGGACGGCACCATGACTGCAGCGGCCAGCGGTACAGGACATCCGAACGCAAAAACGCCTCGGCACACGGCCGGGCGCGATTGCGAGAGAAAGACCTGAAGAAGATGATCGTTGGCTCACCGGCCTTCCACTCGCATTGTTAGATCGCCACGCGCCCCATGGACAGCGGTCCGCCGGGTCTGGCGGTTTTCTATCCCCATTGTCACATGCCCCGCGGCTGACGAGCCAGGGCCCACCGAACTCCGGACCAGCCATGATTGATGCGTTGCGCGCGTCGAGCCACGCGGGAAGCAGATGCATGATGGAACGAGGTCCTCCGCCGGCGGCAGGGTAGTCAGACGTTGCCTTCGAATATGGGCACCGCCGCTCGCCGACTTGGGGGATTGTCGGCTGCTCGACCGGCTCGGGGGGGGATAGCCGGCCTATCTGGCTTTGGGGGTTAGCCACTTCGGCGGCGGTGCCCACTTGCATCTTCAATAGAATCACCGGGTCAGCTCCCGCTTCTTTGACTTGCGTCAAACGGAGGTGACCCGCTGTGGATAACTTGCAGAACCCGCGAGACCCGATCAGCAGCGACTTCGTGCAGGAGCGGCGGCCACCGATGACACCGCCGCTCATGACGCTGGTCATCGCGATCGCCGGGTTGAGCGGATTGGACGCCTGTGCGGCCGGACAGCTGAGCGGGGGCAGTGTCCCCAACAGAAAGGAGACCGGCCCTGGGGGAGGAGACCCGGCTCGACCCCAGAGCCTTGCGCCTCGGAAGTACTCCGGACAGATCCGAGGGCTAAGACAAATCCAGCT
>JARFQY010000235.1 GCA_029287535.1 Filomicrobium sp.
GGACGACGAACACAAACAGCCCAATCGAGTAGATCACGTAGAACCCGCAGGCGGCGGCCATGTTGATATTCTCGGCCATCACGGCGCCGAGGCCGGTGCGATAGAAATCGCGCGCGATGACCCCTATCCAAAGTAGATCCAGGACCAGTAAGATGCCCGCCATCGTCAGGTAGGGCATGATGAGCTTTGCCATTGTGCCGCCATTTTTGAGTTAGTCGGAGTACATTACGGCGGGGCACTGCAAGGCGACCAGCTCAGTTCAAAAAAAGCTGACTGAATGCGCTGATGATCGGCGGCACTATCATCATGCCGCCGGGTTGATCGCCGGCAGACATGCTTCACATGTGGATTGGACGCTTGTCCACCGCCAACGCGGCTTCCTTGACGGCTTCGGTCAGGGTCGGGTGGGCGTGGCAAGTTCGCGCGAGGTCTTCGGCGGAGCCGCCGAATTCCATGATCACGGCGGCCTCGGCGATCAGCTCGCCGACGTGGGGGCCAACCATGTGCACACCGAGAATGCGGTCGGTCTTTGCATCCGCCAGAACTTTAACGAATCCATCCGTGGTCCGGTTCACTTTGGCGCGGCCGTTGGCCATGAAGGGAAACTTGCCTGTCTTGTAGGCGATGCCCGCTTCCTTCAACTCCTCCTCGGTCTTGCCAACGGAGGCAACCTCGGGTGCGGTGTAGATGACGTTCGGGATGACATCGTAATTGACGTGACCGGACTGGCCGGCGAGGATCTCAGCCACAGCGACGCCCTCGTCCTCGGCCTTGTGGGCCAGCATCGGGCCGGCGATGACGTCGCCGATGGCATAGATGCCCGGCACGTTGGTTTGGAAGTGCTCGTCGACGACGATGCGGCGGCGATTGTCAATGGCGACACCGGTGTCTTCGAGGCCGAGTCCTTCGGTAAAGGGAATTCTGCCGATAGCGACGAGGACAACGTCGGCGGCCATTTCCTGGGCTTCGCCACCGTTGGCAGGTTCGATGGTGACCGTGCAGCCGGAGGCGTCCTGCTTGAGGCCGGTGACTTTCGAGCCAAGCTGGAAGGTCATGCCCTGCTTGGTCAGGATCTTTTGGAACTGCTTGGCGACATCCAGGTCCATGCCGGGGATGATGCGGTCGAGGAATTCGACGACGTGCACCTCGGCGCCCAACCGCCGCCAGACAGAGCCCAGCTCCAGTCCTATTACGCCGGCGCCAACGATCAGCATCTTTTTCGGCACCTCTTCCAATTCGAGTGCGCCGGTGGATGACACGACCTGCTTCTCGTCGATATCGATGCCGGGCAGGCGGGCGATGTCCGAACCGGTAGCAACAACGATGGCCTTGGTTTCGAGCTCGGTAATTTCGCCGCCGTTCTCGGGTGTGACTTGGACCTTTCCGGCGGCGGCGATGGTGCCAGTGCCATGGTAGGTGTCGATCTTGTTTTTCTTCATGAGGAAGGCGACACCGTCGACGTTGCCCTTAACGCCCTCCGCCTTGAAGGCCAGCATTTTTTCGAGGTCCAATTGGGGCGCGACGCCGATGCCCATGTCAGCGAAGCCATGACCCGCCTCTTCAAACAATTCGGATGCATGCAGCAACGCTTTCGAGGGGATGCAGCCGACGTTGAGGCACGTGCCGCCATGGGTCGCGCGCTTTTCAACGACCGCAACCTTCAAACCCAGCTGGCTGGCGCGAATGGCGCAGACATAGCCACCAGGGCCGGTGCCGATGACGACGAGATCATAAGGTCCTGCCATTCTTGTATTTCCTTCTCTTTCGAACTGCGCAGCGGCTTGCTCACCGCGCGCGACTTCCGATGCAGGGTTGCGATGTCCAAGCAACAGCCGCCAAATCGCCTGCATCGCTTCACCCCCGTGACTCGAACCCATTAGAAGGACCGGATGCGTGCCAGTCTCAATAACGACTTCGCATTACAGGTTGAGGACGGTGGGCGAGACGACCGGTGCTCCTGTTCTGGCGGTGTCTAGGAATCCTAGGAAAACTGTGCGCGCTTGCATGTTCCGCCATTAATGGCGTCGTCATGGCTGCGGCTCGCACCCCAAGCTGTCCTAGAGATCCAAGACGAAGCGCTGCGGGTCCTCCAAGCATTCCTTTACACGCACCAGGAAGGTGACAGCCTCCTTGCCGTCGACGACGCGGTGATCGTACGAAAGCGCCAGATACATCATGGGCCGCGCGGCGATCGACCCGTCCTTCATGACGACGGGGCGTTGCTCGATCCGGTGCATGCCGAGAATGCCCGACTGCGGCGCATTGAGAATCGGCGTTGAGAGTAGTGAACCATAAACGCCGCCGTTGGAGATTGTGAAGGTTCCGCCTTGCATTTCCTCGATGGTCAACTGACCGGTACGGGCGCGCTTTCCAAATTCTGCGATCGTTCCCTCGATCTGCGCGATCGACATCGTCTCGGCGTCGCGCACGACAGGCACCACAAGACCTTTGTCAGAGCCGACGGCAACACCGATATGGTAGTAGTTCTTATAGATGAGGTCCTGTCCGTCGATTTCGGCGTTGACCGCCGGGATCTCCCTAAGAGCCTGGATGCAGGCCTTGATGAAGAAGCCCATGAAGCCGAGCCGGACACCATGGCGTTTTTCAAACAGGTCCTTGTACTGGTTGCGCATCTCCATGACAGCCGTCATGTCGACGTCGTTGAACGTCGTCAGCATCGCAGCGGTGTTTTGGGCGTCCTTCAGACGGCGCGCGATCGTCTGGCGCAGGCGCGACATCCGGACCCGTTCTTCTCGAGCCGCGTCCACTTCTGTTGAAGGCACACGCAGCCTTTGCGCCGGTGCGGGTACGCTGGGTGGTGGCACGTAGCTGGTTGTAGCCGGCGAAGCCTGAGGCGCCGCCTGAGCGGTGGCGACGTCATGCTTTAGAACCTGACCACGGCGCCCGCTGCCTTCGACATCGCCGGTGGTAAGGCCCGCTTCGGCAAGGGCCTTGCGGGCGGCCGGCGACGGCGGCATTTCGGACCCCGTGCCGTTGCCTGAGGCGGCTGCGGTTTGAGGCTGCGGATCGGCGGCGGCGGCAGCCGGTGCGGCGGCAGCGGGAGCTGGGGCAGCGGCTGCCCCTCCCTCGTTGAGCGAGCCGAGTATGGCACCGACTTCGACCGTATCACCTTCGTTGACGACAATTTCGCCAAGGACGCCAGCGGACGGTGCGGGAACCTCGACGGTTACCTTGTCGGTCTCCAGCTCGACGAGCGGCTCATCAGCTTGTATGGCATCTCCGGGTCTTTTGTACCATTGCCCAACGGTTGCCTCGGTGACGGATTCACCCAGCGTTGGAACCTTGATTTCGATGGCCATTTTATTGAACCTCTTGTCTTTCCTTTAGCTTCGCGGAGCGTTGTCCAGGCAGACTCGCCCCGCTTGAAATCCGTCCTACCACTAGGCCGACAGGGCCTCTTGCACGAGCGTCTTCTGCTCGCCGAGGTGGCGGCTGAGAAGACCCGTCGCGGTGGAGGCCGACGCCGGGCGTCCTGCATATGAAGCGCGGCTTTTCCCGGCACCGATATGATCGAGCACCCACTCGAGGTTGGGTTCGATGAACGTCCAGGCGCCCATGTTCTTCGGCTCCTCCTGACACCACACAAAGTCCTTCGCATTCGTGAACCGGCTGAGTTCTTGAATGAGCGTCCTGGCCGGGAATGGATAGAGCTGCTCGATGCGCAGGATGTAAACGTCGTCGATGCCGGATTTCTCACGTTCCTCCAACAGGTCGTAGTAGACCTTGCCCGAGCATATGACGACGCGGCGAATCTCGTTTTCCGGCTTCAGCTGTACCTTCAATGTCTGATCAAGCTGGCGCCTGTCGGCATCGTCCCAAAGAACCCGGTGGAAGGTTGTTTCCGAACCCATTTCCTCAAGTTTCGAAACAACACGCCGGTGGCGCAGAAGAGATTTCGGCGTCATCAAGATCAGCGGCTTGCGGAATTTGCGATGCAGCTGACGGCGCAGGATGTGGAAGTAGTTCGCCGGCGTCGTGCAATTGGCGACCTGCCAATTGTCTTCGGCACATAACTGCAGGAAGCGTTCGAGACGCGCCGAGGAGTGTTCCGGGCCCTGCCCCTCGTAGCCGTGCGGCAGCAGGCAGACGAGGCCCGACATGCGCAGCCATTTGCGCTCACCGGAAGAAAGGAACTGGTCAAACAGGACCTGAGCACCATTGGCGAAGTCACCGAACTGGGCTTCCCACAAGACGAGCGCGTTGGGTTCCGCCAGGGAGTAGCCATACTCAAAGCCAAGCACAGCCTCCTCGGAGAGCATCGAGTTGATGACCTCGTAGTTCGCCTGGTCGGGGGAAATATGACGCAGCGGCGTGTAGCGGCGCTCGGTCTCCTGATCAATCAACACGGAATGGCGCTGTGAAAAGGTGCCCCGTTCGCTGTCCTGGCCTGACAGGCGTACCGGAAAGCCCTCGGAAAGAAGCGTACCGTAGGCCAGGTGTTCCGCCATGGCCCAGTCGATACCCTTGCCTTGCTCGATCATTTCGAAGCGCCGGTCCAGCAGACGCCTGACCGTCTTGTGCGCATTGAAGTCGCCCGGAATCTTGGTGAGCCTTCGTCCAATGTCGCGTAGCGTGTTGAGTTCGACCCCGGTGTTGCCGCGACGGGCTTCGTCTTCAGCGAAACCGATGGACGACCAGCGGCCGTCAAGCCAGTCGGCCTTGTTCGGCTTGTAGTGGTCGGCGGCTGTGAATTCGCTTTCGAGATGCGCCCGGAAACCGCTGCGCATTTCATCCACCTGCTGCTGGCTCAAGACCTGCTCGGCGACGAGGCGCTCGCCGTACTTTGTGGCGACCGGGGTGTGCTTTTTGATCACGCGGTACATT
This sequence comes from Filomicrobium sp., assembly GCA_029287535.1. GTDB lineage: Bacteria > Pseudomonadota > Alphaproteobacteria > Rhizobiales > Hyphomicrobiaceae > Filomicrobium. The sequence goes on from JARFQY010000235.1 coordinate 4,846, forward strand.
CGCGGCTGCGTGAACATCGGCTCATCGGCCTCGTTGTGGCCATAGCGGCGATAGCACACCATGTCGATGACCACGGGCTTTTGAAATTTCTGCCGGAATTCCGTGGCGATCTTGGCCACATGGACCACCGATTCGGGGTCATCGCCGTTGACGTGGAAAATCGGTGCTTCGACCATTTTGGCGACGTCCGTGCAATAGGGCGACGAGCGCGAGAAGCGTGGGTTCGTGGTGAAGCCGATTTGGTTATTGATAATAAAATGCAGTGAGCCGCCGGTGCGGTGACCTTTCAGTCCGGACAGACCAAAGCACTCTGCGACGACGCCCTGTCCGGCGAAGGCTGCGTCACCATGGATCAGAAGCGGGAGCACGCAGTTGCGCTCCTCTGGATCGCAGGCGTGCTGATCCTGCTTGGCCCGGGTTTTTCCAAGAACGACCGGATCGACAATTTCCAGGTGCGAGGGGTTGGCAGTCAGCGACAGGTGGACGTTGTTGCCATCGAAGATGCGGTCGGAGGAAGCGCCGAGGTGATACTTGACGTCACCGGACCCTTCCACGTCGTCGGGTTTGAAAGAACCACCCTTGAACTCGTTGAAGATCGCCCGGTGCGGCTTGGCCATCACATTGGCCAGGACGTTAAGCCGGCCACGGTGGGCCATGCCGATAATGATTTCCTTCACACCGAGCTGACCGCCGCGCTTGATGATCTGTTCAAGAGCGGGAACCATGGACTCGCCACCGTCGACCCCGAAGCGCTTGGTGCCGGTGTACTTGACATCGGCGAACTTCTCGAAGGTTTCGGCCTCAATCAGCTTGTTCAGGATCGCCTTCTTGCCTTCAACGGTAAAGCGAATTTCCTTTTCCTCGCCCTCGATGCGCTCTTGGATCCAGGACTTTTGCGCCGGGTTGGTTATGTGCGTGAATTCAACCCCGATGTGCTGGCAGTAGGTGCGCTGCAGAATGCCGAGGATCTGGCGCATGGTGGCCGTCTCCAGACCGAGGACACGGTCGATGAAGATCGGGCGGTCAAGATCGGCTTCGGTGAAGCCATACGTTTCAGGCTCCAGCTCACGATGGATGAGACGATCAGTGAGACCGAGCGGATCGAGATCGGCGGCCAGATGGCCCATGGCGCGATAGGCGCGGATCAGCATAAGCGCACGGATCGAGTCTTGGATGGCGCGGAAGGACGCCGCCGGTGACATCTCGACGCCGTGCTGGTGGGCGCGCTCCGCGATCTTGCCGTGCAACTCGTTTTGCAGCTGGTCGTAATCGCCGGTCAATGCGGCGACCATTTCACCGTTCGCCTCAAGCTGCGTCAGCGGTACGGCCCAGCTTGGGTTCAACGGCTCGTTCTCGACCGTGCCGGCGCCTTCCTGGAGGCTTTCGAAGAAATGGCGCCACTGGTCGGGAACGGAGCCTGGATTGCGCGCGTACTGATCTTGCATTTCCTCGATGTATGCGGCGTTGGCGCCGTCGAGGAATGATGTTTGCAGGAAAGACTGGTTGAGCGCTTGGCGGGACATCAATGGTTCCTGTCCGAAAAATTGAGCCTTCGTGCCAGTAGGCGGGCACGTCGCGCAGGCTCGCAGCCGCTTTCGCAACTGCGAATGCTTCCGATACTTAGTACACTTCGTCGCAGGGTTTAAGCCCACCGAAAGTGGCGGGCGCAGAGCAGGGATCACGAACCGGTGAAAGCGATGGCGACCCGCCCACCGCAGGCATGCCGGCAGACAAGCCCGAAGACGCCGACGAAGAGCTTACCGACACTATAGTGCGCAAAAAGTTGGTGAAACAGGACGCCTTCCGGAGCCACGGACCGGCTCAATCCTTTTGTGCGTCGTCGTCTGCATTATCGTGTTGATCTTGCAGCTTTTCCCTGTGGTGGTGGAGTTCCTGAATCTTGGCTTCGGCGGCCTCTTGGGCGGCGCGAAGCGAAGCGATCTCGGCGTTTTTGGCGCGAATCTCAGCCTCGACGGCTGCGATCTGACTGCGGAACAGCAGCATCATGCTTTGACGACCCATGCTTATGTCTCCCTGCCATTTGGAGCTTAACACGTTGAAGGCACATCCAATCTTGCATCGTCTTTGTGACAAGGGCATCGACGAATATCAACGCAGTGCTGAGGGAGCGCGGCAAATTAGTGCACGGGTTTGTCCGTGGCTCTCACAATTGGCCGGCCAACTGCTTGATGGCGGCGTCGGTTTCGGCATCTGCGGGGAGCGAAAACTCAATTCGTAAGTCACTGACCGTAATGTCCGTGGCGGTGCCAAAATGGGCGACGGCAGAGACCAGAGACAGCACTTTATCGCCGAACTTGATCTTCGTCGGAATGAACGGATGCGAGGCGCTGGTGTGCTGGCCGGCGGCTTCAAAGGCCGGCGTCGCCTTCAGGCCCTCGATCAGTTCGGCAAGTTTGGCATCCCCGCCGCTGGCATTGAACTCGGTCTGCAGGCGCATGAGAAAATGATGTGCGACCTCGGGCCAGTTGACGAATTTCTCGGTCAGCTGCGGATGATCGGCAATCATCTTGAGGATATTGATTGGCGCCGGGCCGGCGCTCATGCCGAAGATGGTTTCGCAGGACGCGTTCGCATCCAGCAAGTTCCAATACCGGTCGATCAGAACTGCAGGATAGGGCATATGCCGCTCCAGCATGAGATCGAGCGCCGCCCGCACATCCTGCAGTGCGCTGTCGTCCAGTGAAGTCTGTCGGTACTGCGGGGCGAAGCCGGCGGCGTTGAGCAGTATGTTGCGCTCGGCGAGCGGAACGCTCATGGCGTCCGCCAAACCAAGGACCATTGGGCGGCTTGGCTGCGCGCGGCCTGATTCAAGGAATGAGACGTGCCGCTGGGAGACGTTGGCGGAGAGGGCGAGTTGTAGCTGGCTCATACCGCGGCGGCCCCGCCAATCGCGAAGGCAGTCTCCAAAAGTCGTGTGTGTCGGAATGGTCATGCCGTTATCAGCGCCTTTGTCGGAGTGTCCTGCAATTACCTGCAAGGTAATTGTTGAGGCGTCCGGCACACCCTAATTGGCGATGTCATCATCGGTCGCAACTAGGAGGACCCCAAAATGATCGAAGTGATGATCGCTGTTCTCGTGCTGTTTATTGTGCAGACGTTTCTTCCTCCGGCAATCCAGTATCTCGGCGCAGACGGCTCGTTCGCCTCCCGCGCCACCGTCGCGCTTGGACCGCGCGACAAGCCGCCTCCGGTGCCGGCAGTGGCCGGACGCGCGCGGCGGGCGTTAGATAACATGATGGAGGCGTTGATTGTTTTCTTGCCGCTGGCGTTACTGGCTATCATGACGGGGAAGGACCAGGGCATGGCTCTGACCGGCGCAGTGGTCTTCCTGGGCGCGAGGCTTGCCTACCTGCCGGCCTATATGTCGGGCATCGTCGGCATCCGTTCGCTGATCTGGAGTGTCGGTGCCGCCGGGCTGGTGATGATGGCGGTCGCGCTGGTCGGTTAGCGCCCTCAAAAGAGCATGGCGCGGAGCCAGGGCCACCGCGCCATGTTTCGTTACTCCACGGGGTTCGTCGTCAGCCCTTCAGGAGTTCCGCCAGGGTTTTGCCAAGGCGGGCAGGCGAGGGCGAGACACGGATGCCGGCGGCTTCCATGGCGGCGATCTTGGAGTCAGCGCCACCCTTCCCGCCGGAGATCACCGCGCCCGCGTGGCCCATGGTGCGGCCTGGAGGCGCTGTGCGGCCAGCGATGAAGCCCGCCATTGGCTTCTTGCGTCCCTTGGCGGCTTGCTCGGTCAACCAAGCGGCGGCATCTTCCTCGGCCGAGCCACCGATTTCGCCAATCATGATGATCGACTCGGTTTCCGGGTCATCGAGGAACAGGTCGAGCATGTCGATGAACTCGGTGCCCTTGACCGGGTCACCGCCGATGCCGACCGCCGTCGACTGACCAAGGCCTTCGTTGGTGGTCTGGAAGACGGCCTCATAGGTGAGCGTGCCGGAACGCGAGAGAATGCCAACTGAGCCCTTCTTGAAGATCGACCCCGGCATGATTCCAATCTTGCACTCATTTGGTGTCAGCACGCCCGGGCAGTTTGGACCGATGAGGCGGGAGTTGGAGTCATCGAGCCGCGCCTTCACCTTGACCATGTCCATGACGGGCACGCCTTCGGTGATGCAGACGATGAGCGGGATGTCGGCGTCGATGGCTTCGATGATCGCGGCTGCTGCGCCGACGGGCGGGACATAGACAACCGAGGCGTTGGCACCGGTGGCTTCCTTACCTTCCTTGACGCTTGCGAAGATGGGCAGCTTGTGGCCGCCGGAGCCTTCCCAGGTTGTACCGCCCTTCTTGGGGTGGATACCGCCGACCATCTGCGTGCCGTGATACGCAAGCGCCTGCTCGGTGTGGAAGGTCCCGGTTTTGCCCGTGAGGCCTTGGACGAGGACCTTGGTGTCTTTGTTGACGAGTATGGACATGCTTCTCAGGCCCCCTTGATAGCGGCGACAATCTTCTGGGCGGCATCGTCGAGGTCGTCAGCGGCGATAACATTGAGGCCCGATTCGTTGATGATCTTCTTGCCAAGCTCGACGTTGGTGCCTTCCAGGCGGACAACGAGCGGCACTTTGAGTCCGACTTCCTTGACGGCCGCGACGACGCCCTCACCGATGGTGTCGCAGCGCATGATGCCGCCGAAGATATTGACAAGGATGCCCTTCACGTTGGGGTCGGCGGTGATGATCTTGAAGGCGTTTGTCACTTTTTCCTTGGATGCGCCGCCGCCGACGTCGAGGAAGTTGGCGGGCTCTTCACCGTAGAGCTTGATGATGTCCATCGTCGACATCGCTAGACCGGCGCCATTGACCATACAGCCGATGTTGCCATCGAGAGCGACGTAGGCGAGGTCATGCTTTGAGGCCTCGATTTCCTTTTCATCCTCCTCGGTGATGTCGCGAAGCTCTAAGATGTCGGGCTGGCGGAAGAGGGCGTTGGTATCGAAGGAAACCTTGGCATCGAGAACGCGCAGGTGGCCGTCTTTCATAACGATCAACGGGTTCACCTCGAGCAGCGCCATGTCCTTCTCGGTAAACGCCTTATATAGAGTGGGGAACAGGTCGGCGCCGTCGGCACGAGCAGCGCCATCGAGCTGCAGCGCATTGCACAGCAGGTCAATGTCGGCATCCGTGACACCGGTTGCGGGGTCAATGGCGACGGTCACGATTTTCTCGGGCGTTTCTTCAGCGACCGTTTCGATATCCATGCCGCCTTCGGTGGAGACCACGAAAGCCGGGCGGCCCACCGTGCGATCAACCAGGATCGATAAATAAAGCTCACGGTCGATGTCGGCGCCGTCCTCGATGTACAGGCGGTTGACCTGTTTGCCGTCAGGACCGGTCTGCTTCGTCACGAGCGTGTTGCCGAACATTTCCTTGGCATGGGCGATCGCTTCTTCGGCGGAGAAACTGACTCGCACGCCGCCCTTGGCTTCTGGGTGCAGTTCCTTGAATTTACCCTTGCCGCGTCCGCCAGCGTGAATCTGACTCTTCACAACATAGACCGGTCCGGGCAGGGCGTTCACCGCCTGCTCAATATCACCGGCTGTCAATACCGGCGCTCCTTCGGCGACAGGCGCGCCGTAGCTCTTCAAAACCAGCTTGGCCTGATATTCGTGAATGTTCATCGTCTTACCACCGTTGTCTCGATGCCAGATTGATTTGCTTTGCTCATCCAGCCGCAACTTCTAAGAACGTTTCCCATAAGTCACCCCAGACCCTTGTTCTAACCTATGGCATACAGTATGCCAAGACCTGCTTTTTTATTGCTGGTGTTCTTTGTCGGGCGGAGTTGGACACACAAAAACGGCGCGCTCGAAGCGCGCCGTTTTCGCCTAGCTTATCCGCCCAGGTTCGGGGCAATGCGATTGCAAGCGTCGACGAGGGACTTCACCGACTCCACCGATTTCATCAACATGGCCCGCTCGCTGCCATTGAGATCGATCTCGACAACGCGCTCGGCACCGTCCGCGCCAATCACGCATGGCACGCCCACGTAGAGCCCCTTCACGCCGTACTCGCCGTTGAGATAGGCGGCACAGGGCAACACGCGCTTCTTGTCCTTGAGATAGCTGTCGGCCATTTCGATGGCTGAAGCGGCAGGAGCATAGTAGGCCGAACCGGTTTTAAGCAGAGCGACGATCTCACCACCGCCCTTGCGGGTGCGTTGGACGATCGCGTCCAGCCGGTCCTGCTTGATCCAGCCCATGCGAACGAGGTCGGGCAGCGGAATGCCGGCCACTGTGGAATACCGGATGAGCGGCACCATTTCGTCGCCGTGACCGCCGAGCACGAAAGCCGAAACATCTTCAACGGAGACATTCAACTCGGACGCCAGGAAGTGACGGAAGCGTGCGGTATCGAGAACGCCGGCCATTCCAATGACCTTGTTGCGCGGCAGGCCCGACGCCTTCTGCAACGCCCAGACCATGGCGTCGAGTGGGTTGGTGATGCAGATCACCAAGGCCTCGGGGGCGTACTTCTTGATGCCAGCGCCAACCTGCTCCATCACTTTGAGATTGATCTCGACGAGGTCATCGCGGCTCATTCCCGGCTTACGGGGGACACCGGCGGTAACAATGCAAACGTCGGCGCCCTCGATATCGGCATAACTGTTGGTGCCGCGCATACCACAATCAAAGCCATCGACGGCGCCAGACTGCGCAATATCAAGCGCCTTGCCATCGGGCATGCCCTCGGCGATATCAAACAGGACGACGTCGCCAAGTTCCTTCAAGCCGGCCAGGTGGGCGAGCGTACCACCAATCATACCGGCACCGATCAATGCGATCTTGGTTCGCGCCATGCGGAAATCTCCTTGAAGCAAGAGGATTGAGACGATGTTGCCGCTCACGACGAAGGCATCGGGTCCCGGGAAATACTTGGCGGGCCGTTAGCGCAGGGGAAGCGGCGCGGGTCAGGCCTTGCTAGACCGAAAATAGGGTGCGTTCAAGCGAACCGATCGGCGATGAAACGAAAGTGGCGGTCGATCGGGCCAGCGTACTCAGGTCCTGGCCAATGGATCCAGGCCACCAGTGCGATCCGTCCGCGATTCCAGATACTCCGTCGAGCGCATTTCAATGAGCCTGGAGGCGGTACGTTGAAAGAGCTCGACGCCATCGCCGGCGACATAGAGCATGTCAGGCTCATTGTCCGCGGAGGCGATAAGGCCAACCTTGTTATCGTAGAGGGCGTCAATAAGATTGATGAAGCGGCGCGCCTCGTTGCGCTTGGCGGGACCGAGGACCGGGATACCGTCGATCAAAACGGTATGAAAAGCGTGCGCCACGTGGAGGTAGTCGCGTGGGCCCAATGGACGGGCACACAGGTCATCAAAACAGAAGCGCGCGACACCTCGAGCGGCCATGGGAACATGGACATGGCGGCCCAGGACTTCCAACGACATTGGCAGTGGTTCGGCTGGGCGGCCGGTCATGCGCGTCCAATGGTCATCGAGCTCCTGTTTCGCGGTGGCGTCGGCAGGTGAATAGTAGAGCGGGTGACCGGCCAGCTTCTCAAGCCGGAAGTCCTTGCCGGAGGACAGCTCCACGACATCCATATAATCTTCGATCAAATCGATGAACGGCAGGAAGAGCTGCCGGTTGAGGCCGTTTCGATAAAGTTCGCTTGGATGGGCGTTGGATGTCGACACGACCACGACACCCTGCTTGAAGAGCACGGCAAAAAGCCGGCCCAGGATCATGGCGTCCGCAATATCCGTGACGTGCAATTCGTCAAAACACAGCAGTTTCGCTTCTTCGGCGATCTCAGCCGCGACAACCGGTATGGGGTCGCCGGGGACGGCCTTACGAGCGCGACCGATACGGTCGTGTACATCAGCCATGAATTCATGGAAGTGATGGCGCACCTTGGGTGCGAAATCGACTTCGCTGAAGAACAAGTCCATGAGCATGGTCTTGCCACGACCGACACCACCATGAAGATACAGGCCGCGTGGCGCGGGACCAGGCTTCTTCTTGAGAAAGCCGAACAGCCCCGCCGATGCCGGCCGGTAAGCCTTGAGGCGCATCGCGACTTCATCGAGAAGCGTGATGATCGCGGCCTGATCCGGATTGGGTTCGATTTCACCTGAATCGACCCTCGCCAGATAGGTCTGCATCACAACCGAGGAACCGCTGGCACTTTTTAAAGCCATGCGCACCCCGCCTCACCATGCACCATGTCGCATCTGGGCAGATGTCACTGCATTGCTCCCATGCAAAAAACGCACAGCTTGCACCCCTGTGCTGGTTGTCGCGTTAGCCAGACCGGACCAAAAAACGTCTCCATATCAGTGTCCTATGTTGGCCCCGAGCACCGTATCGACTTTGGTCGATATGCGCCTGCCACGTCCACAGCGTCAATTTCGTTCAATCTCTCGCCACACAAACCAGTGTATTGTGCGCCGCAATAAGACCACCACATATGTGGTTCTGAATGAGCCGTAGCATCCTCGATAAAAATGGGAGCCGGCTCTTGGGCACACTAAAGTCAATAGTAATCCAGAGGTGAAGTTCATGAGCGAACAACCGTTCTGGGGCGGCACAATTCGAAAGCTGTGGCCGTCGGAGGCAGACAAATTCCGCGACCACCTCTTGCGGCTCGATAAGGACAGCCGCCGCATGCGCTTTGCGCACGCGGTGTCTGACAAGTTCGTCGATGACTATTCCGCGCGTATGAACGAAATGGGCGCCATCGTGTATGGCTATATCCATGGCGGTGAAGTTCGCGCGGTCGCAGAATTGAAAAAGCTAGGCGACACCTGGGGCCAAGAGGCGGAGGCAGCTTTCTCTGTCGAATCAGGCTTTCAGGAAAAAGGAATTGGAACAGAGTTGATGGGTCGCGCTATTCGCGCGGCTCGAAATCGAGGCGTGCATCATCTTTATATGAGCTGCCTCGCCGAAAACAGAAAAATGCAAGCGATCGCACGCAAGCATGAAGCCGAGCTTCGCTTCGAATACGGCGAGGTTATCGGTGAGATTGTTCCAATAGACCCAGACTACTTCTCGATCCTTGCAGAGGCGATGGAAGATCGCGTCGGCTACTTGCTGGCTGTTCTCGACGTCAGCCGGGAACGTGCAAGAAAAGCTGCATGACGTTCGAGTCGCACACGACGATCTGTTGCGAGTTAAATTTGCTCACCTAAGATTGTCGCAAACGCACTGAGAAAGTTTAGCGCAAAACAAGCGCGGCGAATGGGATGCATCAATGCCCGTTCGCCGCGCTCTTTTTTTGTTGAATTGATGACGCCAGTTTTTACAGAAAACTTGGTCGCGTTTGTTTGCGCACTCAACAGTGTTTTACACTTTGTCTCGTACGCATTGTTGAGCTTGTTGCGACAAAAAAGAATGCGACAAGAGTCGTTTTCGATGGTCGCGACATTCAACTTCAAAGTTCGCGCATTCTTCTATCCATCTCAAAACACTCAAAATTGAGTCTTTACTGCAACAGAATTGGCTGTCGCTAGATCTTTTTCACCCACCAATTCTTTTTTTGTGTCAACAAACTCCTGCAAATTGTTCAAAGTTTTTTTGGGTTGAACGTGATTCGCACAGACACCCCCCTGGAAAAATTGGAGATGAAGACAATGGCAACCACTAAGACGAAAAAGACGACTGCAAAAACCACCAAGCCGCGGAAGGCAAAAGCTCCGGCGAAGACCGCCGCTGCCGCTGCTGCAAAGCCCGCTGCAAAGACTGCTGCTCCAGCCAAGAAGGCTGCTGCCAAGAAGCCGGCTGCTCGCAAGTCGACCAAGACCACGGCTTCCGCTTCGGCTCGCTCGAAAGCACCAGGCCGCGCTGCAAAGCCTGCTGCCAAGAAGCCGGCTGCTAAGAAGACCGCAGCTCGTAAGCCTGCTGCTAAGAAGCCGGCTGCGAAGAAGACGGT
>JARFQY010000243.1 GCA_029287535.1 Filomicrobium sp.
GCTCGACGGCATGCCAATTGACGACCGGTTCACCGCGGCACATGCCTTTGGTCCCCGCTATTCCAGATCGTGATCCCAAGTATGTGTAAAGTACTTCGGCCTTCCATCAGCGCGCCGGCTCACCAAGGTCGACCACTCGGTCGCCACGAGAGCCATTTCGGTGTTTGGCAGATTGACCGGCGCCGTCAGAGTAATCGTTCCCCGAAATGCTGACGGCAGCGCCTCGATCACCTCTACCGGACTAGGCGCGAAATCCGTCATCAGGAACTTGTCCTTCTTGTAGTAGTCGGGACCGCCCCAAGGGGGAGCAAGGTACAGCGCATCGGCGCTCACCGATCCTATGACATCGAAGATATCCGCATTGATGACCTCGATGAGAGCATCGACTTCATAGACCTTTGCATTCGTGCGGATCATGTGGGCTCGGGCCGGATCCTTCTCGACGCAGATCACGCTTTTGCCGCGCCTTGCGAAGCCGATCGCGTTTCCGCCGACGCCACCGAAGGCATCGAGAACCCTCTTGCCTGGCACGCGATCGGCCATATCGAGGGCGTCGGCCTCGGCCGTAGCGGAATAAAGACCTTCGCGGTCGAGCTCAATGCCCTCGTCGAAACGCGAGAACAGCTCATAGCGCAGATCCCAATAGCGCTGAAGGTCAGGGCCAAAGGGGCAGCTGGATGATGCGTCACGGTGCATGGTGAAGCCCATCGTGAGAACTCAGGCCGATTGCTTCCAGAGCCTATCGAAGGCTTCACGGGCCAATTGTTCGACGTTCCCTAATTTGAGCTTATGCGGGGTTGGAACGCGTCGGCAAATAGTACCCGATCAATGGCGTTGCTTCCTGAATGCAAATAACTCGGTTGTACCCGGCGGCATCGGTAAAATAGCACTGCCGCCCAAAGTGAATTGGTGTCGCGTGAAGAATTCGATTACGACAGAGCGCGGCACAACTGATGGAAATGAGCCATTGCGAATTCCCGATTTCGCCCATATGCCCATCGCGTCGTCTCGCAGGCAATTTTCCGTCATAATGTCGAAGACTGCCCATCCACCACTTCGGATGACACGCACCATCTCGTGCCAGTAGCAGCACGTTACGAGGAAAGGGACCGTACTGAAAACTTTGTGTGCATGGACCAAGTCGGCGCTTTGATCAGCGGTCGAAGCCATCGAATACCCGTCGGTGGGCTGTAGATTGACGGGGTATTCGCTAACGAGATAGTCCGCCCACGGGCCAGAGGTTTCGTAAAGCTCGTAGTTTTCTAGGCAGCACAGTTTGATGGTCTTTTCGAGATAACGTCCAGTACCTGGACCGATTTCGACGATCCGCTTCAAAGGATCGACGAACACTCCCATCGATTGCATCTGATCGATCGTGCGCTGTGAAGAGCCAGGGACACCATTCATTTGCGCGTCGACGTAGTCGCCCACGGAGAGTTTCTCGGCACGTGCAGCCGCAATAGTTTGTTCAAATGGAATAAAATTGGCGGTGTCGCTCCAATCGTGACCCTTGCGCCTTATCTCTATGCCGATTGGAGCAAGCGACTTGTTCACAATGGAACGGCCAATTTGGAGTAATGAACTCATACTCTTTGCTCCAAAGAATGAATTTTCTATTTTCCTTTAATACTGTGGCAACAACCTTATGCTCATGTGATTTGTAAAGGCAGTTAACGGAGCCAAAAATTGGCTTTGTGAGTACGTGACGCGGGTTCGATTTCCGAAGCATTGCCTGCCCCACATTGCACCAGACAATCTGGGCAAGCCGCAAACTAGAGTATTTCACTTGCTCAATAGCTTTAGCGAGCGCTCTTAGCGGGGATCCTTGCCCCTTAAAGCGATGCGGGAGGCCAGCCAGATCCAGAGTGAGCCCAGCGTCCCCCAACTGTCTAGCCCCCTCGGGCTGTTCCACCAAAAACTTCGTTCGCTAATATCTTGAACTTGACCCCGTTTTTGGACCATTCGGAGCTAGAATTTTCCGGCTCTATCGCTCATGGCGGGCTCGTGGCCGGTGAGCGACCCAGCAGCGCTGACGGTGTTTAATACCCAAGTGCGCTGTGTGGCCGGACGTCATTATAGATCCTATGCAGGATTTCCGCAGAAGCTGCCAGTGTGTTTTCCAGGGAGTTTTCTTGGAGGATCACATGACGACGACATCAACAGTTGATTGCCATGTTGCGATTGAACTCAGCCGCCGCAGCTGGCTTGTTGGGGCGTTGTTGCCCGGCACGAAAAAGGTGACAACGACGTCAGTTCCGGGTGGTGATGCCGATGGGTTGATTGCAGTGCTTGCGCAATTTTCCGAACACGGTAGTGCGACGGTAGGAGAACCCGTCAGATTGCGCGTTTGCTTTGAAGCTGGATACGACGGTTTTTGGCTGGCCCGGTTCCTGATTGATCGAGGCATCGACACGACCGTTCTTGATGCATCCAGCTTTCTGGTCTCCCGACGGGGTCGGCGGGCGAAGACGGATCGCTTGGACGTTGAGGCGATGGCTTGCATGTTGAAGGCTTACTATCTCGGAGACAATTCTGTTTTCAGGCCAGTCCGGATCCCAACACCCGACGAAGAGGATGCCAAGCGCCTGACGCGTGAGCGGACGCAACTGGTCAAAGAGCGAACGCGACATGTTAATCGGATCCGAGCACTCCTGAACCTGCAGGGCATTCGTGATGTCAAAGGCCTGCACGGCGGAAAGTGGCGCGAGTGGCTCGTAACTTTGCGTACGGGTGATGGCCGACCGCTCGGACCGTTCCTTGTGAGAGAACTGACACGCCAGTTCGAACGACTGGAGTTCCTGACGTCACAACTCAAAGCACTGGAAGTCGAGCGCCACGATGTTTGCGCGCAAGTATCTAAGGTGCCGAACGGTCGCAAGATCAAAGCGCTTGCGCAGCTTTCTGGTGTTGGCGATATCGGGGCCACGGTCCTGGTCACCGAGGTTTTTCATAGAACATTCGCAAGTCGAAGGCATCTGGCGTCCTATCTCGGACTTTCACCCACGCCTTTTGCCAGTGGTGGAACGGCGCGTGATCAGGGCATCAGCAAAGCCGGCAATCGACCGGCACGTGTCATGCTCGTCGAACTTGCCTGGTGTTGGCTGCGATATCAGTCGCAAAGCCGACTGGCACGGTGGTACCGAGAACGGTTTTCCGATCGTGGTGCTCGGTCCGGCAAGGTTGGCATCGTCGCCTTGGCGCGCAAGCTCGCGATTGCACTTTGGCACTACGTGGAGGACGGTATTATCCCGTACGGCGCAAAACTGAAGGCTATGTGAAATGAAAAGTTCAGCCGCCGACGGGCTGCTGAAAGTGAGCGCTGTGACCGTGCGTAGAGAAGGTGCCAAGCGCACCGAGTTATAGTTTGGTCCAGCACCCACAAGCATACGACCGGCTACCGTGAATCGGGATTGTGGTGCAGGTCATGGACCTGACCGGATACAAGTCGAGGCGCCGCGAGCGCCATTCCGCCGGAGCGTATGCGCATAATGATTGGTCGAGGAAAAAGGTCGGAAAAGCACGCTTGACAGCAGGAAACTCATACAAGTCTCTCCGCCAAAGCTCGCATTTACGACGCGCATCGGCAAGGCTGAGGAACCAGTGAGCGTTCAGACACTCCGTCCGGAACTTGTCGACATGGATGCGGCGCGGGCGCTCGCGACCTAAAATCAGTCGGTAATCTGACGTCCGCCGAAGTCTACTTCGGGCGCGGCCAAACCATCCTACTGGAAACAGAAAGGATCAAACGAAAGACATTCGAGACGCGACGATTGCAACACGTAAAGCAAGCCGCTTAGATCAACGCAACAGGTGATCCAGACCCTCTCTCCGAGGCGACCTTACCTTGTCTTAAAGACCCTGAAGACGGACAGACCAAGTCCTCCAGCCAGCTCCAGTGTAAGTCCAGGCGCAAAACGAATACAAATCACTTTATCGGCGAAGCCGTCGTCACAAATCCCCCTTCCACTTGAATGGTGGTGTTGCGCCTAGCCAAATCGCTTTTTCCTTGCGGACTTAGCAGCCGCACAATCTCACGACTCGCAGACGCTTAATATCAGCGAGCGACAGGCCAGTCGGCGCTAATAAATGGCGGCTCTGGCAAGACTTCTATCTGATGGTGGATTGGCATCGACACCGTACCCGCTCAGCGGAGCGTAGATAGTTTTAGATCGATCAGCTGTCACGTTCCCAGCAAGGTGTTTGCC
>JARFQY010000251.1 GCA_029287535.1 Filomicrobium sp.
AAAACGACTGTTAGGGCAGCCCAGGCTATCGCGTGGAGCTGCTCTATTGACAGATTGTGCAGTGAGCCCTGGATGTGCTCAATCCAGTACGAACGAAATCTTGCCGTTGATACGGTATTTGCTGATTTTTCCGTTCTCCACAGACGCTTCCAAGTTTTTGATGTAAATCGAACGCACGTTGCGCACGCTCTCCTGAGCCGTGCTGACAGCGGACTGAGCGGCATCCTCCCAGCTCTTATCGGATTCAGCGAGGACTTCAATGACTTTGAGCATGGACATTACAAACTCCTTTTGGGGGTGCAGAGCTTTACGTGAGGTCTCTAGATAGACGATCGCTGAGCATTAGCCTTGATGAGGGTCAACACGGCCCGCTTAGACAATCTGCATTCGGTAAGAAGCTGACATGAAGCTTACACACGGTCACACCGCTAGATGCCATTTCCCGTGGCATCGACTTCGATACGAGCTTCGGCCTTAACCCTTTTTGATCTGGATCTTCTTCTCGCGCTTCTGTGCCTCACTCGACTTGGGCAGAAGAACCGTTAGGACGCCGTCCTTGACATTTGCCTCAATCTTGTCGCCGTCGATGCCATCGGGGACGCTAAATGAACGTTGAAATGCCCCGAACCGACGCTCTGAACGATAATAGTCTTTCTGCTGCTCTTCAGATTCCTCTTTCTTCTCGCCCTTGATGGTAAGCACGCCGTCGGCGAACTTTACGTCAATATCCTTCTCACCCATGCCAGGAAGTTCAGCTGTGACTTGATAGTCCTTGTCGTGCTCGACGATGTCGACGGCCGGTAATTGCCCAAGGCCAAATTCGCTGCGCCCGAAGGGCTCAGCACTGAGGATGCTGCCCGGTCGCTGGCCTGAAACAGCAGTGAAATCATCGAACAGTCGGTCAAACTCACGCCGAAAGCTCGATAGCGGATCCCATACATTGACGTAACGCGAACTTTGGTCCGGCTTGGCCGGAGCTTTAGATGATTTGTTGGCCATCTGTTGCTTCTCCATGCAGTTGGGGCAGGAGAGACAAACACCCATTACGCTATTTGTCGTTGAGCGGTGTCAAAGTCTAAGGCCTCAGGATTGGAATAACTTAGAGGCTTGTTGAACAGCGTGTCTCGCAAGGCCGAACACGTGGCAAGCAAGATGACCCCTGCTGGCCGTTGGCTGAAACTGGATTATGAAGGAGGGGGAGGGCGGTCACTGCCCTTACAATACGTTATCGACTTGTGCTTAGGGTCGGCTACGCTCCAAGCACAGGTGAACTGTCTCATAGTTGATTGTACTGCCGCTGGTTGATGGTGTTGCTGCGCTAAACTCGATTTGGTCTAGGGTCCCTCAAGAGCATGACGTTGCCGAGAATCTCTGGTCGTCCGCGCCCCCGAGCCAGTCCTATGCAAAAGATGTTAGTATCAGCGTCGAGGTATTTTCTGGCCGTCAGCTTTGCTCTTCTCTTCGTTCTTTTGGGCGCCCACGCAGCTGATGATCAAGTCAACAGGAATGCCGCTGTTGTGATCGAGATCGATGGAGCCATCGGTCCTGCCAGTGCTGACTATGTAGCGCGCAGTTTGGAAGCGGCTGCCCAGCGGAGAGCGCCTATAGTCATTATTCTAATTGACACGCCCGGCGGTCTCGACGTCTCAATGCGTGACATCAACCAGGCCATCCTTGTCTCAAAAGTTCCAGTCGTAGCCTATGTGCATCCAAGTGGAGCTCGAGCAGCGAGCGCTGGGACCTACATACTTTATGCAAGTCACGTCGCAGCGATGACACCTGGAACAAACCTTGGTGCTGCGACGCCTGTATCAATTGGCGGTGGCTTGCCTTTCGCCGATCGTGACGGGGATAACGCAAAGAGAGACAGTGATGAGCAGAGGGGAGCTGAAGAGAAAGAGGACGACCCCACAACGGGCACGTCTGACCCCATGAAGGCAAAGGCGGTCAACGACGCGGTTGCATACATTCGGTCACTTGCGGAGTTAAGAGGCCGCAATGCTGACTGGGCTGAACGGGCCGTCCGTCAAGCAGAGAGCCTCTCGGCAAACGATGCGCTTGAGAGCAACGTTGTCGATATCGTCGCCGTAAATATTGATGATCTCCTCGCACAGACAGATGGCCGCAAAGTTAAAGTCAACACTCAAGAAGTGGCTTTGGACACAAAAGGTCTGTCGACTGAGTACATCAAACCTGATTGGCGCACGCGTCTGCTATCCACGATCACCAACCCAAACGTCGCGCTAATACTCATGCTTATTGGCGTCTATGGGCTGATCTTTGAGTTCATTAACCCTGGGGCGCTGATCCCAGGAATCATTGGAGCAATCTGCCTGCTTCTTGGCCTCTACGCTCTCGCATTACTTCCAATAAACTATGCGGGCGTTGGTCTCATAATGCTTGGCATCGGGCTAATGGTGGCCGAGGCCTTCGCGCCATCATTCGGTGCTCTTGGCATCGGTGGGGCGGCAGCCTTCGTTATTGGTGCCGCTATTGTGATCGATACAAATGCGCCGGAGTATCAGGTGTCCTGGGCCTTAATTGGCGCTATGGCAGTCACTAGCCTCGTCATAGTCGCCGTCGTGATGCGGCTCGCGATTTCCTCCTATCGACGCCAAGTCGCGACCGGTATCGAGCAGATGAGCGGAGCACTTGGAGAGGTGACGGATTGGCACGGCGATCGCGGCCATGTCATGGCCCACGGTGAACGCTGGAAGGCGATCTCTGAAGCACCTCTCAGAAGGGGGCAGCCTGTACGTGTGACTGGCGTTGACGGCTTGGTTCTGAGGGTCGAGCCAACCGCCACGGGGAAAAACTAAAGGAGCCCGAGATGTTTATCGATCTATCCTTCTACGCCGTTATCACCATTCTAGTACTGGTATTTCTTGCCGCGGCAATCAAGATCCTGCGCGAGTACGAACGCGGCGTGATTTTTACGCTAGGTCGGTTTACCGGCGTGAAGGGTCCGGGGCTCATAATAATCATCCCTGTCATTCAGCAAATGGTGCGAGTTGATTTGAGGACGCGTGTTCTAGATGTCCCGACACAGGACGTGATCTCACATGATAATGTTTCAGTGCGAGTCAATGCAGTGATCTATTTTCGGGTCGTCGATCCAGAGCGCGCCACTATCCAGGTTGAGGACTTTTTGCAGGCTACAAGCCAGCTGGCGCAGACGACGCTGCGCTCCGTTCTCGGCAAACATGATCTCGACGAAATGCTCTCCGAGCGTGACAAGCTGAACAACGACATCCAGGAAATTCTCGACACGCAGACGGATGCCTGGGGCATCAAGGTGGCTAATGTAGAGATTAAGCACGTCGACATTGACCCGACCATGGTTCGTGCCATCGCTCGCCAAGCGGAAGCAGAGCGGGAACGGCGCGCAAAGATTATAAATGCTGAGGGAGAGCACCAGGCGGCGCAGAAGCTCCTTGATGCCGCAGAGATACTTGCCCAGTGCCCCGAAGCGATGCAGCTGCGCTATCTCGGCACGCTTGGGGTCATTGCCGGCGAAAAGAATTCGACAATTGTGTTCCCTTTCCCTGTCGAAGCAGGAAAGTTCCTCGCTGGCCTTGAAGCGGACAAATAACGCAGCCGGGCGCAATGCCTGCTTCTAAGAACGGTGGGAACTTCAGCCATCAATGCCCGCCCGTTCGCCAATTGTCACAAGCGAACGATGCGACGACGTGCAGCCGCCGGTTTAGTACTTCTTGCGGCCTGTTCGGGCGTTGAAGTGTGAATGCTTGACAGGAATCAAGGCGGGCAAAACCCTGCCAGAAGGTAATTCTGTTTATGAGGGCAAAAAATCACGATGATCGTCACGAGAACTCCT
>JARFQY010000015.1 GCA_029287535.1 Filomicrobium sp.
ACGATAGCAAGGCCGAAGGCTTTAGCTCCCTCGTACATCTTAGAGCGCTGTTCCGGCTCAGCAGTGGCTATTGCGACCACGGCAACGGCAATGAAAAGCCAGTTTAACAAGGATAACACACCTTGCCTCATATAGAGAGAACGCAAGACCTAGCGTTAGCGGGTCGGTGTAACCGAGAGGTGAATTGCTGTAGCAAATCCTGTTGCGCTGGCAGGACGGGGGAGATGGCAGAAGTGGTGAGCATGGCGAGCACAATTAACCATCGCGCCACGACTGCGGCAGACGGTCACTTCTCAAAAGGGGGTGTGCTCATAACATGCAAAAGGCTGACGTCTCTTTCCTAAGTCAGTGTGCATCTGACCTAGGCCGGCGCTGGGCTTTCTTCCTCCTCGCGCCGGCCCTTTTTTGAGTAGGTCGCGAAGGCCGGAGTGGGAGCATGCAACGCTCCAGAGCGGAAAGCCATCGAGCAGCAAGTACGAGAAGTGCAGGACTGCCTGCCGGGCGAGGGCCACGCCGGCGCGATGTTGTGTCCCTTCGAGCGCTGGCATTGTTTTGCGGCGTGCGTACAACCCGAACGGGCAGGGTATCGAGCTTCTCTGAGCGATCGGACAAAAGAAAAAGGGCTGGTGCGAACCGGCCCTTTAGTTTGTGTCATGACCCGGAGTAGGAGGAAGGTCACCTCAGACCTACCAGCTCGGTGGATTCTGTTGGTCGCACTCCTGCAACACTGCAGGCGCTTATGGTCTATCGCGAGATATGGCGCGGATTCTCGAGGACTCTGAGGAGTGGAAAACCGGCTGACCGCGTCAACATCAGGCATCACCAATCCAGTGGTAGGGTAAGCGGCCACTGGTTCTTGGCTTGAAAGTGGCTCACCACTTGCCCAAGAGTGATTGGGCTGAGCTGAATCGCACCTTGAAACGGATCTCATCGAGAATGCTGGACAAAACCCGTGATCCACTTTCCGCACTCGGGCGTTTCGGGCTCTTGTAAATCCCGAGCATGGAGCGACAAATGTCCTATTTCTTCGAAGGCGCTTTTGGTGGCGCTGCAATTGGTTTAGCGGCTTTCTTCGTTATTCTCGCCGCCAATTTTGTCGGGTTCGCTGACTTATTGTCGGCCACCCCAACTCCAATGTTGTATGGAATTACCGCCGCAGGCAAATTCGCCAGTCTAGGCGCGCTATTTGGCGCAGTCGGACGCTTTGCACTGATGGGCCGCTCCATAGACCAACTCTCGGCCAGTGGTGCACTCACCCTCCAGCCCATCGGGCCAACCTCCTCACAACCGGCATGACAAAAGTGTTATGGGTAGGGATGAAGCCCTACCCATATCAGTCTCCACCGTGCTCTTGGCCCGAGGTGCGATGACGCTTGGTGTCGACTGAATGCAATGGTCTGTCTGCATCTTGGTGTCGTCGGTCGTGGTGATGATCATATAAAACGTCGCCGAGTGACCCTTTGCCGCGCTCGTGATAAGAGCTCAGCTATGGCAACCGCTCCAACACACTTGATCCAAAGTGACATGTTCCTTCAGCAGCCGGGCTCACGTCGCACGACCACTTGCTGATTGACCCGGAAGACTGCAGCGATGGTTAAGTCGGCACAGATTGGTTTGCTAAGACAGGCTGATCGCAGGCCTACATCTGCCTGTTCGGCTGTCCGCTACGCTAACACGCCAACCTCCAAGCAGCGAGAACACATCGCCCTGCTAGCAGGTTTGGAATGTGTGCGCTTGTTCCGCTGGCCGGTCTCTTCGAAGGCGCTTGCTGTTGGACCGGACCGAAGAATTTCGAGCGACCAGTCGTATAGGCGATGTCAATCGCTCATTCCTGGCATTTACGCTGTAAGCTTTTCACACCCAAAGACCCGCGAACCGTCATACGCGAAGTCGGAACACTGTGAGTGGTAGATGGACGGGCCGCAGGAGAACGACCAGACCTGCATAGTCCCGTCCTGCCGCACCACAGTGTTTGGATAAAGAAACTGTTAAGGTCCATTGAGCAGATGATGTCGCAAACTAGACACGTTACGGAGAGCGGTCTGCACGTACCATCAGTCCGAATTGTCAAGCCCCCACGACACGCCTGGGCACTCATGTGGTGATGGACACAACTGATTGGAGCGAGCGTGCTAAATCGCACACATATTGAGAAGTCCAGTCCTTGTCGTTAGCCGTAGTTTCACCCAGTTACCGGCGCTTCATGAGGACAATGCAACTTGAAGAAGATCGCTCACCATCCGGACGTTTCAACGTTGATGACCTGCGCGGCTGGAAGTCAACCCGAGGCGCTGTGTGCGGTTGTCGCATCGCACCTAGCCGTTTGCCCGAAGTGCATGAGTGAGGTGAGCCGCCTCGAGAAAATTGGTGTGGCGCTGTTCGAAAAATTAGACCCGGAGCCAGTTGCGCTCGATGCACCTCTAGCAGCAGTCAAAACAGTTGCCGAGAGCGCCTCAGACCAGTGCGAAATTCACAGGCCCGAGGGTGACGTGCCAGCTCCCCTCGTTGCGCTCATCGGGCCATGGCTAGATCAGATCGATTGGCGTCCTCTAGGAGCCGACGTCTGGCATTTTCCAATTGCGCTCTCGAAGACTGCACAAGGAGATTTGCGATTGGTCAAAATCTCTCCTGGCCTCGCACTCCCGAAATATGCCACCAAAGGCGAGGAGCTTGCGCTTGTGTTGCGTGGCAAGTGCCGCGACGATCTCAACACGCTCGGGCCTGGCGACTTCATCGACCGAGACACTAGTACTCATCAGGTTCTCAGAGCTGACGACACGTTGGGCTGCATCCTGTTAATTGCAACTGATGCGGGGCTGCGGTTTGGTGAACCTCAACTGCCGCCCGCAGGACGGTTTTCTTAGCCGAACCCCACGGCGCTACCGGAAAACAACGCGCGCCCGTCCGTGCCTACCCAAGATCAGCTATCATGGGCTGAAGTTTTTGATAGGCCAGTCTCATGCGCGATTTAACTGTCCCAAGCGGAACGTCCAATCGATTAGCTATCTCGCTGTGTGAAAGCCCTTCTACAAATGACAGCGTAACGACTTCAACTTGCTCAGCCGGAAGGGCTTTCAGAGCCTCGCGAACTCTCTCGCTTCGCTCTCGGTCTGAGACAACCTCATCAGGTGTTGGGCCATCACAAGCTTGCTCGGCATGGCTTTCGGGCAGTGGTTGCCATGCCCGCTCTCGTCGCAACCGATCAATCCTGAGGTTGCGCGCGATGGTATAGATCCAGGTGGTTGGATTACCCTTGTCTGGCGAATACAGGGCGGCTTTTCGCCAGACAGTCGTGAGCGCTTCTTGCGCCAGCTCTTCGGCTAAATCCGCATTAGCGCCTTGACGGATCATGTACCCCTTGATGCGGGGCGCGAAGCTTTCGAACAAAGCTGCAAACGCCCTCTCATCTTGCGTTTCCGCCACTTTTCGGATCAGCTCGATTGCGGTCTCAGGGCTTACGTTTATTGCAGGTGACTCTTCGGCTGGTTGCTTCACGATCAATCCGGGCACTCGATTGCTGATCCCCTTGTGCGGACGCAGCTCAATATATGCTTGGCAGCTTTGTAGAACGACATTCCGAGTGGGAGCTGGAGCCAAGCTAGTGACGCCGTCAAGTTAATAGTAGGAATCGACGATGGCAACGCATACTCCTCGGGGATCACGCTACTATCCGAAGTAGCGGACACTAACGCGCTGCGATGTCTGTATTTTAATGCGAGTTTTAGCACTTGGGCTGCACAACAGCCTGCCCCAGTCGTTCGGCTAAAGCAGCACAACATATCGCGGCGGTTGGTCGCAGCAAAAAAAACTGGTCTGCCATGATCGGACCGTGCGGCCGACGCAGATGCGGACACCTCCGCCTATGCCTGCCACCTAGCCAGCCAATCGGTCGCAACCCGGTACAAGATCGAACCATGGCACCCCACCATATATTCGTTGAAACCGAAGTAGGTGAGGCTCATGACGATTATCGAAACTGAACTTTCTTGGGTGAAATCTACTCCCAGAGGACCGAAAGGTACTGGATCGTTAGCAGCCGACATGGTCGCTCGCCTCAGGTCAGACGGGCTACTCCCGCTCGGGGTAAAGCTCAGCGCTAATGAGGCATTCCCGCTTATGTGCTTCTTCCGTGATCTCAACGCCACGCTTGGCGGTTTTACAGAGTCGGACCGCGCTGATCCCATGACCGAAGCACCCATTGATCGCAACGGCTGCATCGCGCAGCATGTTAAGCGCACCGCGACAGTGAGGCGCGTCGAACAAGCCCTGTCGAAACTGCATCAACACGAACGGGCAATCCTTTTTTGGCTGCACAACGCTGCAAACAGGCGCGAAATCTCGCTGAACCAGGCTGGCCATGACTGGGCGCCATTTAGTGCTCAGCACGAAGATGCTGCAGCAAACGTGCCGCTTGGTCTGCTCAAGGGTGTCTGCCGTTCGCTTGGAGAAGTCTACCCACCCCTCCTACCCGCTTTCGATGGCCGAGTGAGCAGCGTAGACCAAGAGAACTTTTGACAGCGGTGTTTATTGCTGAAGGCGCAGCTCGACCGAACGCAATCCTTCGATCGTGAACGCTTGACAAGCCAACGAAAAAACGGCGGCAGGACGCCGCATCGGCAACCCGGTGCTTCAAAACATCCGTTCTTTAGGTACCACGACCTTGTGGTTTCTCCTCCAACTGAGCCACCGGCCCGAATTCACTCGAACGGTCGGTGGCTTTTTTGCTTCACATGACCTGCGACCCCTATCACCAAGCTACATTCGGCGATGTCAGGCTGTGAAGAGTCCGCGGCTTCAGGGGTTAGCCTCTTGAAGAACCAACAAGTCCCGTTCTGAAACGAGCTGCAGGAAACAGGCTTGAAGGGTGTCGACCTTGCAATGGAACGGAATCTCATTCGGCTTTCGGCCGCCGTTATAGCGATCCTAATGATTTCCATCAGCGTTGGCCGGCTAGAAGGTTATCGAGCCGGCGTTGAAATCATGCCCGTGTCAATCGGGTCAACTCCGGCGACCGTTTACAAGAAAGGGACGGTGGTAGAGGCT
>JARFQY010000017.1 GCA_029287535.1 Filomicrobium sp.
GGCGGCTGGACCGTTAGCGCCTTGCAAAGTGTTGCTGCGAGCCCATACAGGTCTGTCCAAGCCCCCTTTATTCGGCTTTCGGTCTAATAGGCCTCATTGGGGGAATAACCTTTCGAGACTATCGCGGCCGTGGTTCCAGCGTTGTCTCGAGCCGCGCTGGCAGCATATTTCGCGGCGCCAAAGTCTAAGAGGACGGGTGTATGATCGGCCTCTCTAATGTAGATGTTCGCGGGCTTGATATCGCGATGCAATATTCCGGAGCTATGCACGACTTCCAGCGCATCCAGCAGCGGCCCGAGAATGAAATCGAGTTCGGCCTGTGTCGGTGGTCGCTGCAGTTGCTTCAGCCAGGTCGCCATGTCCGCGCCCTGCACGAACTCGAGCACGATATAGGCGGTGTCATTTGCATTGAAGACGCGAAAGACGCGCACCACGCTGGGGTGCCGAAACTTCGCCAGAGTCTGGGCCTCGCGCACGAAGCGCCCCATCGCCCATTGGAAGCGGTCTTCGAGATCGGCGCTCTTGACGGAAACACTCTGTGAATCTGCTCGGATCGCCAGGTCCGAGGGAAAGAACTCATTGATGGCAACTTCCCGGCCCAAGCTGAGAACAACGGCAAGGTATGTGTTGGCGAAGCCGCCACTCCCCAGTAGGCCGAGGATTCGGAACTCGCCAATCAAGTCGGTATCGGCCGGAAGGGTCTGTTGGTAGGCCATACTGGGTTCTACGTTGCCTCAAGGCGCCTTTAGTGATCGATGGATCGCACGTTAACCCGTCGAATGCCCCTGCAACCGGGGCTCGCTAACCCCGGGTCGGTATCATTTCGAGCGGCACAGGCACCAGTAGCGCAAAGTTATCAAAGATTTGCTCCTACCTGACGAACTTTCGATACGAGAACGGGCGCGCCTCGGCACAACTCATTACCTCCGACAGAAATCTAGCATTTTCTGCTTGCCATTTTTTTGTGAAAAAGGATGCGCTTAGAGCATTGATGTTAAGACCCACTGTTACTTTGCGAGCAATCGCTTCATGCGTGACCTGAAGATCAGTAGATCGTGAGTCCGTTCAACAGGCAGCGCTGTGCAGACGTGCCATGAAGCGGATCTCCGCGGACTGAGCAAGCTTCATGCGAGAATATTTCTCTTTTGAGCCAGGTGCATGATCCTCTATTCTTATAAGCGGAATTGTTAATCGAGGCAGGTAAGAACAATTGCCTTGCCATAGAGCAGCCGGTAAGTCTTCATTCGTTAATAACTGTCGCGGATCGTTTCGACATCGGTGCAGAAGCATGACAAAACGGGGTTGGGCAGTGAAATCAACTCAACTGGCTTGTTTAACGCTCGGCCTAACTATTTGGCTGTGCCAATTCGGCATTGCGATCGCTGCGCCGTTGCAAGCGACTTGCGAGGCGACCGAAGCTGACCAATCGGAAAAAGTAATTTGCCAAATACGGGCGAAAAGCGGGAAGGCATTGAGCGACATCGAGGTCACTCAGGTTGATGGTCCGCCGGTCTCCGCCAGTCTGCGCCCCTTTAACTGGGTGACGGACCCAGTCGCCTATTATTTCCTGGTTCAGACGTCGGGTGTGTCGCGCAATCAGATGCAGCGCATGGGAAATTTCTTGCAGCGCACAGCCTCGCCGGTCGGTGAACGCATCGTCGGCATTGGCACCGCCGACGGCGCCCTGACTGAGAAGGCCCCGCTCGGCACGTACCGTCATACGCTCGATCGAATTGCCAGGTCGCTCACGCGATTAATGCCCGGCGAAGAAGACAGCGCCTTGTTGTCGTCAGTTGATGAGGCGATCGAAAAGGTTGCGAAGAGAAACGCGGATCGCAAAGCGATTATTGTTCTATCCGCCGCCAATCCACCCGATCGTAACGTCAACGAAGATGAGCTTATTCGTCTGGCACGGGACAATAACGTTTCTTTGTATTTCATTAGCTTTGGAGAAGATGGGAAACTTCCTTCGGGAACTCTGAGGCGAATTGGAAATCAAACCACCGGCGGGACGTTTGATGTTTCGAATCTGTCCGATTCGGAATTGTTGGAATTCGCCTCCAGTCTTCTCTCGATGCATGAATCGGGTTTTGTCGCGAAATTGAACCCCTCGGGGCTGCCAGAAACTTATCAGCTTGTTTTTACGGGCGAGCTTGATGGTCAGGGCAAGGTTGAGTCCGCCGCTGTCGAACTTGACCGACTCACCGAAGACGGCTGGATGGTCAAGAGCCGGCACTTCTTGGCCGACCACTACCTGACGATCCTGGCCGCCCTCGGCCTTGGCGCCGGTGCGCTGTTGATACTGGCTTCACTTCCATCCCTGGGAGGCGTTTTTGGGAGGGTCCCGGCGCTTCCATTGCCCGGGCGATCCGGTGCAGCGGCGGTGCCAGGCCCCCATGTCGATCATCCCGCCAAGACACAGATCCTCTTCAGGCCCGAGACCGAGGGCGCCAATGCCCCCGCGCTTGCCTGGTTGGAGCCGATCGGTTCAGATGCTCCAAGCGTGCCCCTGAGGTCCGGCAGCCTCAAGATTGGCCGCTCCAAGGAAAACGATATTCGGCTGAGTGATCAGTCGGTGCACCGGCGTCACGCGATTTTGCAGCTATCGTCTGACGGCAACTACTCAATCCACGACCTGGGAACGCGCAACGGAGTGATCGTGAACGGCGCAAGATGCACTCAGCAAGAACTTTCCGACGGGGATATCATTGAACTCGGCGAAACCAAGCTCCGTTTCGTCAAGCGATAGAACCAACCGGAATGAGGCTGTAATGCGCGAGCGTCGCGATCCAAGGACGAAAGGACCCAACAGATGACGATCAACTCCTCTGGCAATGGGGATCGCAGCAAGGATCCCAAGCTCGGTGACGCCTTCGATGGCGACGATCCAACCGCCGAAGAGGCGACGCGGATTCTGCCGCAGCGCCCTGTCCAGTCGAAACCGTTGAAAGGTACGCTTGTCGGGGTTGCCCAATCAGACGACGCAGGCGGCGAGGATGAGGAGAGGACGGTTTTTCTCCCGGCAGGTGCAGGCTCCGAGGCTGATCAGGGTTTTGACCCGGCGGTCGCCTGGCTGGTGGTGATCAAAGGGCCCGGACGCGGTGAGTTTTGTCCAGTCTTTTACGGCCAAAATTCCATAGGGCGCGGAGAGAACCAGCGAATTCGCCTGAACTTTGGGGACACCAGAATTACCCGGGATTCACATGCTTTTCTGATTTACGACGACATGGCCCGAAAATTCTTTCTGCGGGACAACGGCAAAGCAAATCTCTTGCGCCTCAATGAAGCACCAGTGATGGTGCCGACAGAGGTTAAGGACCGTGACCAGATCTCGCTTGGCGAGACGGTGCTGTTATTTGTTGCATTGTGTGGGCAAGAATTTGATTGGATGTCTGATGGTGATGAAGCCAGCTGATTTAGACAAATTGAGCGAACCGCGGGCCTAGCCAATGAACGCTAAGGTCGATTTCGTTCATGCAACAGGTAGCAGCCAAGGCAAGCGTAAGGCCCAGGAAGATTTCAGCAGCGTCTGGCAACCTGAAGGGATCGGTGCCACTACAGCTACGCGCCCGCTTCTTGCCGTCGTTGCTGACGGAATGGGTGGACATGTCGCTGGACAGATTGCAAGCAGGCTCGTGTGCGAGCACTTTGTGAAGTCCTTTTCGAACAATGTGCACAATGTCGGTCCGGGTCTCGTCCAGGCTCTCGAAGACAGCAACGACTCTTTAGCGACAGCGATCGGGGATGATCACGCCTTAAGCGGCATGGGCTCCACGTTGCTGGCAGGGTACCTCGATGCAACCGGCCTTCGCTGGGTCAGCGTCGGAGATTCAACACTGCTCGTCTATAGGGAGGGAAATCTCTACCGGGTTAATGCAGATCACTCGCATGGGGCCCGTCTCGATAAGCAGGCGGAAGCCGGCGTAATCTCCCAGCAGGCGGCCAAAGCTGATCCCAGGCGCCACGCTCTGCATTCTGCGCTCACCGGAGAGCGCATCCCCCTTCAGGACCTGTCGTTGCAGCCTGCCTCACTGGCACCCAACGATGTGCTGATCTTCGCCACCGACGGCCTGCTGACATTGAGCGGGGATGCCATCGCCTCGCTCATCCGACAATACCACTACGATACGCCTCAGAAAATTGCGAACGAGCTTCTCTGGGGTGTCGAAAAGGGCCACGTGCCGCGCCAGGACAATACGACCCTCATTGTGGTTCAGGTCAAACCGCGCGCCTAACCCCGCCCGCCATTCCAAGAGAAATCGCTTGCCGCGAGACCTGCAATCAGAGCCTTCAGGACTATTGACGCCTAGTCGCGGCTGATCCCGTAAAACGGCTTGGGTTCCTGGTCGACATAGTCTTCGACTTGATGCTCACCAAGGCTGACGAGCGTGAAGTCGCTGCCGATGGCCTGGTGGACTGCGCTGCTGCACAGAAATGTGTGGCCATGTTTTGAGGCGAGTCTCTCCATTCGGAACAGCAACACAAGCTCCATTCCCGACAAGCTGTCCTCACCAAGTGACGGGCCACCTCCCGTCATCACTTCGCCTGCGTGTAGGACCAAACGGAAGGGCAGCGGTGATTCCTCTTGTAAGGCGATCAATGCAGTGAGCCCGCTGGTGATGTGTTGCTTTCGTTGCGGGTCCAACGGCCAGATCGCCAGGAAGCCATCGCCGAGGTACTTGTTGATGGCTCCGCCGTGCCGCTTGATGAGGTCGCCACAATTGCCCGTCCATGAACCTACGAGAGAAGCCCATTGCGCCGGCTCGTACTCCTCGCAAAGCCGCGTTGAACTCACGATATCGGCCAGCAACATGAAGCACTTCTTGCTCTTGACATCGACGAGCGTATGCGAGTGGGACGCCACCGAGTTGTTGCTTGCGACTTCCTCGATTTGATGGAATTTGAGGTCGTACTGCCCGAGAGTGATACAGTCGCCGTCCTTCAAGAGCACTGGCAAGGCGACGCGCAGCCCGTTCACATACGAGCCGTTCTGACTGCCCAGATCGACGAGGAAAAACTCGTGCGCATCCTGTCTGTGAACGACGGCGTGCCGCCTCGAAACCTTACGGTCAGGTATCACCACACGGTTGGAAGGGGACCGGCCAATCGGACAGTTGCTGTCTATCGGCCATTTCTGCCCCTCGTCGGTTTCCAGCCAAGCGTTAAAGC
>JARFQY010000098.1 GCA_029287535.1 Filomicrobium sp.
GAAGAGTGTTTCTTGCTCGATCGCGTTGTCCGTATTGCTTGCCTCCTCCGCTGCTACTGCCCAGGTCGTCCCGACCGAGGAAGCTGCGGAGAGCGGACTGCCGGCCGCCAGCTATTCCCCGTACGCAAATCGCTCCTTCCCCACGAAACTTCTTTGGGGTGAGACGCACCTGCACACAGCTCTATCTTTGGACGCGGGCGCCTTTGGTAACATTCTAGGTCCCGACGAAGCGTGGCGCTTTGCAAAGGGCGAACAAGTCACTTCATCGAGCGGGATCCCAGTCAAGCTTAGCCGTCCCCTCGACTGGATGGTATTGACCGACCATACCGATTTGATGGGGTTTGCCCCTGACCTTCAAGCGGGCAAGCCAGAGATCCCGGCCAACCCGAAAGGTCGCGAGTGGTACGACGGCTACATGGCCGGTGGCGAGGCGGCGGGCAAGTCCGCGTTCGACCTCATCACAAACTTCTCGCAGATGACGCTTCCAGAAGACATTGTGGAGGCATACAGCCCGGGTGCCGATGCGTTTTCCTATGTGTGGGAAGACATTGTCGAGGCGGCGGAACGTCATAACGACCCTGGCAAGTTCACTGCGTTTATCGGTTTCGAATGGACCTCGGTTCCCAAAGGGTTCAACCTGCACCGCAATGTGATGCTTCGGGACGGTGCGGCCAGGGCGCTTCAAGTGGTGCCCCCGACCACGCAGCCGCCAATGGGCGATACGGACCCGGTTGCTCTGTACAAATGGCTCGAGGCGTATCAGGACAAAACGGGCGGCCGCGCCATTGCCTTTGCCCACAACGGCAATCTTTCCAACGGTTGGATGTTCCCGACTAGTAAGACGTACCACGGTGGAAAGGTCGACGAGGACTACGTACGTCGGCGCGCGAAGTGGGAACCTCACTACGAGATCACGCAGATCAAGGGCGACGGCGAAGCCCACCCCGCACTGAGCCCCGATGACGAATTCGCTGACTATGAGAATTGGGACGTCGGCAATTTGGATCTCACCGAGCTGAAGAAGCCGGAAATGTTGAAAGGGGAGTATGCGCGCGAGGCGTTGAAGCAGGGACTCGCACTCGAAGCAAAATTCGGCATAAACCCCTACAAGTTCGGTCTCGGTGGCGCGACGGACAGCCATACCTCGCTAGCAACGGCGGAAGAGGATAACTTCTTCGGCAAGTCGGTGAGTGTGGAACCTTCGCCGACGCGAATTGAGCATCCGTTCATTGCGAGCCAGCTTGGCCGCATTGAGGGCTACCAGCTCGTCGCGTCCGGTTACACCGCGGTCTGGGCGGAGGAGAACACCCGCAAAGCCATCTTCGATGCCATGAAGCGTCGCGAAACGTACGCAACCACGGGACCACGCATTGCTGTACGGTTTTTCGGGGGATGGGACTTCAACAAGGGTGATCTACAGACACGCGCTCCGGCGATGACGGGTTACAAGAAGGGCGTACCAATGGGCGGTGATTTGAGACCGCACAAAGGTGATGCGGCTCCCAGCTTCCTCGTTTACGCACTGCGTGATCCCATTGGAGCCAATCTCGACCGCATTCAGATCGTAAAGGGTTGGCTCGACGCCGACGGAAAGCTGAAGGAAAAAGTCTACGACGTGGCATGGTCGGATGACCGCAAGCCAGATGGAGATGGCAAACTCCCGAAGGTGGGCAATACCGTCGATCTTGAGACGGCGACCTGGGCGAACAACATCGGTGCGTCCGAGCTATCCACGGTGTGGAGCGATCCTGACTTCGACCCGAAAGAGCGCGCCTTCTACTACGCGCGGGTGCTGGAAATTCCTACGCCCCGCTGGGTCGTCTACGACAAGGTCCGGTTCAAAATCGACTTACCGAAAGAGGCAAAGCAGGTTCATCAGGAACGCGCCTACACGTCGCCCATCTGGTACACGCCGGCCAAATAGGTGGCACCCACACCGCTTGTCTGCCAACACCCGATGCGGGGTGTTGGTCGGCGAGCGCATCCTGCCTGGCTGTAGTCTGCAGCCACTTTCGCTAAGAACAGGAAAACAGCACAGGCATCGGTCTAGTAAGTCCGCGAGCACAGTCAAAAGCGAAGACTGAACAAAATCGATCTTTCACGCTACGTGCCGGTAGCGGGACCTAGCGGCGGAAGAAATTTCGCTATAGCATTTCTAGTCTAGCTCGAATTCGACGACGTCATTTTTTACTTCGAAGTTCTTATTTGTCCGCGAATTGTATCTTGAAGAAAACTCGATTGAGCACGTAAAGAGAGTCGTGATGAAGACCACCTCGAAGACACTTTTCCTCCTCGCAATAACTGCTGTCTTGTTACCCAGCGCTGCAGTTGCAGAGGACAAGAAGTTGGGCGGCCAGGTCGGTGAGATGTCGCTGACGGCTGAAGATGTCTCTCTATTTAAGCGGGAACATTTTTCGCCCTATGCCGGTCGCAAGTTTCCGAACCGCCCACTGTGGGGCGATACACACTTGCACACGTCAAACTCGCTCGATGCGCGTGCCTTCGGTGTGACGCTGGACCCGGCACAAGCCTACCGCTTTGCCCGCGGGAACGAAATCACAACCAGTCACGGATTAAAGGTGCGGCTGTCGCGCCCCCTCGACTGGCTGGTGGTCTCCGATCACTCCGATGGCATGGGTGCCATGAATGAGATTATCGACGGTAACATCACATTGATGCGGGATCCCCAGCTGCGCGATTGGAACCAACGTCTCAACAAGGGTGGTGAGAGCGCGCTGATGGCTACCATGGAAGTTATCGAATCTTTTGCCGGGATCAGCGATATCAAGATGCCTGCTGCTGCACTTGACCCGCGGTTTGTACAGACAGTGTGGGATGAGTACCTTGAGACGGCCGAGGAATACAACGAACCGGGCAGGTTCACGGCGATCATTGGCTACGAGTGGACGTCGACCGAAGGCGGCAACAACTTGCACCGTAATGTTCTCTATCGCGACGGTATTATCCGCGCGCAGCAAATGTTGCCCTTCACCACCGAGAGCAGTTTTAATCCCGAAGACCTTTGGAAGTGGATGCAGGGCTACGAGGACAAGACCGGCGGCCGCGTCCTTGCGTTGGCCCATAACGGCAACGTTTCAAACGGCATCATGTTTCCGGTGGAGACTAATCCGGCGACCGGCAAGCCACTCACGGGGGACTATGCCAAGACCCGAGCGAAGTGGGAGCCGATGTACGAGGTCACTCAGATTAAGGGTGATGGTGAGGCACATCCCTTCCTCAGCCCAGAAGATGAGTTTGCCGACTACGAGACCTGGGACAAGGCGAACCTCGGCCCCGTACCCAAGGAAAAGGACATGCTGCAGTACGAGTATGCCCGGCAAGCGCTGAAGAACGGGCTCAAGCTGGAAGCCGGACTCGGCACCAACCCTTACAAGTTCGGCATGGTCGGTTCCACAGATAGCCATACAGCGATGGCAACGGCACAAGAAGACAACTTCTTCGGCAAGCACTCCGGTGTCGAGCCGGAACCCAACCGCTGGAAGCACGTTGTGGGAGAATTTGGACCAACCCGCATCCTGGGCTGGGAAATGGCGTCCTCCGGACTTGCCGCTGTCTGGGCAACCGAGAACACACGGCGCGCGATTTTCGACGCCATGGAGCGCAAGGAGGTTTACGCCACGACAGGATCGCGGATTGGTCTGCGCTTCTTTGGTGGTTGGGAGTTCACCGACAAGGATGCAGCGAGCAGAACACCCGCCGAAATTGGCTATGCCAAGGGCGTGCCCATGGGTGGAGATCTAGAAAACCCGCCTGAAGGCAAGGCCCCCAGCTTCTTGGTCGCCGCGCTGAAGGATCCCTTTAGCGGCAATCTCGACCGCGTTCAAATCATCAAGGGGTGGCTCGACGCGGACGGCAAAACACACGAGAAGGTGTACGATGTTGCTTGGTCCGGCGACCGCAAACCGGGCGTCGACGGGAAGCTGCCGCCGGTCGGCAGTACGGTTGATCCGAAAACAGCAACCTTCACCAATACGATCGGTGCGGCAGAGCTGATAACGGACTGGACCGACCCTGAATTCGATCCAAAACAGCGTGCCTTCTATTACGCTCGCGTCATTGAGATTCCGACACCGCGATGGAGTGCCTATGATGCTGTCCGCTTCGGCGTCGAGATGCCGAAGGAAGTAAAAATGATGACCCAGGAACGCGCCTACTCTTCGCCCATCTGGTACACGCCGAAGAGCTGAGTTTTATGGATAGGATTCGGGAGGACAAAAGCCTCATCCGCGTCTGAACGTACAGATTTTGACGGAAGAGGCGTGAGACATTGGAACCAAGCCATGAATCGTTTTTCTTCGCTTGCCGTACTTTTGACTTTTGTTATCGGTGTCGCCATCGGGGCTTTCGCCTTCTCCCCCGGCCAGGAAGCTGGAGCGGTGATAGAGGCCCTCGGCAACCTCTTTGGCCCAGGAGATGTTCAAGCGCAGGACGCAGACAAAAAGGACAGCGAAGTCTCGCCTGTTCTCGCGCGGCCGCGTGACACCTATTACCCGAACACGGAAGACCTCAAACCCGATGAGAT
>JARFQY010000113.1 GCA_029287535.1 Filomicrobium sp.
GGCGGAAGCCACTCCAGTGAAGCTATTCTGGATCGTCGGCATCGTGATTATCGTAGTCGTGCCGGCCGCCTTCCGGACAGCAATTGCCTTGCTTGGGTGTCATTGGTTGAGCGTCACATTGAGCGCCCAGATGGTGCTGCTAATCGGCGCCTCAATTTGCCTGTTTCTTGGCGTTGTCTAAGCCATAATAGCGATCGGAGCATCCAGAAGAGATGACCCAAAAAGCCTTCACAGGCAAAGGCAGCTTTTCTGATGAAAGCTCGACCTGCTGATGCCGGTTGCATTCTTAATTTTGGTCTGCCGTCCGGCCCAATTTTTCAGTTCAGTCTGTAGCTCGCTGGTGGAATTTCGCGTGAACGCTTGCGAGCTTGGCATAATCCCAAGATTCACCCAGCACAACCTGCTGTCGGTGCCACGGAGAGACAAGCCAAATTACATGATCGTTCTCTGGGTCTAAGGCCAACTCCTCAGGCGGGGAATTGCTTCGGGCCTTCCAGTCGGCGAGAGCATCGATAATTGCCTGCTCGTCCAATGTATCTGTCGTGCTTCTGTTGTTCTGCATTTCTTTTTCAATCGTCTGCACCAATTCTGGTGCCGAAATAGGTTCTGCCGCTTTTATTCACATATGGACATTCAAGGAGTCCTCATTAAGGAGATCAATTGGGTATCGTGATTTTGATTAACGTCTTATTAACGGGATCAGGTTGCCCGAGAGGCGCCACGAGACTGCTGTCTTTCCTCAGACGGCTCAGAGGGGCCCGCATCGCTGAGCCAGCCGAGGATCTTTCGATAGGTTTGATCAAGCGGACTATCGCCTCGCGTTCGTATCATTAGCTGAGCGTGAATTGGGCAGCTGGCAGTTGAGAATGCTGCATCGAAATT
The DNA here is from genome assembly GCA_029287535.1 of Filomicrobium sp. GTDB lineage: Bacteria > Pseudomonadota > Alphaproteobacteria > Rhizobiales > Hyphomicrobiaceae > Filomicrobium. The sequence continues at coordinate 883 of JARFQY010000113.1, forward strand.
CCATGCCGTCCACTTGCAATGCACTCCAACGCTTCTGGCGCTCGTCTTGAAGGGAGCGCTTAAGTCTCTTCGGTGTCATCGGTGTCGTGTCCGAAACTGGAACCCACGGTCTTCGAGAGTTGGCCCAGATTATTAGCGCGTTGCAGGACACTTGGACCAAATCGCTGCCTGAGATCATCAACGGCAACGTCTAATCGCCGGCTGCGGCCGCCATCTGCAAACAGGTCCAATTGAGCCTTCTGATCCGTCGGAGCGAAATCGAATACGGCGAGTCCGACCAGACGGAATGGCCCCGGATGATCAAACGCTTCGAGTATGTTGCAGGCTTCCCCGAAAATCTGATCAACCACATCCGTTGGGTGCTGTCGTCGCAATTGGCGGGTCAGAACTTGAAATCTGCTTGTCTTGAGCTTGACGCGGACGCCGAACGCGACGCGACGTTTCTGCTTGAGCCGTCTGCCGAGCTCCTCAGCCGAGAGACGCAGATGCTTTTTGATTTCGTTTTTGTCAGAGACGTCTTCACGCAACGTTCGTTCGCAGCCAATACTCTTTGATGATCTTTGACCTTGAACAGGCCGCGGATCCGTTGCGTGGGCGAGCGCATAAAACTTCCGTCCTGCTTGCCCAAGCTCTTCCACTAGCCAGTTCGGCTCGGCCGATGCGACATCACCAATGGTATTCAGTTGCAGCGCGTGAAGTCTCTTCTCGGTTTTCGCTCCAACGCCCCATAATCGCGAAACTGGAAGTGGTGCGAGCCAGGCTTGCGCATTTTCGGGTTGTACGATTGTAAGGCCATTGGGCTTCTGGTGCGCGCTTGCCACCTTTGCCACGTATTTGGTGGCAGAGATGCCGACCGAGACCGCAAGTCCGCCTGTAACGTCACGGACCCTTTCCTTGAGTTTCTTTCCGATGACGTGCGGCAATCCAAGCAGAGCTTCGCTTCCACTGAGATCAAGAAACGCCTCATCTAGGCTGATCGCTTCAACACTAGGGGAGAATTCGGCAAACACCCCCATGATCAACCGAGAGACCTCTTGGTAGCGATCAAAGCGTGGTGGGACGACGGCGGCGTGCGGACATAGGCGCCGCGCCTCTGACATCGGCATCGCGCTGCCCACCTTGTAGGGTCTGGCCTCGTAGCTTGCCGTGAGGACGACGCCGCGTTTGCTCGGCGATCCCACGAGCACGGGCTTGCCGCGCAAGGAGGGATCATCAAGCTGCTCAATGGCCGCATAGAACGCATCCATGTCGGCGTGAGCGATAATCGTTGGCCAATCTGGTTTGTTCTCTGCCATCAGACAACCAGTCTAGATGAATCGAGGTGTTGAAGCGAACTACACCGAGCGACGCTACAAACGTTGCTGTCCCTCGATCAATGCAGTTGTTCTTCTCCATTTTTGAAAACGAGACAAACAGCTATGCCACGCACAACCGCGGTCAATAGATAGCTGCGTTCAGGGCGCAATGGTCGCCTTGCGCTCTAGCTCCGATATCCAACGCTCGATGCGCGCGCGATTAGCGCCGAGATCGCTATAACCGATCTTGGACCGCGAGTAGATGGCAAGGGTGCTATGTCCTTGTGGTCGATCAAGGTAGCGCACAACGATTGTATCCGGGAACTGCAACAGAGCCGTTCGCTGGACGTAACGATCGGTAAGGGTCTCATCATCGCTGTGTACGCGTGTAAGGCGTGGCTCCAACTCGAGGACTTTGTCCATCGTCTTGCGGAGATCATTTGCATTCATTGCAAAGGTCGGCGCAGACAAATCACTCTTGGCGCGACAGAAGTCGGGTGGGCAGGCAAGGGCATCGTTGGGCGATGTCCGTCGTTCCAATGTCTGAAAGTCAACCGGTCCAAGGTCCGGGTTGCCGAACCCAGACCAAGCGCGATCTGGGCCGATCATCAACAAGGCGACCAGGGTGATCAGCACAAGGGAAACTATGACAACAAAGCTTTGGAGCAACGCTTTCAACCTTCCAGATCCCGACCTCGTAGTGTTCGCGCAAAACGAACAAAGCTGTCCTTGCAGCGTAAAACCCTTCGCCGTGTGTGTTCAATCAGAATAGAGCGTTACATAGGCGCAGAAATAGTGCTTGCTTCAAAATATCCGGCTTTATGGTTGAAGCCTCCCAAGCGTCGGTCCTCGAGGTTGTAATGAGCTTGATTTTCTGCCCGTCCAAAACCTGAGGCTGCTGTTTTGACGACGCCATCGAAAGGCACCTTGTGAGCTGACGACAAGCACGCACTGTGCTGCGCAAAGAGCCTTCGCGGGACGCGAAGAGCGGATGAAAACGGCGCGTGTTTGAAACGTCGAAAGCGGACAGGAGATCGGCGTGCTCAGCGGCCATGATGGAATGGTCATGGAGTCGGCATTCCACCCCGACGGGCACCTCCTCGTAACCGCTTCCAGCAATAAGTCCGCGGGACTTTGGGATTTGGCGAGCATGAAGCTCATCGCCAGGCTCGGCGGTAACACGCGGGCGGTGACGGCGGTGGCCTTCAGCCTCGACGGAATGAGTGCGGTGTCGGCGTCAAGCGACAAGTCGGTTCGCGAGTGGGACGCGGCCAACGGCAGCCAGATAGCACTGATTGAAAAGGCGCACCGGAAAAATATTGTTGGTTTCGTTTTTCGCCCGGATGCCGGTGCGTTTCTGACGGTTGGCCACGATAAGAAAGTTCGGATCTGGGAGGCCCGATCCGGTACGTTGCTGAAGACACTCGTTGGACACACAAAGGAGGTAGAGACGGCAGCATTCAGCCGGGATGGCCGGGCCGGGCGGTGCTGACATCGCCGCTTGATGGCACAGCCAAGCTCTGAACGATCGAATAGAGGCGTTGCCCACGGAGGTACACAAAACATGACTCCCCGTGTTGTCTGTTTGTTGATTGTGTCAACTTCAATTGGTTTGGCAGGTCCGGCGGCATTCGCTGAACCACCAAGCCCTCTCGATCCAGTGCCTATCGAAGGCGGTCATGTTCCAGATCATCTAAAGTCGCTCGTGATCGGGACGCGGTTCGTGCGGCCTGAGGATCCACGGGCGTCTCCCGAAAGGCAGTTTCGTCAATTCCGGGTTCCCGTCTCAGACTTCAACGATGCTGACCACTGCGTAGACGAAGCGTCGATTGAGGTCGCGCAAGACTATTTCAAAACGCTTGGCCGAATGCTTGAAACGGCGGGCTTCTTCTTTTTCATTCCGCCAGATGACGTGGCGCGGCTGACGGACGAATGTACCAGCCGTCACGGAGCGATCCCCTCGGCCCTGGGTGTCAGCGGCACCAACATCATTGCTTTTGGGAAGGTGGTTCCAACCAAACAGGCGCCAGCTCTGGAGGAGACCCTGCGCTGAGTTGAGCCTTTCCCGATAACTCTAGTCGAGAGGCACGGGTTAGCTTCACGCGGCAGTTGACTTCGCGATCGTGGCCTTCGCCAAGGCATAAACTCACTTGACCTGCCGCACCCCTCAGCCGGTCTCTTCCCCCCTTTGCCAGGAGCGCCCGGTTCTCAGGGGCAAACATAACGGGCGCTTGAGTGTGACACCAGCGTTCAGCGGGTTGCGGCCGTAGAACGCGCTATTGGATGAGTTGATCCGAGGAAACCGTCTCGGCCAGCATGCTCAGCACCTTGATCTCCGTTTCATGGATGTCTTGAGACTCGGCAGCGCATGCATCTTCGATGATCTTCACGGGAATATTGCGCTCGAATGCCTCCCTGACGGTCGAAGACACGCAAAGACTTGTCGAGACGCCGCAAACGTACAACAACTCGACCGACGTCAAATAACTCATCAACGCCGATCGGAACGCGGACAAACGATATCGCCGCAGGACAATGTCCCGTTGATCGCGGATGACGCCTGGTGCAAGCTCGACGCCGGGTGTTCCTATCTGACATGCGCCACCAACGCTGAGCGCGGTCCGCAGCTGGCTTTCAGCTGGAAGGCAATGCGCGTCGACCGCAATATTCACAAAGAAAACCTTCCAGCCGCGGTCTCGAGCGGCCTGTGTACTCTTGTTCAGTTTTTCGATGACGCCGCGACGCGCAACTTCCGGATAGGCGATAGCAGCCTTCCCGGTCTCCGTGACCATGTCGTTGATATAATCAAGTGCGATCAGCGCGGGCATATCAGTCTCCCATTTCAAAACCAAGTCTTCGCCCAAACGTATGCTCAGCATAAGGATACACCTTGGGACGAAAACCTCCAACTCATATGCAGACCTCAATCCACTTGCTCACTCTCGCCCGTAGGCGGGGTCTTGCCGATCCAGGTCTGGCCCGGACGGCCCGCTCTGTTTGGGCTTAATCGGGACTCAAGCCGCAACAAGCTTGGGTGGTCTTTTGCCTAACGTTCGATTTAGGCCTTCGCGTCGACCCTGCGGCGCCGGAAGAGTCGGAACATCGCGTGAATCGCCAACGCCCTCGTGGCAGGTTCGCAAGCTTTAGGCCGTACGGTTAGCCGGCACAGCCTTTAGCAGCACGACTGTCAATCCACCAGAGAATCTCAGGTCGACGATCTCGACACAGTGCAGCTTATCCGGCGCAAACGTCACACCGGGAGCGTGAGGAATTTCGGGCGATCGCCAAACGGGCATGGGGTCGCTCGCCACGCCGGCGCTTCGAAGCCGCGATGGCGGTTTGGGTACCTGGCGTGTCAAATCGCGAACACCATGAAGTAGCCAGCGCCCCACCTTCGTCCCTAAGTGTCTCCGTCACAATTTTGTATTCACGGTTGTATACGTGGACGGCGATTTCCTCGAGGCGAGTACGAGGTCATGGCATCGGCACACGTAAAGCGAAGCGCTCGGGCGCGACTTGGCCAAATTGACAAGTGGATGATGAAGCCAGCGCGGTTGCGAGGAAACCTCACGCTCTTATTGTAGTGAAAGCAACTCTAGGTGGATCGTGTCCGCAGCATTTGAGCCCCGGTTGCGTAGCCCGCCGGTGCCGCCTGCCCGGCGGGCCTTAAAGTCCAGCTTCGTCTGCGCTTGATCAGAGTTTCACGCCACTTCGAAATTGCGTCGTCGTTTTTGCGTGGTAGCATTCGAGTTGTCAGGGGCCACTCGGACGGCCCCATGACGATATTTTCAGAATGTGTCGGGCCGGTCTTTCGAGGCCGGCCCAATTTTTTCTCTTAACCGCCGCTGTTTCCTGATCTCGATCACATCGGAGGGCATCTTGAATGTCTACCGATGTCGTTGGGTGAGAGGCACCTCTGCTCTCGCCCACGTCTTCAGCAGCTTTTGGGCCGCCCTAGTGGCGGCTTTTTTTTCTCAATCACAATTCCCAAGCCGCCGTTTCCAGGCAAATCCGCACCGCACGGGCGTGCTGCTTCTTCGATAAACGAGCCGCTGACTCGCCACACGGCGGCGAAGATCAAACAAGAAAAATGTGCAGCGCGAGAACGAAGAGCAAAGCCAGGCAGCGTATAACCTGTCAATGTAGCTTCAGAAGCAGTCAAAGTTCAGTTCATCCGAGGCCGCTCTCCGGACGTTCGGATTACGGTGTCCTGCGGCTAGCCGAACGGCGGCACTTCTCTTTTCAGGTCGGGCTCTTGATGAGCGAAAGTGAGTGAGACTGTGGCCTTCACATCGCCGGCCCCACCGTGCGGCAGCTCGTCATCAATGTAGGACCTGAGCCCTCGTTCAAGAAGATCAGTCTGGAATTTGCCGAGCCTATCGGCTGGAATTTCGAAGCGGATCGTTGCCGCCTTGTTCGAGAAGAACACCTGATTCTCGATCCATCCACGACACTTGGATATAGCCTCACCTACCTCCGAGATCGCTGCATTCCGATCCATGGTCGTGACGATGCGGAATCGGAAAAATTTCATAACCGCGGTCTTTCTGGATGTTGCTGATTTGTGTGCGCGTTTGTTTGACACGTGTAGCTCACTCGACGGTCTTGCTGGCAACCGTACAATAAAAACGATCGTTCCATTTGTCTTCGCCAGCGGTGGTCGCAGCAGACGTGAAACCTGCATCAATGAGCGACTGCTCGACCTGCGACGGGTTGTAAGAAATCACTTGGTCGGGCCCCCGCTGCTGATAGCACATGGCGAGTTGTCCTGACGTCGCCGTCACGCGACAAAGTTCTTGGAACACTTGGTCGACATCAGGCCAGAAATAGATGACGTTGACACAGAATATCTCGGAAAACGCGCCATCATTAAAAGGCATTGAAGCTGCGTCGGATCGCACGAGTTTCAATTTGCCGCGTCCGATGGCATGTCGGTAGCGACTGCTGACGACGCGGATGGCCAAGTCCGACGTCTCGACACCAACAACCGATGACGGTCCCGCGCTCAATATCTTATCCAACAGCGCGCCTCCCCCAAAACCAATCTCCAACGCATGGTCCGTATTCGATATGGGCACGACTCTGAGGGGGAGCTCGTTCATGCCACGATTTGCTTTGTTCAGACGATGCAGCACCAATCGACCGGTTAGTCCTGCCGGGTTCGCAAGCTGTTCTAGAATGAGCTTGGGAAGCGACATTTGGGACCTCGATACTTCCGACAGTCTGAAGAATATCTTTCCACCCATGCCGCTCGCGGCTCAAGCCCTCATCCGGCCGGTGCCCCGGACCGAGACTTGATCCATATCAAACAGCATGCATGCTACGGGTGTAAGGTTTGATTGACATTTTGGAGTGTCAATCATGAGAATCGTGCTTCTTCACCCGAATTACCACTCCGGTGGCGCCGAGATCGCCGGCAACTGGCCGCCAGCCTGGGTCGCTTATCTGGCCGGCCATCTCAGAGATGCCGGATACTCTGACGTCCACTTTATCGACGCCATGACCGACGATTTGAGCAATGCTGAAGTCCGGCAAAGGCTCATCGAGCTTGATCCCGATGTGGTCGGCTGCACGGCCATTACGCCGTCCATTTACAAAGCCGAAGAGCTCCTGAAGGTCGCGCTTGATACCTGCCCGAATGCGGTGCGCGTCCTCGGCGGCGTGCACGCGACATTCATGTACAAGCAGGTTTTATCCGAAGCCCCTTGGATTGATGTCATTGTTCGCGGCGAAGGCGAAGAAATATTCCTGAATCTCATCCGCGCCATCGATCAAGGGCGCTGGCCGGTCGATCGCAATGAGATTCAAGGCCTGGCATTCCGCGATGGAGACAAGATCATCGCCACGCAGGCAGCGCCGACGGTGAAGGACCTCGACGCCATCAATCCAGATTGGAATTTGCTGGAGTGGTCCAAATACAATTACATTCCACTCGGCGTGCGCGTGGCGATCCCCAACCTGGCACGCGGCTGCCCGTTCACCTGTTCCTTCTGCAGCCAGTGGAAGTTCTGGCGCGACTATCGTGTGCGTGACCCCATCAAGGTCGTCGACGAGATCGAGCAGCTGGTCCTTGATCACGACGTCGGTTTCTTCATCCTCGCGGACGAAGAGCCGACGATCAACCGCAAGAAGTTCATTCAGTTCTGCGAAGAGCTGATCGCGCGCGGCCTGCCCGAAAAAATCAAGTGGGGCATCAATACCCGCGTCACGGACATTATGCGGGATAAGGAATTGCTTTCGTTCTACCGCGAGGCTGGTTTGGTGCACGTCTCGCTGGGAACCGAGGCTGCAGCCCAGCTCAAGCTTGATCGTTTCAATAAGGAAACCAAGGTTGCCGAGAACAAGGAGGCGATCCGGCTTCTGCGCGAGGCAGACATCTTCGTCGAGGCTCAGTTCATCGTCGGCTTGGACAATGAGACAGAAGAGACTCTGGAAGAAACATATCGGATGGCCTGGGAATGGCAGCCGGATTTAGCGAACTGGGCGATGTACACGCCCTGGCCATTCACACCGCTTTTCCAAGAGATACGGGATAAGGTCGAAGTCTTTGATTTCTCCAAGTACAACTTCGTAACCCCGATCATGCGGCCGAAGGCCCTGACGCGCGGCGAACTTCTCAATGGCGTGATGAAGAACTATCGCCGCTTCTACATGCAGAAGGCCTTGTTCCATTACCCGTGGCGCGGAACGGGCTTTCGAAGGCGCTACTTGCTGGGATGCCTGAAGGCGTTCTTGAAGGCGGGCTTCTCCCGCACCTTCTATGATCTGGGCAAAGCTGGATACTGGGGCCCTCAGTCCAAGAACAAGGTCCAGTTCGATTTTGATGAAACGCGGACCATCGCTGACGCACAGATGGACGACTGGGAAGCCGCCGCTGACCGGGCAGCCCGGGCTGCTGAAAGACGCGAGGCAATAAGGACGCAAGGCAAGGCGCGCGCCGCTGACAGGGCGGCCAATGCGAAGCTCTGCGGTGGAGGAACCCAACAGATGATGGACGAAGCACCAGCAGCAGGGCCAGGGAACTAGTCTGGTGCAGGCACCGGAAGAAGCCCGCACCGAATCCCGCGCGGATCGCCCTGGGGCCTGCGTGGGACCAAACGCCGTCATTCAGCTGGCCGACGCGCTGCGCGATATGCACGGTACCGGCGCTGCGCGGCAGGTCTTCGAGTGTGCAGGCTTCGCGGAACTCCTCGATCAGCCTCCGACGCAGATGATCAACGAGCGCATTCCAGCGGCGCTCTTCACCGCCTTGTGGCAAAATTTGCCCGATGAGTCGGCCACTCGTATTGCGAAAGCTGCCGGACAGCGCACAGCGGACTACATCCTTGCCAACCGTATACCGCGCGCCGTGCAGATCATCCTCCGCCGGCTCCCGGCGCCGATCGCTGCCCCAATTCTCCTGGCTGCGATAAACAAAAACGCTTGGACCTTTGTGGGCTCAGGCACGTGCCGCACAAGTGCGGGCCAACCCGCTGTAATCGAGATCTCCGATAATCCTCTCGCCATGCCAGATTGCGTTTGGCATCAAGCCGTTTTCGAACGCTTGTTTCGCGAGCTGGTCAGCCCGGCTACGGTCGTTCGCCATTCGATGTGCTGCACTCGCGGAGACCCGCTCTGCCATTTTGAACTGAGTTTCAGCGGGCCAAAGCACAGTAATAGAGATTTCCCATAATCTTATCGCCATACCCGATTGTCATTCCGTGGCGGTCCTTTCCCGCTCTTTGACCAACGAAGCACTTGATACTTCGGGCCATTTCTGGTGATGACTTGTTCATCGTAAGAGAGACCGATAGCGTCTCAAAAACCCCACTCGGAGGAGGCCATGAACATCAGTTCGTTGGATGTTCGCGCAGGAGCCTGTAGCCGTTGCGACATTCGTGACCGCGCCATATGCGGTGCGATGAGCATGGAGGAGCTGGTCGCTCTCCGCAGGATTTCCCACACTCGTAAGTTTGATGCCGGATCAACGATCCTGGTGGCTGAGGAACCGGCGACATTCTTCGCGAATGTTGTCTCCGGTGTCGTAAAGCTCAATCAAGTTTCGAGCGACGGACGTCAGCAAATCGTTGGGTTGCTCTTTCCCTCAGACTTCCTGGGTCGGGCGTTCGTCAGGTCCAACCCCTACTTTGCGCAGGCCGCGACTGACGTCGTTGCCTGCGTTTACCGTTACGACTCTTTTGAAAAGCTCCTACGCGACCATCCTGCTCTTGAACATCGATTGTTTGAACGAACGCTCAATGATCTCGATGCGGCCAGAGACTGGATGTTTGTCTTGGGCCGCAAGAAGGCAAGAGAAAAGGTTGCGAGCTTCTTGCACCTGATCGCCAGCCGATACGCTGCTTTAGATGCCGGTTGCAAAGAGCATCCGTCGGAAACCAATCATGCCAGGTTCACTCTGCCCCTCAGCCGTTCCGACATAGCCGATTTTCTCGGACTCACAATTGAAACAGTCAGTCGCCAGCTCACTCATTTGAAGAATGATGGTGTGATCCATTTGCTGAGTACACATGACATCCTTGTACCTGATTTGCGTCGCCTCGAAGGCGGCTCGCAAGGCAAACATCAAGCGGTCGCTTAGCCCCAGGTCCGCGCTGCTTTGTCAGCGGGACAGCGTGTCCGAAACTGGAGATCAGTGATTTGGATGATGGTCGCCCCTTTTCC
>JARFQY010000166.1 GCA_029287535.1 Filomicrobium sp.
ATCTGTCCTGCATGATCAAATCGCGTTTTGACACGACCAAGTACCTTTGGTGAAAACAGGAGCTTCACGTATGAACGCAAGAGCATGACCTGCTGCGGCGTTATCAGTGGCTCTCCCACTACGCGGGACATAATGAATGCCTCGCCACTGCGTTCTTTGCGTGCACTTTTTTCAGAAAGGAATGGCTGATGTGCTCACGAATATTATTTAACAAAGACGGCCAGCCGATTCTCGTTGGGCGTAATGAGGATTGGTTTGAGGACCTGCAGACAAAGGTCTACGTTTTTCCGCGGGGTATGAAGCGCGACGGGGCCGTTGATGAAAATCCCGCAACCTGGACTTCCAAATACGGCAGTGTCGTGGGGGCTTGTTACAATGCGGCGATCACTGACGGGATGAACGAGGCAGGTCTGAATTCCAACCTGCTCTACCTTGCTGAATCTGATTTTGGACCTCGGGACGTAACAAAGGCCGGTATCTCTGTGTCGATCTTCTCGCAATGGATGCTCGACAACTTCGCTACAGTTGACGAGGTGATCAATGCGCTGGAAGACGTGCAGATCGTTCCGATCTACATGATGCACTTCGAAGACAAGGTGCAGTCGCCGTTCCATTACTCGATCGCCGACAAGACCGGCGACTCGGCCGTGATCGAGGTGCTGGATGGAAAATTCGGCATCCATCGCGGCCGCGATGTGACGGTCATGACGAATTCGCCCCCCTACAAGGACCAGCTTGCCAACATGAAGCAGTACGTGGGGCTTGGTGGCGACAAGCCTCTGCCCGGCGGCTCGCAGGCCGATGAACGCTTCGTCCGCGGCGCTTATTACCTGAGCGCCTTGCCTGAGGAGCCTGCCGATTACCACGAGGCCGTCGCCAATGTCCTCTCCGTCATTCGCAACATGTCCACACCCTGGGGGGTGAACGACCCTGCCCGTCCCAACGTCTCGCCAACGCGGTGGCGCACGATCAGCGATTTGACCAATGGTCGTTACTACTTTGAGTTCACGCAAAACCCGACCGTCGTTTGGATCGACCTGCACAAGCTCAATCTCGAAGAGGGTGCACCTATTGCGAGGTTCGATTTGAAAAAGGATATTTGTGCGACCGGCGAGGTGTCGGACCGCTTCAACCCGGCAAAGGAATTAACATGGTTGCGTGGAGGCTCCCTCCTTAACCCAGCAGACCTGTGAAGCGACGCCACTACGCGATCAAGTTCGCGCATCGCCATCCGACGCACCCGGATATCCCGATGGTTTAACTTGGAGGCGAAGAAACGTAGTCGAGCCGACCCCGATCCTGCTTCCCATTTTGGCAGATGGGCTAGAATTTCATTTAGGACGGTCAAAAAAGCCCTGTCAGCAAAAGCTAATTTCCGCCAGGGCCCATAAGCTTTACGTGCGAATAAAACGTAGCCGCCCTCGCTTTGGATAAATTGGTTGAGTGTCGCGACGTCAACACGCTGCGGAATTTCAACTCCGCCCAAGCGACCTTTCACCGCTGAAAAAGCCTCATATCGAAGTGGATCAGCAAGCGCGGGTTGCGCCAGCACGATTTGCTGGCTGTCGAGTAGTTGGTCGACCAGGGTTAGTTGCGGATCGTAATTGTGAAACACGCAGGCGTAGGCCGGTCGCGGACCAAAAGTGACCGAGGTCAAAACGACAGCAAAAATGGTACTTCGCAAAAAAGCCATTATGTAGGTGCCTATGATTTGAGGGCCCAATGCGTTTAGCACCCTGACACGGAACCGGTCTCACCTGTCGATGGCTGAGCTGCGCATCAACCATCCCGTCAAGTGACGCGACGGCAGCTGAGAGGTTGGTCGCGGGACCTAGTTTGTGTTCTGTTTCTCGCCCTCAAGCCAAGTTTCGCTCACTGCGATTTTCTCGATCTGCATCGGATCCACTGATGTGGGGTCGTCTTCGAGGATCGCGAGATCGGCATACTTACCCGTCGCGAGGCTGCCCGCAATGTCGTCCATGTGCAGCTGCCACGCGGCATGGGTCGTAACACCCTTGAGCGCCTGTTCGACTGGAATGCGCTGCTCCGGCGCGAAGACCTCGCCGCCGTCTGCCATTACCCTGGTGACCATATCCTGTACGCAACGTAGGGGGCCGAGTGGCGTAACTGAGTAATCGCTGTGCATGGAGAATGGAATGCCCAGCTCGATCGCTTTCGCTGCGGCGTCGTAGTATTTGATCCGATCCGGACCGAGAAGATTATCCCTGAAGGCTTTACCCCACCATCGGATGTGACCAGAGAGATAGGTCGGCGACACACCGAGTTCCTTCATTTTTGTGTACTGTTCTGGATGCCCGACACTGCAGTGTTCGATGCGGTGCCGGTGATCGTCGCGAGGATTTTCCTTGAGCACACGCTCGTAGACGCGTAGCACCAGATCGATGGCCGCGTCCCCGTTTCCATGGACGGCAAGCGAGAAGCCGTCTCCGTGCGCCCGCTTGACGATCTCATAGAGCTGCTCCTCGGTGTAGTTCAGCGCGCCCCGGCTGTCGGTTCCGAGATAAGGCTCGCGCAGGTAGGACGAATAAGCTTGCGTCGCACCATCAGACCATGCCTTCATTTTGGCGACGCGAAACTTGTCATCACCGTAGCCCATTCTGATACCGTTCTCGGCCCACACATCCATTTCAGTGGAGACAAGGAACGCACGGTGACGGGTCGGACAGCGATCTTTGATGCGCTCCAGCAGCCTCACGTCTTCGAGCCCCTTGTTCTGCCCGACACTTGGATCGCCAATGCAGGTTATCCCCAGCCGTGAAGCGTTGGTGAGCATCCGCAGCGTGCGGAACTCCATGTCTTCGTCGGTAAGCTGCTGAGCCAAGTTGATGACTGGAGCAAACGCCCCCGGCTCTTCGAGGCGTCCAGTGAGTTCCCCATTTGCATCCTTCACGTAGCGCGACGACACGGGATCGGGCGTGGTCTTATCTATGCCGGCCAACTTGAGGGCGACCGAGTTTACGTAGGCGACGTGGCCGCTCCCTTCGAGAAGGAGGAATGGGTTATTCGGTGCGATCCCATCCATATCCTGCAGCCTGAACTGGCGCCCGCCCGGTGTAACGACACCGTCGTAGTCCGCGGCCAGCAGCCACTCACCCTCTTTCAGCTTCTCGGCCCCCTCTTTAAGCTTTTGCATCACCTCGTCGAAAGAAGCTACTTCGGTGGGGCTGATGATGATGTAGTCGTCCTTCACAACGGACCAGGTATGCGCGTGACTGTCGATCATGCCAGGCATTAGCGTCCGCCCGTCGAGATCGACAATCTGCGTTTTGCTACCTGCCAGTGCGTTGACCTCTTTGAGCCCGCCCACTGCCATGATACGCCCGCCGCGAATGGCCAGCGCCTTTGGCCGCGGATTGGCCGGGTCCATGGTGAAGATCGGGCCACCGCGCAAAATGATATCCGCGCTTTCGGGCTGAGCGATCGCGGACCGGTAAGGAAGAAAGAGTGCACTGGCAGCCGCACAGGAGCTTGTTTTCAAAACATCTCTTCTGCTAATTGGCTTGCTCGGCGATTTCTGAATTAAATGCATCACTGTTTGCTCCGTGCACCTGATACGATTTGCCAAGATTTACGAGTCGAAACGCGGCCCATTCATAGCAAGTGTGCTCCTACCGCAAGCCAAAACCGTTGACTACAATCGTGCATATTCAACTCGGTAGTCCCTCATCCAACCCCAGTTGTCTAGTGATGAGTACATGGGTCATCGAACTCTCAGGCTGGTGCGCCCGGTCGAGCCCGGCTTCGCACCGAAATTTTGAGAGCCCTCCGTGGCATCCTGGCGGCGGCTATTGAGCAATGACCGCGCAGCAGATCATCTGCCCCTTCGATCTATTGCTGCTCCATCAGACTTGACCGGATCGTAACCTTGAGGCCCGGGCGAAGCAGGAGGTTCGGGTTAGGGAAGATCGCTGAAATCAAAATACGCTGGGTTTCTGAGTCAAATTCATAGCCCCCCGACGCGATCTGGCCTGTCTGAGGGTACTCTTCGCCGCTTGGCAATATCAGCTTGAGCCTTAAGCCTTTTTTTGTAGCTTCATCCGTCAACAGGATTGCTCGACGCGCAGCATATATTTGGAACGGGACGAACCCAGTAACGCGAATGGGATCAAGTTGTGTGATGACGACAAGCGCACTCGACTCGCGTGCATTCTTAGTAATGTACACCCCCTCATTGACCAGTGGCTTCCGCATCATGCCATCAAACGGGGCATAGAGGCTAAACTCACGAATAATAATTTCGCGCATCTCCACCTTTGTGGCAGCTAATCTAAGGTTAGCTGCGGCAACATCACGTGCCGCCTCTGCCGCTTCCAACTGCGCGACAGAGTTCACATCACGTTGTCGCAGCGTCTGCGCTCGTGAGAGCTCGGCTTCGGCAAGGCGCAGCTGAGCTTTCGCTCGCTGTTCTTCAGCCTTCTCCAGCTTCAACGTGTAGTCCTGTTCGAGCGTCAAAAGTTGGAACAACAAGTCCCCTTTCTTGACGATATCCCCCGGCTGGAACGTAATTTTTTTAAGCAGACCGTCGAATCTCGGAGAAATGTCGCTCTCTCTGAGCGGCTCGACCACTCCCTCGAACTGAACGACGCCTAATGGATCGACCCTGTCTTGCGCAAAGGCAGGACTGAGCCAGCCAATCGTAAAAAGACACAGTGTCAGAACAACTCCACTCGGCCTTAGATCTCCAAAAATTGTCATGTGACGCTTGTCTCCACGATATCAAATACTCGCCGTCAGCTTCACCGAGGCGGAAGTGAAGTCAAGTGCAGCTTATCTGTTGAGCCCGCATTCCCCAAGCAGCGGGTTATCTCCGCCACCTGAGAGCACAGTAAATCACATAGTTTCCAATGCGTTGATGGCATTGGAGGGGCGTGGTGATGGCTCACCCATGGGTACA